>JBAUYI010000167.1:0-10698 GCA_049584715.1 Xanthobacteraceae bacterium
AACTTTCCTCGCCGCGGGAATTTGATGGTTTGGAGGAAATCACATGGCCAAGAAACGAAAGCGAAAATATTCGCGGAGCACCGGCAGCGACGTCAAAAACGAAATGCGCCGCTATAAGCGCGGCACGGCCAAGAGCGGCAAGGGCGGTAAGGGGGCAAAGTGAAGAGCCGCAAGCAGGCCATCGCGATCGGCCTCTCCAAGGCGCGCAAAAAAGGCAAGAAGGTTCCGAAAAAGAAATAGCCGCGACTTCAACGAGACGCACAAATGCCCGGCAAACGCGTGCAATTTGACGACGAGAGTTGGGCGGCGCTCGATTTGCTGGCGCGCGATCGCATGATGACATTTCAGGAATTGGCCGATGAGGCTTTCGCCGATGTTTTGAAAAAACACGGCCGGCCGGTCGACCTGCGCGCGGCGTTGCGCAAGAGCGCGCGCATCGCGGATGCTCCAGCCAAAGGTCGCGCAAAGGATCGCAGACCGGCCAAGCCCTGACGGGGACCACGGCGCGGGCGCGAGCATTGCCGAATCGCCGATCGGAACAATCCGATCGCCGTCGCCGTGCTGGATGAAGGTCGCGCGCTATTACCTGACGCGCTCCAGCGCGGCCTTCAGGCTCGCGGCGCTCTTGTCCAAACCTTTGCGCTCCTCCGCCGACAGCTCCGGCTGCAACACCGACATCACGCCGGTGCGGCCGACGATGCTCGGCAACGACAGCGTGACCCCGAACGCCGGCTGGTAGCTGCCGATCGGGATCGCCGCGCGCTCGTCACGCAACACCATTTCGGCAATGCGCGCCGACACGATGCCGATGCCGTATTGGCTGGCATCGTGCCCCTCGATGATGGTGATGTTGGCGTAGCGGACATCGCGCTCGAGCTGGGCGCGCACGTCGTCGAGCTTTTCGCCGCGCTCGTCGAGCAGCGCCGTAATCGGCACGCCGGCGATGCGCGCGGACGACCACAGAAAGACTTGCGACGTGCCGTGGTCGCCGATCACCTGCGCCTCGACCTGCGCCGGATCGACGCCGAAATGCTTGCCGAGATGGACGCGAAACCGCAACGTATCGAGGAACGTACCGGCGCTCAGCACGCGCTGGTGCCCTGCCGCCGCGCGGGCGATATCGGCGAGCGGATCGGGCGGATCGGTGACGGCGACCAGCACCGCGTCCGGCGCGGCACGTGCGATTTTCGGCACGATATCGCGATAGATCGCGGCATTCTTGTCGAGGAGTTTCAGCCGTCCCTGCGGATCGTTGCGGTCGGTGGCGCCGCCGATTTTCTCGTTGACGCCTGAGGTGATCAAGATCACGCCGGCGCCGGACAGCGCGTCGTAGTCACCGTCGCTGATATCGACCTTTGGGCCGAGCGGCGTGCCGTAACGGATGTCGGTGGCGACCGCTTCGGCGGTCTTGCGCGTGCGATTGACCAGCACGATGTCGCGCGCGCTGCCGCGCGTGACCGCGGCTAGCGCGATGGCGCAGCCGACACTGCCCGTTCCGACGACACCCAGTTTCATGGGCTTTGCTCCGTTGCCGTGCTCCGATAACAATATCACCGCGTGGCCTTCGTTCCTGCTCTGTATGGAGGATAGACCCATGTCAGGAATCCATCACGTCACGGCGATTTCCGGCAAGGCCGAGCGCAATTGGGAATTTTATACCCGCGTCATCGGGCTGCGCTTCGTCAAGAAGACGGTGAACTTCGACGATCCCGGCACCTATCATCTCTATTATGGCGACCGGGTCGGCCATCCCGGCACCATCCTCACGTTCTTTCCGTGGGAGCATGCGGCACCCGGGCGCGGCGGCGTCGGCCAGGCCCAGCAGACCACATTCCGCGTCCCGGCAAGCGCGATCGGCTATTGGACGCACCGGCTGGTCGAGAATGACGTAACCCACGAGGCGCCGGAAAAGCGTTTTGGCGACACGGTGCTGTCGTTCACCGATCCCGACGGCATGAGCCTGGCGCTGGTCGGCGTGGCCGGATCCGAAGCCGAGCCGGCATGGAGCGCCGGCGCCATTCCCGCCGAGCACGCGGTGCGCGGCTTTCACGGCGTCACGCTGATGGTCGAAGACGCGGCGCGAACCACCGCGGTGCTGACTGACGTGTTGGGTTTCAAGGACGGCGGCCGCGACGGAACGCTTTTCCGCTTCCGCACCAGCGAGCCGGTCGGCGGCGTGATCGATATTCGCGAAGCGAAAGGTTTTTTGCCTGGGCGGTTCGGCCGCGGTTCGGTACATCACATCGCGTTCCGCGCCGCTGACGACACGAGCCAAGCGGCGATGGCGCAAAAGCTCGTCGCCGATCTCGGCTTGCGGCCGACCCATCAGCTCGACCGGCAGTATTTCCGCTCGGTCTATTTTCGCGAGCCGGGCGGCATTCTGTTCGAGATCGCAACCGATGCTCCGGGTTTCGCGGTGGATGAACCGGTCGAAACGCTAGGCCACGATTTAAAACTGCCGCCGTTTCTCGAGGCGCGGCGCAAGGAGATCGAAGCGGTGCTGCCCGACCTGCAAGCCGCGGAACGGACGGCTTGATGGCCAAGGCATTGCCCCTGTCCTTCATTCATCGCTTTGAAAAAGGCGCCGAGCCCGACGCACGCCCGTTGCTGTTGCTGCACGGCACCGGCGGCGACGAGAACGACCTCATCCCGCTCGGCCGCATGATGGCGCCGGCAGCGCCGTTGCTGTCGCCGCGCGGAAAAGTCCTGGAAAACGGCATGCCGCGATTTTTTCGGCGCTTTGCCGAAGGCCGGTTCGACGAAGACGACGTGCGCCAGCGCGCCCAGGAACTCGCGGATTTCATCGAACAGGCGCGTACCCATTACGGCATCGCGCCGCCGATCGCGCTCGGCTATTCGAACGGCGCCAATATCGCCGCGGCACTGTTGCTGCTGCGGCCGCAGACGCTGGCCGGCGCCATTTTGCTGCGGGCGACGTTGCCGCTGGCGCAAACGACCCCGGTCGACTTGACCGGCAAGCCGGTCCTGATCGATTCCGGCGCCAGCGACCCGATGATGACGCCGGAAGGCGCCGCGCAGCTGGCGGCGCTGCTGCAGCAATATGGTGCTAGTGTCGAGCATCGCACCTTGCCGAGCGGCCATGAGCTGTCGCAAGCGGACGTCACGATTGCGCAAGCCTGGTTGCGGTCGCATGCGCAATCAGCGGCCAAATGAGGGGCTGCGGCATTGCCGGGAACTGACAGGGGAGACTTGCGGTGAAAACGCTCGCCTACGGTCTGAGCATTATCTGCGTCATCGTCGCGATCATGTATTTCGTGCTGCCGGGCGGCTCATTGCCGGAATTCTTGCCGGGCTATGTCGCCGGCTCGACGCACGTTCACATGATGCACGGGTTCGCGGCCGCCACCGGAGCCATTGCGTTTTTGCTGGTCGGCCTTTCGACGCGGCGGCGCTAGAGGGCCAATAATATTTTGAGAACGACGAGCATCCAAGCGATCAAGGCCGCACTGCGCTCAGCTAACCGCGAGCCGTCACTTCTGCGAAATCTTCTGCAGCACCGGCAGCCAGGTGTCCTGCTCCTTCTGGACGAAGGCGAGAACCTGCTCCGGCGTCATGGCGCGCGAATAGCTGCCGATATTGCTGAGCCGCTGCTTGAAGTCCGGATCGCTGACCACTTTGGCGAGGTCGACGCTGATCTTGCTGATGATCGGCGCCGGCGTGCCGAGCGGCGCCACCAGCACTTGCCAGCCGCGCGCGGCAAATCCCGGAATGGTCTCGGCCACGGTCGGCAGATCGGGAAACTGCGGCAGCCGCTCGGGTGACGCCACCGCGATCAGCTTCACCTGCCCGGCTTTGACCGATCCGACGATGCCCGAATAACCCTCGATGATCATCGACACGCGGCCACCGACGACGTCGGCAAGCGCCGCCGCCGGCCCGCCGTTATAGGGCACCGGCAAGAGACTGACATCGGCGCGATCCTGGAACACCAGGCCGGTCAGATGCGTGAGCCGGCCGACGCCGGTCACCGCAATGGAAATCTTGCCCGGGTCCTTTTTGGCCAGCGCGATCAATTCCGGCAAGGTCGAGACGCCGAGCGACGGCGTCACCGCAAAGAACATCGGATTTTCCGCCGTATAGCCGATCGGGATGAAATCGCGCGGCAGTTTCAGCGGCAGATTAGGCGCGACCGACGGCAGCGAGGCGAAGGTCGATAGCGCCGGCATGAACAGCGTGTAGCCGTCCGGGATGGCATCGGTTGCGGTGCGCGCGGCAATGCTGCCGTTGGCGCCCGGATGATTGATCACGATGACCTGCTGGCCCCACAATTTGCTCAAGCCCTCGGCAACGAAACGCGCGTCCACGTCCGGCGTGGCGCCAGGCGCCGCGTCGGCGATGATCGTCACCGGCTTTTCGGGATAATTGCCCGCTTGCGCATGGGCTGCAGGAGCCAGCGGCAAGGTCAGCAGACCGGCAACGCCGAGCCCAATAATCGTCTTCATGTGATCCTCCCTGGCCGCCAATCCTTCACGAACGACGCCTGGTCTCAACGTTACCAAACGCCGCACGCGCCGAGGCCGCAATGCGAACCGATTGCGGTTCCATGCGCAACCCTGCCGCGTCTTTGAGTGAATGGGCCAAGATTCAAGGTAAACCCGCTTCAGGACGGCTTTACCTTAACAAGTTATTGCACCGTCGTGGCGATGCATCCTTAGCGATTCTCACCTATCACTTTGAACGGGCCTCTCATTCCGTCCAGTGAACCGTGACACGCGCGACACCAGTACAGGCGTACGGGACTGCGGATGTGCCGGCGAAAGCCGGACATGCCGCCGTGGCGCGTCTGGCGACGTTGTCGCGGGAATTCGCGCACGATCTCGGCGTCGTCATCCATGACAATCTGGAGGCGGCGGAAAGCGAGTGGCGCCGCTTCGAAGACATCGCCGACTGCACCGCGTTCCAAAGTTTCGATTGGCTCGCCACGTGGTATCGGCACATCGGACGGCCCGACGGCGTGCGGCCCGTCATCGTCGTCGGTTCCTATGCGAATGGCGAGACCGCGTTCATCCTGCCGCTTGCCATCGCCCGCGAGCGCGGCATCAGGCGGCTGTGCTGGTTCGGCCAGGAACAGTGCGATTACAACGCGCCGCTGTTGGCGCGCGATTTTTCGCAGCGCGTCTCGCCCGAGCGCTTCCTCGCCGCCTGGCGCGCGCTGCGCCAACAAATGCAGCGCGATCCACGGCTGCGCCATGACTGGATCGAGCTGGAGAAAATGCCGCAAATGGTCGGCACCCAGGCCAATCCGTTCCTCTCTCTCGACGTCACCGCCAATGCCTCCGGCGCGCATCTGACGCAACTCGGCGACGACTGGGAGAAATTCTATTTCGCCAAGCGCTCGTCGGCGACGCGCCGGCGCGACCGCGCCAAGCGCCGGCATATGTCGGAATACGGCGAAGTCCGCTTCGTCACCGCGACCGAGATCGAGGACGCGCGGCGCACGCTGGAGATCTTGATCGATCAGAAGCATCGCGCCTTCGCGCGCCGCGGCATTCGCGATATTTTTGCGCGGCCGGGATTGCGCGAATTCTTTCTCGACCTCGCCTCAAATCCGAAAATCCGCCACCGCTTCCACATCAGCCGCGTCGAAGTCGGCGACACCTGGACGGCGGCAAATTTCGCCATTCTGTTCGGCGATTGCTATTATCATGTGCTGGCGAGCTACGAAGACGACGCTGCGGTGTCGCACTACGGACCCGGGGCGCTGCATCTGCGCGAGCTGCTTGCGCACGCCATCAAGCTCGGTATGCGACGCTTCGATTTCACCATCGGCGACGAGCCGTACAAGGACGAATGGTCCGATACCAGCGTCAAACTTTACGATCACAGCGCTCCGGCGACCTGGCGCGGTTGGCCGGTGAGTGCCGCGTCGACGGCGCGGCGCCGCCTCAAGCGCTTCGTCAAGCAAACGCCGTCGCTCTGGAAGCTAGCCTCGCGCCTGCGCGCCACGGTCGGCGCGCTCACGCACCCGAAGGCATCGCCGCGGCAAGGGTCGGCAGCGAACCGCGCCGCCAAGGCGCAGCCGCAACCTGCGCTCGCCTGCGTCATGGGCGACATGGATCTGTTGCAGCCGATCGCGGCAGCGGGCATTCCCTGCGCCGTGGTAACGCGGCCGGGCGTGCCTTCGCTTTATTCGCGCTTCGCACGCGCGCGCCTGCCTTGGCATGATTTCTCACAAAATACCGGCGCGCTCATCGATGCGCTTGAGCGCTTCGGCAGTGTCCAGCGCGAACAGCCGGTGTTGTTTTATGAAGAAGACGCGCAGCTTCTGTTGATTTCGCGCCACCGCGAACGGCTGGCAAAATCGTTTCGCTTCGTCATCGCCGACGCAACCCTGGTCGAAGACCTGCTCGACAAGGCGCGGTTCCAGGACTTGGCGCAACGCCACGGCTTGCCGGTGCCGCCCGCGCGCCAGTTTCATCCCGTCGCTGTGGAGCCCGACCATCTCGACCTTGCCTTCCCCGTCGTCATCAAGCCGCTGACCCGGCTGGCGCGCTGGAACGACGTTTTTGGATTGCGCAAGGCGCTTGAAGTGAAGGACATCGATGCGTTGCGGGCCTTGTGGCCGCGATTGCTCCACGCCGGCGTCGACGTTCTGGCGCAACAGCTGATTCCCGGTGCCGAAGCGCAAATCGAAAGCTATCACTGCTACGTCGATCGGCGCGGCAGCATTGCCGGCGAGTTCACCGGCCGCAAGATCCGCACTTTTCCGGTTGCCTACGGCCACACCACGGCGCTCGAAATCACAGCCGCGGCGGACGTGCAACGGCAAGGCCGCGACATCGTCGAGCGGCTCGGACTGACTGGAGTCGCCAAGCTCGATTTCAAGCGCGATGAAACGGGCGCGCTGCATCTGTTGGAGATCAATCCCCGCTTCACGCTGTGGCACCATCCTGCCGCCATCGCCGGCGTCAACATTCCGGCGCTGGTCTACGCCGATTTGACCGGAACGCGACGGCTGGCGACGACGCCGGCGAAAGTCGGCGTGCGTTGGTGCCGCGCCTGGAAGGATTTGCCGGCTGCGCGCGCAGCCGGCGTGCCGATGACGACGTGGTTGCCCTGGATGGTCCGTTGTGAGGCGAAATCAGCACTGTCGTGGAATGACCCGATGCCGGTCGTGCGCTCAACGCTCTTTCGCCTGCTGCCGGGAAATGGCGGACAAAAGCCTGCGCAACTGCGCGAGTGGACGAACCTATGAGGCTCGCGCTCATGTCCGACATCCATGCCAATCTCGAAGCGCTGGAGGCGACGTTCTATGACATTGCCGAGCGATCGATCGACCGCATCGTCTGCCTCGGCGATATCGTCGGTTACAACAGCGACGCCGCCGCCTGCATCGCGCTCATTCGCGGTGCCGATTGCGTGTGTGTCGCCGGCAATCACGATCTCGCCGTTTGCGGCCGCATCACGACGCGCAAGTTCTCGAGCGCCGCGGCGCGCGCCGTCGCCTGGACGCGGCAGCAATTGAGCGACGACGATCTCGATTTTCTCGCCGGTTTGCCGCTCAAGGCCAATATCGGCAACCGCGTCATTGCCGTGCACGGCGCGCTGCATCCCGAGACCGATTGCGCGAGCGTGCGGCTCGACAGCGACAAGCATCGGACGCAAAGTTTTGACGCGCTGATGACGCATTCGTCCGGCGCGCACATCTGCGCCTTCGGCCATACCCATCACGCCGCGGTTTACGAATTGCGGGGAAATCTCGTGACGATGAGCGCGGACGAGCATGTCCAGCTGCGCGACACCTCGTACTACCTGATCAATCCGGGCACGATCGGCGAGCCGCGTTCGGCCGAACGCCGCGCCACCTACATGATCCTGGATCTGGAGCGCCGCACCGTGACGACGCGCTACGTCGATTACCAGGCGTCGGCCGCATTCGTCGCCACGCACAGGCCCGGTCTCGCTACGCGTTTCGGCCTAGCGGGCTTGGCGAGCCGGTGGCGCGCCTGACCGCGCTCTCGCACTAACGCTCGATCCGATCGAGATTCTCAGTCATCCGCGCAACGATGCGCCGGAACGTCGCAAGATCGCGCGGCGCGATGCCCTCCTCTGCTTCGGCCGTGATAGTCCGCGCCACCGTCAGCAATTCGCCGCGCAGCCGTTTTGCCTTCGCGGTGAGAAAAACCATTACCTTGCGCCTGTCGTCGTCGCCGCGCACGCGGCGGATCAGCGCGAATTTCTCCATGCTGCGCAGCGCGATTACCGTGGTCGGCTCCATCATGCCGACCCGCGCCGAGAGCTCGCGCTGCGAAAGCCCGTCCGTGATCCACAATACGCGCAGAAAATACCATTGGCCGCGGGTGACGCCGAACGGCGCGATACGCCGTTCCAACAGTCGCTGAAACGCACGGTGCGCGTCGCGCACCAGGTAGCCGGAACTTAAGTGCGGCGGGAACTCGCCGGCGCGGCGCGGCGGCAGCTTGGTTTTCGATACTGGTCGCGGCGGCATCGGCGTTGACAGGTCGCGGTGCGTTTCGGATAATTACTTAGAAATCTATGCAATGGGAACGCCGACAATGCAACAGCCGCTGCGTAAGGACCAACAACAAACACCCCCAACGCCGAACCAGGCTTTTGACCTGCGCTCGACGCTCGAATGGCTGCGCGCCGCCGGCGAATTGATCGAGACCGACAAGGAAGTCGATCCCGACCTGCAGGTCACCGGTCTGCAGAAGCACATGGATGGCGGCTGCCCGATCCTGTTCAACAACGTCAAGGGCAAGCCGAACCACAGAGTCATCACCAATCTGTTCGGCGATATCTCGATCATCAACCGCATGTTCGGCTGGAAGGACGACGCCGAGCGTGTGCGCAAGCTGGCGCACGCGCTGTCGCATCCAGTGAAGCCCGTCGAGATCGCGCAGAGCGAGGCGCCGTGCCAGGAATTCGTCGTCGAGAAGCCCGACGACGTCAATAAATGGATGGTGCCGATCCGCCATACCACCTACGAGCCCGAGCTCACCGTCGGCTCCGGCATCCGCTGCGTCACCGGCGCGCAATTCGATGGCGGCTCCGACCTCGGCTACAACCGCATGAATTTCCGCTGGGGCAATGTCGGCACGTTCCAGATCTCGCCCGGCTCGCATATGTGGCAGGTGGTCAACAAATATTACAAGGAAGACCAGCCGGTGCCGATCACCATGTGCTTCGGCGTGCCGCCGGCGTGCACCTTGATGGCCGGCGCGGGCTTCGACTATGCCGTGCTGCCGATGGGTTGCGACGAGATCGGCATCGCGTCCGCGGTGCAGGGCGCGCCGATCCGCTTGGTGAAAGCACGCACCGTCGACGCCATGGCACTCGCCGACTGCGAGCTGGTGCTCGAAGGCTACGTCAATCCGCGCGACCGCCGCTTCGAGACCAAGGAAGCCGAAGATGCCGGCGTGCAGGGCCGCTATCACTTCCATCCGGAATGGGCCGGCTACATGGGCAAGTCCTACAAGGCGCCGACCTTCCACGTCACCGGCATCACCATGCGCAAGCCGGAATCGAAGCCGATCATCTTCTGCCTCGGCGTCCACATGCTCGACGACCACAATATCGACACCACCGTGCGCGAGGCCGCGATCTACGAGCTGTGCAACCGGCTGCAGCCGGGCATCGTGCAGAACGTGGTGATCCCCTACTGCATGACCGATTGGGGCGGCTGCATCATCCAGGTGAAAAAGCGCCACCAGATCGACGAAGGCTGGCAGCGCAATTTCATGGCCGCCGCGCTGTCGTGCTCGCAGGGCATGCGGCTCGCGATCGCGGTCAGCGAAGACGTCGATCCCTATTCCATGGACGACATCATGTGGTGCCTGACCACGCGGGTGAATCCGCGCAGCGATATTTTGAACCCGATCCCCGGCGGCCGCGGCCAGACCTTCATGCCGGCTGAGCGCATGACCGCGGGCGACCGGCAATGGACCGCGTCCAACACGCAATTCGAGGGCGGCATGGGCATCGATGCCACGGTGCCGTTCGGATACGAGAGCGACTTTCTGCGCCCGGTCTATCCGGTCGATAAAGTGAAACCCGAAGACTGGTTCTCCAAAGAGGACATCGCCAACGCCAAGAAGCGCATGCACGGCTGGGTGAATTCGCTGGCGCGGACGGGGCGCTGAATTGTAGCTGTAGCCTGGGTTGAGCGAAGCGAAACCCGGGATTCGACTGCGAGGCTTCCCCGGATTTCGCTCAGCTCAATCCGGGCTACAGTCCAAAGGGAGGTAACTCATGCGAAAATCGATCACAGGTGCGATCGCTGCGAGCATTCTCTCGATCTGCATCGCAACAGCGCTGGCGCAAACGGCGCCGGCGAAGAGTGCCGATACGTCCAAGGGCAAGGCCTTGGTCGACGCCAAGGGCCTGACGCTCTACACGTTCGACCGCGACGCCAGCGGCAAATCGAACTGCAACGGCCAATGCGCCACCAACTGGCCGCCGCTGCTGGCGGACGCCGATGCCAAGGCATCGGGCGATTGGACCATCGTCACCCGCGACGACGGCGGCAAGCAATGGGCCTACAAGGGCAAGCCGCTCTATGAGTTTGCCAAGGATACCAAGCCGGGCGACGTGACCGGCGACGGCGTCAACAGCGTCTGGCACATCGCCGCGCCGTAAGCTCCGCCTCGTCGTTCGCGATCAAATAATGCTGCACCGACGCAGAAAGCGGCCTTGATCGCTTGGACAGCGTCTGTG
>JBAUYI010000168.1:0-1850 GCA_049584715.1 Xanthobacteraceae bacterium
CCCCGGTTCCTCCCGCGATGGCGGGGGGCGGCGCGCCGCCGCCGGGTCCGCCCGCAGGCGCCCCGCCCATGGCCGCATAGGAGAATCGTTATGGCTGACGGGAAATTTCCTCGACCTTATGCGAACAATGTGCCGCAAGAAAACGCGGAGCCGATGATGGAGTACGTCGACTTCGACAAGATGGGCATCGGCGCCCGAAAGTCCGCGATGCCGGGTGGAGACGAAATAAACAAAATTCGCTCGCTCGATCACGTCGGCGGCGGGGCATCCGGGCGCGACGGCGCCGGGCGCAAGTGGGGAGGCAAGTAATTAAGTGGTTGGAGCCGCCCAGCAGCCCACCGCGCAGGATATCGAGCTGCAGCGCTCGCGCGATCTCATCGCCAAGGCGTGGGGCGATCCCAATCTTCGTCCGGGTCTGCGCAAGCATCTGAAGGACCTGTTCCCCGAGCGCCATGTTCCCGACGACGATTTCGATGCGCTGGCCGAGCCGCTGCGCAAGCAGAATGAGGCGCTCGCCAAGCAGGTCGGCGATCTCGTCGATACGCTGAAGAAGCGCGACGAGGAGCAGGTCAAGCGCGAGCAGGAGCAGCGTGATTCCGCGTACGCGGAGCGGTTCGAGGCGGCGTGCAAACGCTTCAACCTCACCGACGAGGGCCGGCAGAAGGTGGTCGACCGCATGAAGGAGACCGGCGCCTACGGCGATCCGGTGGCGGCCGCGGCGTATATCGTCTCGCAGGAGCCGCCCGTGATGGCTCCCGGGCCGTTGTACGGTTCCTCGACTCTCAATTTCGCCGGGGCCGGCGAGAAGTCCGAGCAGGAGCGCTACAAGCTGCTCCACTCTGGGCTCGACGGTCCGGGCAAGTATCTCGAGGCGGAAATCCGCGATGCGTTCGGCCCGAACGCCAAGGAATACGTTGGCCGCGAGATGGGTCGCACCTACGCCGATCTGGCGTTCGCGTCGTAAATAGGAGCTGGCGTTGGCGCTTACACCGACTTCTGCCGTGACGCCCGTTTTGGGGAGCGGGATTGTTCCTGGGGGTGCTTTAGGTGCACAATTAGCGGCTATAACCCGGCGCGCGTTCATCGAAGCGGTGTATTTGCAAATCTACCAGTCTCATCCCCTCTTGAGCCTGTTCATGTCGAATGCCAAGGCGGCGCGCGGCGGCATCTCACAGATCACGATTCCGATCCAGGGTTCGCCGTTCGTCACCTTCAGCTGGGGCTCGTTCGGCGGCGACTTCCCGCTGCCCACCGACGCGGCGGCGCTGCAGGACGCACAGTTCAACCTCAAGCTCGGCATGGTGCCGATCGGCTTCTTCGGGATGGAGGCGATTCTCCAGTCGTCCGAGGTTGTCGTGCCGAAGCTGCGCGCCGTGATGTCGGACGCCGCGGTCGTGATGCGGCAGGCGTTCGGCCAGACGCTGTTCACCAACAATTACGCCAACCCGTTGGCATGGGATTCGCTGGCGCAGGCGTACGACGACGGCACCAACGCCCCGGCGTATGGCGGCATCACGCGCGCCGGCCAGCAGATGTGGCAGGGGCAGCTGATCCCGGCCGCCGGCGCTCAGCCCACCACGCGTGTCGGCTGCGCGCAGATTCTGGCTCGCGTCCAGGCGGGAGCCGGCGGCGAGGCCCCGGATTACGCCGTGATGAACCCGGCGAACTGGACGGCGCTCATGACCGATTTCATGGGTTTCGAGCAGTACATGACGAGGCCGAACTCGCGGTACGAGGCGGACGACGTCGTCAACTCCGGTTTCCGCGGCATCATGGTGCTCAACACCCCGATTTTCCCGGACCCGTTCTGTCCGCTCGGATCGATGTTCGTCGTCAACAGCCGCTACGTC
>JBAUYI010000169.1:0-17635 GCA_049584715.1 Xanthobacteraceae bacterium
GTACAAATCCCCCGTCACCCCAACCGGTACAGGCTCGCCACAATCGTCCAGGAGGTAGATCTGCGTGTTGGCAATCGGCCGACCGATCGGAATAATGCTTTTTGCCGTTATCGTTTCCGGACACGTCCACGCCGTCACGTCGATCGCCGCTTCCGTCGGACCATACAGATTGTGCACAGCCACCCCGGGCAGTTGCTCCCGACAGCGTTGCACCAGATGCGCAGACAACGCCTCGCCGCTGCATACAATTCTCACCAGACTCAAGCTCTGACTGATCCCCAGTTCGGATAGGTACGTCAGAAAGACCTGCAGCATCGAGGGCACAAAATGCAGGGTGCTGATCCGTTCTTTCAGCAAAACTTCAAGCAAATAGCTCGGATCCTTGTGCCCCTCCGGTCGCGCCATCACCAGCCGCGCACCGCTCAACAGCGGCCACAAGAACTCCCACACCGACACGTCAAAACCAAAGGGCGTCTTTTGTAGAACAGCATCATGAGCCTCAAGCCCATAGGCACTCTGCATCCAGGCAATGCGGTTCACCAGCCCACGGTGCTCGTTCATCACTCCGTTCGGCATCCCGGTCGAGCCGGAGGTATAAATAACGTAGGCCAGATGCCGCGGTGACAAGCCAACCTCGTTCCGATCCAGGTTGCCACTCGGGTGGACCGACCAGGCAGCGGCTTGCTCCGATAAAACCAACACGGGCACCTGCTCGTTCAGGCGCTCCAACCAGGCCCGATGCTGCCCCTGCGCCACAGGCGCGTGCGTCAATATCGCCACCGGCGCGGCGTCCCTGAGCATGTTGCTCAGCCTCTCCGGCGGATAAGCCGGATCGAGCGGCACATACGCGCCGCCCGCCTTGAGCACCGCCAGCAGCGCAACCACCATCTCCAGTGACCTCTGCGCAAAGATGGCCACAAGACTGTCCGGCTTGACCCCCAACTCGCGCAAGTAATGCGCCAGCTGATTGGACTTCCGGTTCAGCTCCGCATAGCTCAGATGCTCTCCTTCGAACGCCACAGCGGGCGCCTCCGGACTCCTCGCGACTTGCGCCTCAAAGATCTCGTGAATGCACAGGTCCGCCGGGTACGCACTGCTGGTCTCGTTCCACCCGTACAGCAGCTGGCGCCGCTCGCTCTCATCCAAAATCCCTAGGCGATCCACGACCTGCGTCTCATCGCGCACCATCGCTTCCAGCAGCCTGCAAAAATACGCCCTGTAGCGTTCAATCGTCGCATGCTCGAACAGCGAACTCGCGTACTCGATCCCCCCGGCAATGCGATCCTGCGCTTCGTACAATGACAGCGTCAGATCGAACTTCGCCGTTTCCCCGCTCGAGGCCGCTCGCACCTGCTCCACCCTCAAGCCAGGAAGGCTCAGCTCAACCTGCGGCGTGTTCTGCCATTGAAACATCACCTGAAAAATCGGGCTATGCGCCAAACTGCGCGGCGGCTGCATAATCTCCACGATCTGCTCAAAGGGAATGTCCTGGTGCTGTAGCGCCACCAACACCTGGCGCTTGGCTCGCTCGAGCAACTCGCTCACCGTCGGGGAGCCAGAAAGATCAATTCGCAGCGCCAGCGTGTTGACAAAAAAACCAATCAGACCCTGAATCTCCGACCGTCCGCGGTTCGCCGTCGGCGTGCCTATGATCACATCCCGCTGGCCCGACAGACGCCCCAACAACGCCGCCCACGCCCCCAAAAGCGTCATGTAGAGCGTGGCGCTGTGACGCCGGCTCAGCGCCTTCAATTTCCTTGTCAGCTCCTCACCAAGCTCAATCTTGGCAAAGCCACCGCTGTAGTCCTGCTGCGCAGGCCGCGCATGATCCCGCGGCAACTCCAGCAGCACCGGCGCTCCGCTCAACGCCTTCCGCCAGTACTCGACCTGCCGCTGCAGCATCCCCCCTTCAATCCATCTCCTCTGCCAACTCGCATAATCGGCGTACTGCACATCCCGTCTCGGCAATGGATCCGCTCGATCCTCGCAAAACGCGCCGTACAGCGTGATGAATTCCTCGACCAGCACTCCCATCGACCAACCGTCCGAAACAATGTGGTGCATCGTGATCAGAAGCGCGTGCTCCTCATCTGCCAGTCGCACCAACTGCCCGCGGATCAGCGGCCCAGTCTCGAAATTAAACGCCTTGCGCGGCTCCTCCGCCGCCAGTCGCTCCAGCTCCTCGCGCCAATTCTCACGACCCCGCCAGTCCTGCTCGTGCAGCTCAAAGCGGCTCGCTTCGGCATCGGCGATGCGCTGGATCGGAGCTCCATCCATCCACCCAAACGTCGTGCGCAACGTCTCGTGCCGCTGCACAATCCGGTCCAACGCCCGGCGCACCGCAAAGCCGTCCAGCGAACCGACCAGACGCAGCGCGCTCGAAATGTGGTATGCTTCGCTCGCCCCCCTCAATTGCGCCAAAAACCACAGCCGCTGCTGCGCAAATGACAACTGATTGCGCTCCGACCCCGTCGGCCGGCGGTCTTGCGAGTCAATCGCACCGTTCGCAACGGCTCGAGATAAGTTCGAAATCATGTTCGCATCCGTTATCGCCACGCAAACCGCGGCGTGAGTTCTACGGGCCGGATCGATCTTTTCCAGTGATTGACCGATCCTTGCAGATATGTGAAGCTTTCAAGCTCTCCGACATTTCGTTCCCTCTTAGTTGATCTCCAATGCAGTCATTGAAGCGGTCCTGCACCTCTCGGTGCAATTGGGTAACGACACGAATGAGTACCGGCGCCTGCGCTCGGCAACGGTAAGAACAAACTGCGATGTCGAGTGAAACCGCAAGGTGGTTCGAGAAACACCCGGCACGCGGGTCGAGTTCTGTGCGGCTTTTCTGTGTCCCGCACGCGGGTGGATCCGGGTATCCCTATCGGGCGTGGATGTCCCATTTGCCGGACACCGTAGAGCTGTTTGGAGTCCGCTTGCCCGGTCGCGGCCCGCGCATCGCAGAGACCGCGTTTCGCCGGATGGAGGCGTTGGTAACGGCACTGAGCGGCGCGGTCGTTGAGCATCTCGATAAGCCGTTTGCAGTATTGGGTCACAGCATGGGTGCGTTAATCGCATTCGAGCTTTGTGCACGTCTTGAGCAGCGCGGGTTCAAGGCATCGCATTTATTTGTCTCCGCAACACGGGCGCCGCACATCTCGAGAACGGGAAAGCCGCTGCATTTATTGCCGCGCGACGCATTCGTGGAGGAACTCCGCAAGTTCAACGGTACCGCGCCGGAGCTGTTGGAGGATGAGTCGATGATTTCCACCTTCCTCCCGCTTCTTCGGGCGGATTTCGAGCTGATGGAAACGTATCCCGTTCGAGCAAGTGCGCCCATCCCTTGCCCGATCACGTCGCTTGGCGGTCATGGGGACGAGACCGTGACAAAACAAGAACTGGAGGAGTGGTCGCGGTACACGACGAGATCCTTTCGTTGCTTCATGTTCCCCGGAGATCATTTCTTCATTACGACCCACGCGCCTGCCGTGCTGCGCACGCTGGGCGAAACGATCTCCGCCATTTGACCGCATCATCTGAATTTCTCGTGAAATCATCAAGCTTGATGACGCCGTATCGCGTACGATTGCGGCGCCGAGACGATTCAGATTGGGCCCTGCGGCACCGGGGCCCGGGCTCAAAGCAGCTCGCTCAAGGTCCTATGTTCTCCATCGTCGGGACTGGTCCGTTCTACCGGGCCGATGGCACGCAGTCGGCCCCTCATCTCCGCACCATCGTCCTTCGAACGCTCGAAGGTATTCGCCTGCAAATCGTGCTGCTTTGAATACAGCTGGAAATAACGCGCCCCTTGAGCACAGAGGGACGCGTGCGTTCCCCTCTCGACTATCTGGCCGCGCTCGACCACCAGTATCTGATCAGCCTGCCGAGCAGTGGAGAGCCGGTGGGCAATTACGAACGTTGTCCTCCCCTTCATCAGATAGCGAAGTCCGTCTTGAATGAAGGCCTCCGATTCCGAATCGAGGCTGGAGGTTGCCTCATCGAGCATCAGGATCTTGGGGTTGGCCAGGATAGCGCGCGCAATCGATATTCTTTGCCGCTGCCCCCCCGACAGCCTGACTCCGCGCTCGCCTATGGTGGTCTCGTACTTTTTCTCAAAGCGTTCCGCAAACTCGTCCACATGGGCAATATGGCAAGCGCGTTGAATTTCCTCCTCGGTAGCGTTTGCGCAGGAGAAAATGATGTTCTCACGAATAGTTCCGTCGAATAGGAAGGACTCCTGCGGAACCATGCCCAAGGCTGGGCGGTAGGTATCAAGACGCACCCGGCTGAGGTCCGTTCCGTCCACCAGCAGCGTGCCCTGGCTTGGCTTATAGAAAGCTGCGATCAGTGCGGTGATGGTCGATTTTCCGGATCCGGAGGAGCCTACGAGCGCCGTCACCGTATTCGGGCGGGCCTCGAAGGTAACGCCGCGCAAGACGGGCTTACCCGGCTGATATTCGAAAGACACTCCCTGAAATTCAATATGCCCCGTCACCGACTGCACGGAGATGGTACGGTCTGGGTCGCGATCCTCGGGCTGCTCCGCGAGTAGCTCGCGGGTTCGATCCAAACCCGCCAAGGCCCCGACCAGCTCCGTGCCCACGCTTGCCATTTGGGTGATCGGAGCCACGACGATCGTCAAATACATGAGAAAGCTGAACAAGCTGCCCACTGTAATCTGTTGGGCAAGGGTCTGCTCTGCTCCGAGGCACAAGATCACAGCGCTCAGTAACCTCACGTCCAGAACGGCCACGGTTCCCATGACCGATCCCATCGTGATGCTCTTGCTGGCATTTTCCAGCAAACGCTGCGCCCCGGACGCAAAGACGTCATTTTCGCGCGCCTCCGCGCGGTAACCCTTCACCAACCGGATTCCGCTGAAGGTTTCCACGAGTCTTCCGGAAACCTCGGACGCGATCTTCGCAGACTCGCGGAAAAGCGGCCTTATGGCCCGAAAAGACCACGACAAAAATCCAGAGAGCGCACTCAGAAAAACCACCGTGATCGCGGTCAACAGCACGCTGATGTGCAACAGGATGATGAGGACGAATGCCGCTGTGACCATGCTGCCGACCAGTTCGACAAAGCCCTGACCCACCAGATTTCGGATTCCGCTAACGTCATTCATTACTCGCGACACCAGCAGGCCGGTCTTGTTCGCGTCGAAGTAGGCAACCGGAAGCCTGCTGATATGAGCCTGAACGCGGCATCTCATTTCAGTAACCAGCCGTTGCCCCTCCAAGGAAAGAAGCTGACTGAGCGCGTAGGTAGTCCCCGCCTGGATCAGTAGGGAAAATACCAAGGCGGCAAATAGCGGCGGGATAAGGTCGTATTCTCTCTG
This sequence comes from Xanthobacteraceae bacterium, assembly GCA_049584715.1. Classification (GTDB taxonomy): domain Bacteria; phylum Pseudomonadota; class Alphaproteobacteria; order Rhizobiales; family Xanthobacteraceae; genus BOG-931. The sequence continues at coordinate 5,336 of JBAUYI010000169.1, forward strand.
GGCTACGATATTGTCGATGACGAGCTTGGGCGCGTACGGCACGACCAGACCGCTCGCCCGGCTTACCAGCAGCAACGCGAGACCCAGTGCCAAGCGGCCACGTCTCGGACGCGCCAGTTCCCAGACCAGCGGCAGGCTGGATTTGGCCGATCGGAAGACCGACGGCGTCTCGGCTTGTGCTTCTTTCGGTCGATCTTTCATGACGAGCGCGGCGCTACGGACGTGGATTCTCAGGCCGTTTGAACACCATCGATGCGTACTGTCCGCCGAATCCAAAAGAGTTCTTCAACACGGTCGATACGGGTCGTCGAACGGGAGTCAGCGCAGTCTTGACGTTGCACTCCGGGTCAGGCTGCGTGCACGTCACCACGGGCGGAATCACGCCCCGGCACAACGTCAACGCGGCAATGACCGCCTCCAATATGCCGGAAGCTGCCGAGCCGTGGCCGGTGAGTGACTTCACGGCGCACACATCGAGTGATTTCATGCGCTCGCCAAAAACCCGGTGCAGCGCCTTTGCCTCGGTAAGATCATTCAGCCGCGTCGAGGTGCCGTGCGCATTGACCGTATCGATTTCGTCCGGCGTTAAATTGGAGCGTTCCAGGGCCATCCGCATCACACGCTCCACCATCCCTATGTTGGGGGCGGTCAGATGATCGGTATCGACAGCCAACCCCCAGCCGCCTATCTCCGCATGAACTTCTTTGACGCCGCGCGCGCGGGCATGCTCTGCCCTTTCCAGCACAATCGCCCCGGACGACTCGCTGATGACCATTCCCGAGCGTCTCTTGTCGAAGGGCATGCAAGCTTGCGCCGGCGGGTTCTTCCATCGAGAAAGGGCCATCAGCTGCGCATATTGCGAAAGGGTGTAGTGATTGCTTCGCGAGACCACCGCAGCTACCACCGCAAAGTCGACTTTGCCCATCTCGAGCAACCGGGTTGCTTCGATCAATGCGCGCAATCCGCCGGCGCAGGTCGCGTCGAGGCGCGCGGCGATCAGTGGCACGCCGAGTTTTGCCGAGAGTTCGGTGGAGAACGCGGACAGGTCAGTCGCCTCCATAGGCGTGTTCTCTTGCTTTGCACGCAAGTACGCAACCACGTCCCCAGGCTCACTGCCAACCGCGGTGTATCGTTCGCCTACGTTCTTCATGTAATCGACGTAGTCCTGCGGGAACGAGCCGCTCGGGCCGGGCCACACTCTCGCCCATACGAGACCGGCCGGCCGCGTCAGGCCGCCATCAAAGGCGGCATCCTCCAGCGCTTGGGATACCGCCACATGCATCAAGATATCACCCCAGGCGTGGTTGGATTCGCCCCATCGAGCCTTGATGGTCTTTTTGGTCTCTTCGGGTACCACGGCGGCTACCCATCCGCAGGGCAGCGCCGAAAGATCCATCCGTTCCTCCATCCGGAGACCGGATTTGCCCTCAAGGCTCGCATCCCAAAAGGATTCGACCGAATCTCCAATGGGGGTGACGACACCCATGCCGCTAATGACGATCTTGTCTGCCATATCAAACGCCCATGCTGCCGATCACAGCCGCACCGGCGGCTGCCACCCGATAATCCAGAGCCGTCACCAGCGCGGTCTTGGGTCCCTGTTGTAGACGGCGGGACGTCTTAACCACGAAGTCGATGCCGCCTAAGGCTGGATCGGGATTCTCCAACAAGCCGACCGGGGGGACTTCCGCGCGCTTGAGGGCTTCCACTGCCAGCGCCAGATCGATCAAACCTGACGACTCGAACGTGTTGCCGATAGTCCCCTTACTCGCGGTCGTGGGAGCATGCACGAGCGGTCCCACGATTTGACACTCCGTCAAATCCGTGAGGACGGAACCCGCACCATGAGCCCACCAAAGGTCCGGCGGCCGTCCCGCCTCGGCGAGTACCATGCGGGTCGCGAAGTCGAGTGCGGCCTCGCGCGTGGATGCATTGATCGTTTCGCAGGCCAGAAGGCTCGCCAGCCTCGGTGCTCCGCGCGCAGTAGCGACTTCGTCTCTTTCAATGACGATGGCCACCGCTCCGTGACCGAGCAAAGTGCCGGCGCGTGCAATGTCAAATGGCCCCCGGCCCGGCCGCGCTTCGGTTCCAAGCGGGTCGTGTCTGTCAAACGCCACCAAAATTGGGGGAGGGATCGGAATCCCAACGCCCACGACAATGACACGATCCAATTCACCGCTTTGCAAGAGGCGCACGGCAAACGCCAAAGCGCCGAGCCCGCCTACCCCTGCTTCTCCGTAGACTGCGACATTCGATCCTCTGAATCCCGCTGCGAGGCAGACAAACTGGCCGCTCTGGCACGGTATGCCGCGTAAATAGGAGTAGTCCGGAACCTCGTCGTACAGCAGCTTTGCAAGTGGCCTCGGGTCGGTTTGCGCTAACACTGCGAGCTTGCCGAAGATCGGACTCAACTCGTCCGCGCGATTGCCCGAAGCCATGACGCTTCCGCAGCGCAATCCGCTTACTGCGTCGGGCACTCCGCTCTCTTCGATGGCCATCCGTGCTACCGCTACGGCTTGGTGGGCCGATGCGTTCGCGTATTTTTTGATGTCCACCCAAGCGCTGCCCTGAGGCCACGGAATATCCGGATCCTGGAGACTGGCCTCGGGCCAGGGAAACTTCGGATGCAGGGATCGCTTGCCTTCCCGCTGACGATCGAAAAAATGCGTGCCGGACGCCATGGCATCCAATATCGAACTCGCTCCAACGCCGGCGGATGAGAGGATAGCCGTCCCGGTCACTACTATCTTGTCCAACTGGCCTTCTCCAATCCTGCGCACTTGGCTGAGCTACCCGCCTGTTTGATACGGCCGCAGATTGCACCACAAACCATACCCGCCATCCACCGGTATCACTTGACCGGCTATCCACTGCGCTTCGTCCAGGCACAGCATGGCGACTGCATCGCCGCAGTCCTGCACGGTGGTGACGCGCTCAGATCCCCATGGAGAAACGGCGTGCTCATGGTCGTCCGCAAAGTAAAAGTCCGGCCGCACATTGAAGACACCGGTCTTCACGCGACCGGGGCGAAGACAGTTCACAACGATTCCGAACGGAGCCAATTCGTATGAAAGATATCTGGTAAGCGCTTCGAGCGTCGTCTTGGCGGCGGCGAACATCCCGGCATTTTGGATTATTCGATGCGGCGTCGAATTGGTGATCGTGATGTATCTTGCGCCGCTTCGGCCTTTCATCAACGGCAACGCATGTTTCGCCAGAAGCCATGTGGAACGCGCATTCGTATTTTGTACGAATTCCCAATGGACCAACGTCCCTTTTTCCAATTGACTGAACTTGTTGGCCGCGGCGTTCTGCACGAGGATATTCAGATGTCCATAGCGGGCACCGACTTCCCCCATGAGCCGCTCAATCTCCTCCGGAATCGATATGTCCGCACAATGCAGACTGACCTCGACACCTTGACCTGCAAGTTCGGCCGCGATCTTTTTGGCAGGGGCATGTCGATCCACATAATTGACGGCGACTTTGCAGCCCCAAGAGGCGAGCTTGCGCGTTATACCCGCGCCTATACCTCGGCTACCGCCGGTGATGAGCGCTACCTTGCCTTTCAACGGGTGGCCCTCGACGCTCATCTAAGTGCTACTCTTTTTCCTCGCTCAGACCCGGCTGCTGCCGCACTCTCAGGTTTCCCCACCACTTGAAGCCGCCATCGACGGTAATCGTTTGACCCGCGATCCAACCCGCCTCATCGAGACACATCATGGCCACCACGTCGCCGCAGTCTGCGGGGGTCGTCATGCGCTCCTTCCCCCACGGCGAGATACTCAACTCGTGATCGATACCGCCTTCGAAATCAGGGCGCACCTTGAACACGCCGGTCTTCACCAAACCGGGCCGGATGCAGTTCACGACGATGCCGTATGGAGCCAATTCATAGGCAAGATAGATCGTCAGCGCTTCAAGGCCTGCCTTCGCGGCCGCGAATAGTCCGGCCCTCCGCAGGATTCGTTGCGTGTTCGAGTTGGTGATCGTCATCAATCTAGCGCCCGGCCGCCCCTGCATCAGCGGCAGGGCGCTCTGCGCCAACAACAAAGTGGAGCGAGCATTCGTGTCCTGGACGAATTGCCAATCGCTCAACGAAGCATCTTTGAGAAGAGTGAATCTCGTTGCCGCCGCATTGTGCACGAGTATGTGAAGATCTCCGTGGAGCTTGCCGATGCTGTCGATGACGCCCTTGATGTCGTCGGGAGCGGAAGAATCCATTCGATGAAGGCTGACGTCAGTACCCTTCGCCTTCAGCTCTGCGGCTATTTGCTTTGCCGGCCCCGGTCTATCGATATAGGTGATGCACAGCGTGCAACCCCACGAAGCCAGCTTGCGCGTGATGCCGCCGCCAATACCTCTGGATCCACCCGTGACCAGCGCTATCTTGCCCTTCAAAGGCTGCCCTTCGAGGCTCATTTAATGCTCCTTAATTCCTACAGGTTATTGCGCTTGCAGTGACTGTGCCGAGCTTGAGTATCCGACTCCAATCAGGAAGCGATATTCGTAGGGCGTCGTTTCATCACAACGCTCATTCGGCCGATCGCATAGGTTTGGCCATTTTCGTTGCAGACGCGACGTACGGTATTCACCACTCCAGTCTTGTCGTCGATTTCCTCGGCGCTGCTCGTCTCCGTCGTGAAATAGAAGGAGGTGTCAGGGTAGAGCGGCCGAACGAAGTCCCAGGTCATTGACCGCAAGCCGAGTATGGCCACGGGCGAACCGTGCTGCACTATCCATCCGGACGTGATGGAGTGAATGAAACCTCCGGGGATGATCCGCTTCTTGCGGTCATTCGACTGTGCAAAGCCGTCACTCGCGTGGATGGGATGCTTTTCTCCCATCAAATCGAGCAACTGATCCAAAAGCGCCGTCGGGAATGTCAGCGGCCCATATCGACGTACCGGCGGCGATCTGAGATCTTCCCAATACTTGATATCGTTCGACATTTTTTACGCCCCCTTCGCAGCACACAGTCCAACGATCGCTCCATCCTTCTAGCTTTTAGCGCTGCGCATTACCAATCTTCCGCCGTCGACCGTGATGGTTTGACCTTGAATGTAGTCCGCCTGGTCGCTAGCTAAAAAGCCGACAATCCCAGAAAGATCCTCAGGTACGCCCCAACGCGGTCCCGAATCGCCTGCGCCCAACTGGGTTGCAACATTCTCCGTCATATCGGTCTTCACTCGGCCAGGGGCCACGGCGTTGACGCGAATCCCCTTGCGTCCCACCTCCATCGCCAAAGCGCGTGTAAGCGCCTCCAACCCGCCTTTTGACGCCGCATAAGCCGATTGACCCGCGCCCGGTATGCGGACTGAATTGGAAGAAATATTGATGATCCGGCCCCAGGATTGCTCCAGCATCGCCGGCAACACCGCCCTGCACATCAGGAACGGACCAGTGAGGTTGACGCGAAGCACGTTTTCCCATCGTTTCAAGGACGTCAGCGCCAGAAGCTTGTCGTCGATGATCGCAGCGTTATTGATCAAGACGTGAATGGCCAATTCCTGTGCCAAGATTCCTTCAACGAGCGAATTCACTTCGCTCTCGACCGACACGTCCGCCTTATGGGGAGTTACCTTGCCGCCGGCGCCACGGATTTCGGATACAACCTGCTCAGCCGCGGCGACCGCGTTCCGGTAAACGAGATGCACTGATAAGCCGTTCATTGCCAGGTGCCGGCAGATGGCGGCGCCGATACCCCGTGAGCCGCCACTCACGATGGCAACTCGCGGTTGCGCGCCATCGGTGCGGATTTGGCTCCCGGTCATCTTGTCGTCACATTGACGGCGGTTCCGAGACCGTTTCTTCAGCGTTGATTTGATCTAGAATTGATTGGACGGTTCCCTTGCCGGAACTCCATGAATCGATGTCGAATATACCGATCAGCCGATTTACTTTGCGCGACAGTTGCAGAATATCCAAGGAATCGAGTCCAAGATGCTCGACCAAGGAGTCTTCGGCGTTGATCGTCGTGTCGCTCAAACCGGGCTTTACCTCTTTGATCAAAGATACCAGCGTGTCGAACTGCTCCGATTTGGGAAGGCTCATACACACACCCCGCTGATTCCTATATACAATTTACGATTACGTATTGCGCGATTATATTCCCCAGGTCGATCAAGTAAAGCCCATCTTCCACAGTTGCAGCGGGGGCGACGAAGAGTCCCGCCGGGTTAAGCAGGTCCGCTCATCTCACGCGTGTGCGAGGCGGAGCCGAGTGCCGCGGCCGCGCTGTTCTTTTTGCGAATCCACAGGCGGCGCAGCAGGCGTGGTCGGCGCGGCGGCCGAGCGCAGCGAGTCACGGGGTCGACGGCGACGACCGATGACATAGCGACAGCCGTGTTCCTTCATTTCGCCGTCAATCTCAAATGCCTCCGACAGCCTTCGGGCGCGCCACCAACTCTATTCGCCCTTCCACTGCGGCGGACGCTTGTTCAAAAACGCGTCCAAGCCTTCGCGAAAATCCCGGCTCATATAACACATCAGGATCAAATCCTCACCCTCATCGCGGGACAGCCGCCGTTGCAAACGGGCCAGCGCCTGTTTGGTGGCGTTGAGCGTGAGCGGCGCGTTGCCGGCGATGAGAGCCGCCAATTCATCGGCGCGCTGCTGTAGTGCCGCGACATCTTCCACGATCTCGCTGAGCAGGCCGACGCTGGCGGCTTCTTCGGCGCCGACCAGCCGCGCGGTGAAAATCAGATCCTTCACGCGCGCCGGGCCGATCAGCGCGGTGAGTCGGCTGATATTCGACATCGACAGACAAGTGCCGAGCGTGCGCGCGATCGGAAAGCCGAATTTGGTCGTCTTGGTGCCGATGCGCATATCGCAGCACGCCGCAATCCCGGCGCCGCCGCCGGTGCAGGCGCCGTTGATCGCGGCGATGGTCGGCACGCGGCAGGCTTCGAGCTTGCCGAGCACCCGGTCGATGCGGGATTCGTAGTCGAGCGCGTGCTGCGGCGTGGTGAATTCGCGGAATTGGTTGATATCGGTGCCGGCGGCGAAGGCCTTGTCGCCGGCGCCCCGGAACACCAGCACCTTGATGGCGCGGTCGCCATCGGCCTCCTCGCAAATCTGCGCCAGCCGTTCGTACATCGCGAAGGTGAAGGCGTTGCGGGCCTGCGGCCGGTTGAACGTCACCCGGCCGATGCCATCATGCCGGTCGAAAAGAATGTCGTTCGAAGTGGCTTCCAGTTGATTCATGGTCATAACTCCGCCGTTCGGGCGAGGCGCTCGCGCGATTGGTAACCAACTCGTTAACGCAACAGCAACGATTTTCACAGACCATGCGGGCCTCTACGAGAGGTTGAGACTTTTCCGCCATGGCGCAGACCGATCTGGTGCAGGCCTTCGAGGCTCGTCTCAAGATGTACAGCCTCGACGGCCGGGCGCGCGGCATTCTCGCCGAAACCTGGCCGGTGATCGAACCGACGCTGGATCAGGCAATCGCCGAGATCATCACCGCGGTCCGCGTGTTGCCGCGCATCGGCGAGATCGTCGCCAGGAACGCCGAGCTTTACAAGAAGCTCGAAGCCGCGCATTTCCGCGCGCTGCTCGGCGGCAAGCTCGATGGCGCCTACGCCGAGTCGTGCCGGCACACCGTGCTTCAGGAGGCGGCGATTGGGCTCGACGCCCGCGTGCGCTCTACCGCCGGCAGTTACGTGCTCAAGGCGGCGCTCGATGCGCTGGCGCGCAAGCACCGGTTTTCCGCCGCAAAAGTTGCCGAGCGCGGCCGCGTCGTATCGCAGGCCATCAGCTTCGACGTCGCCAACGCCATGACCTTGCATCGCCAGGCCGCCGATCAGGCGAGCGCGGCGCGGCGCGGCGCCATCGACGACGCGATTGCGGAATTTGCCGGCGCCATCGGCGAGGTGGTCGAGGCGATCAAGGAAGCCTCCGGCTCGCTGACCACGAGCTGCTCGACGTTGAACCAGGTGGCCGACGATACCCGCGGCCGCATGGCGTCGGCGTCGTCGGCCTCGGCCGAGACCACGCAACGCATGGCGGCGACGGTGGCCGCCACCGAGGCGCTGTCGGAATCGATCGACGAGATCGGCCAGCAATCGACCCGCGGCTTGAGCATGGCGCAGTCGGCGGCGTCCGACGCCGCGCGCACGCAAGACGTGATCCGCTCGCTCGACGATGCGGCCGAGCGCATCGGCTCCGTGGTCGGCGCGATTTCGGCGATCGCGGCGCAGACCAATCTGTTGGCGCTCAACGCCACCATCGAGGCGGCGCGCGCCGGCGAAGCCGGCAAGGGCTTTGCCGTGGTCGCCGCCGAAGTGAAGACGCTCGCCAACCAGACCTCGCGCGCCACCGACGATATCTCGCACCAGGTGGCCGCCATCCAGGATGCGACCAAACGATCGGTCGAGGAAATCTCCTCGATCGCGCGCGCCATCGGCGAACTCACCGGCGTCTCGACCAGCATCGCGTCGGCGGTGCAGGAGCAGGCGGCGACGACGAGCGCCATTGCCGAAAGCATCCAGGACGCCGCCGGCCACACCTCGCAGGCCTCCAGCGAAATCGGCTCCGCCGCAGAGGTGGTGACCCGCGGCGCCGGCGCCGTCGGCGAAATCACCACCTGGACGGCGCGGCTGTCGGCGCGCGCCCACGACCTGGAAACCAAGGTGGCGACGTTCTTCACCCGCGTCCGCGCGGCCTGATCTCGATCCGCAACCGCGAAGTGGCGGCGGATGAGCCAAGTCATCCTCGCGACGATCGTGCACTCCCTCTCTTCGCAGCTGGTTCAGTGCAAAGCAGCGCCACCGGTGAAGCTACCGTTCGCTGCGTTGCCGGTCATCTGGTTGTTGCCATAGCTGAGCAGGGCGGCACCGCCGGTCGCCTCGATGCCGACCGCGTTGGCATAAAGCACTGAGCTGCCCACGGTCACGCTCGCGGTACCGCCGCTCGATTGATTGGACTGGATGCCGGCCGAACCATTCGCGGCCGCGACCACGCGCATGACGTCCACGCTCGCATTGCCCGGGCCACTGATCGCGTCGATGCCGTTGCCGGCGTTGAGGCTCGCCGTACTGTCGGCGAGGCTGGCATTGATCGCGCCTGAGCCTCCGGTGCCGTCGAGCCGCAATCCCTCGCCGGTATTGCCGTCGATGCGAAGCCATCGCAATGTCACCTTGGCCGCGATGCCCCCGGTCGGCCGGATCAAGATGCCGGTCGCGTTGTTGAGAATCGCGGTGTCCTGCACGACCAATAATGTCGCGGTGGCGCTGCCGGTGCCGGGAGACAGTGTCATACCGGACGTGGTGAAACCCTGGAACACGCATTGACTGATGTTCAAGCGCGCGCCGCTTAAGAACACGACGCCGGACGTGCCGGACGCATTGACGCCGTCGAAGACCAAGCCGCGCAAGCTGATCACGTCGCTTGAGCCGGCGCTGATAACGATGCCGCTGGTGCCGGGGGAGGGTATCGTGCCGGCGACACCGACTGCGTCACCGTCAATGCTGACCGCCTTGGTGATCGTCACCGGACCGAAGTCGCCCGGATCGAGCACGTCGATCTCGCCGCCGGCACCGGTCTGTGCCAGTGCTGCAGCAAAGGTCACGCAGGGTGACACGCGGGTGCACGGATTGGAATCGCTGCCCAAGGTCGCCGAGACAAAAGTTTGCGACGACGGCCCGCCGCCGCCGGATGCCGAGAACATCGCGGTGACGCTTTCGAGCGAGTTCATGGTCACCAGGCAACTGCCATTGCCGGTGCAGGCGCCGCCCCAGCCGTTGAAGATCGAGCCGCCCGCCGGCGTTGCGGTCAGCATCACCGGCGTGCCGCTGGCATAGTTCATCGTGCACACCGACGGGCAACTGACCCCGGACGGCGAACTCGTCACGGTGCCGTTGCCGGATACCCTGACTGAGAGGGTGTAGTTGATTGGCGGGTTCAACACATTGACGGTGAGCACGGCCGTTGTCGTCTGGACTGTGTTGTTGTTCGTTGTATCGGTAAACGTGATCGTTGCATTGTAGGTCGCGGGCGAAAGAGTGCTGGCGTCGGAATTGATTGTAAAAGTGACGGTGGTTGCGGACGTCGACACGGTGCCGGACGTCGACGACGCCGTGAGCCAGCTCGGAACCCCGGCAATGGCATAGCCTACGCTGCCGGCCGTCGCTTGCAGCTGGTATTGAAACGAGGATGGCGAGAAAGGCCCGCCCTGATTGCCGGACGATGCGATATTGGTCGCAGGAGTGACCTGCAGCGCCGGTGCAGGCGCGCTGAAATTCGCCGTGACGACAGCCTGGGCCGGTTGTCCCTGCGGGCTGAAATTGGGCCCATTGCCGGGACCCACTTCCGCGACATTGGGATCCCAGTTCCAAAAATAGACTCCGAGCAGGGAATTATTGCCGCTCTGCTGCCAAGCCGCGAAAAAAGCGCTGTAGAGGTTCGCCTGTAGCGCAGGGTCGTAAACGTTGGTCGAGGTGCCGGATGGCTGTTTCGCGGCATCGTTGGCGCTCTCGTAACCGATTTCGGTGAAGAGGAGCGGCTTGCCGGCTTGCGTCGCCACGCCGGCGAAGTAGCTGATCAGCGATTGGTTGCCGGTGACTGCGAGCGAGGTCGGATCGCTCGGCGTCGACGTCCAACCGGTCACCAGACCGGCAAGCGTCGGATTGCCGGCATCCGAGAGCGGGGCATAGCAATCGATGCCCAGATAATCGAGCTGGCTCCAGAAGCTCACCTGCGTCGTGAGATTGCCGGTACCGGCCGAGAGCCCGTGCTGCCCCTGCCACGGCGAGATGTTGTCGTCCCAATCGGCCGAATAGGTCAGTTTCCCGGAAAAGACCGCGCGCACGGACGTGATGATGTCGGTCCAATAGGACAGGTAGGCCGGGCCCGTGAGCTGATCCAGTTCGGCTCCGATGCTGAGACTCGCGGCGCCGTTCGCTTGCGCCAGTTGGGCGATGGCGACGATCATCGTCTTATAGCTGGCGAAGAATGCCGCGGGGTTGGTGGGGTTATAGGTGGAGCGCCAGTCGCCGACGCTGTACGGTCCGATCTTGGCGGGATCGAGAAAATCAAGCAGCGGCCGGACCATGACCGAAAGGCCTCGGCCTTTCGCTTCCGCGATGGTCGCCGCAATGACGGACTGGCTTTCGGTGTAATTGGCATCGGCGTAAACCGCGGAGTTCTTGACGTCGATGCCGTATTCGAAGGCGAGCGCTGCGGCGTTCGCTCCGGTGCCCGCGAGCGCCGGAAGCGAGTCGGCGTTCGCATAGCCGCCGTTGTAATAGGAAACGTAATTGAAGCCCTTGAAGCTCAAGGAGTTGATCTGCGCCAACGCCGGCTTGGCGACGCCCGTGGCCATTGCCAAAAGCAGGACGCCGGCCAGTCGCAAGTGACGACATTGCTTCTGCACACGCCGCTCCGACCGAAGGCCCACTGCCCGATACTGTGTGCGCGGCAGGTGGCGGGCTCTTTATCTCGAGCCAGCTGGACGTCGGTATTTCGCCGACGTTGGAAGCTTACAGACAACACGGTGTGATTCGCACGACCGTAAATTAGGACAGGAAAACCAATCCCGGGGATTGCCTATTCTACGGCGCCCGTGCGCGCCAATCTTGATCTGCCACCGCTATCCGTGCTCGCGACGGCTTGCGACTCCCTCTCCCCGGAGGGGAGAGGGTGGGGTGAGGGGGCTCGGGCGCACGAGAAAAATCTCCAGCTTCCGAACCCCCTCACCCTCGTTCGCTCCGCTCACTCGACCTCTCCCCTCTGGGGAGAGGTGAAATGGAGGCACGCTCTCGCGGTGCACCATATCCGAGTCTGAGAGGTCACGAGACGTAGATGGCCGGGACAAGCCCGGCCATGACGCGGAATTAGCGATGTAAGCGCTTAAAAACTACTCCGCCGGCGTCTTCGGCTTGGGCTTCGCGAACGTGCGCTTCAGATTATCCCACAGCTCGATCTTGGCGCCGTTCTTATGCATGATCACGCTCTGCTGCAGCACCGAGAGCGAGTTGTTCCAGGCCCAGTAGATCACCAGGCCCGCGGGGAAGCTCGCCAGCATGAAGGTGAAAATCAGCGGCATCCAGTTGAAGATCATCTGCTGGGTCGGATCGGGCGGCGCCGGGTTGAGCTTCATCTGCACCCACATCGTCACGCCCATGATGGCCGGCCAGAAGCCGAGATGCAGGAAGCCGCCGATGACCGGAATGATGGCCGGATCGAACGGGATCAACCCGCCGAGCGTGAAAATGTTGGTGGGGTCCTGCGCCGACAGGTCGTGGATCCAGCCGTAGAACGGCGCGTGGCGCATTTCGATGGTGATGAACAGCACTTTGT
>JBAUYI010000170.1:0-43923 GCA_049584715.1 Xanthobacteraceae bacterium
GCGTAGATTTCGTTCGCCTTGGCATCGAGCTCGAGCGCCGCAACCAGGCCGAACTGGCTCAAATCCGTGCTCGAGGTCAGCGGGCCGCGCTTGCCGAGTTGTTTGACGAATTTGCCGTCGGTGGTGAACTTCAGCACCATGCTGTCGCCCTTGCCGTTGCCGCTCAGCCAGACAAAGCCTTTGTTGTCGACCAGGATGGCGTGCTCCTGCAGCGGCCAGTCGTAACCCAGATTGTCGCCCGGTCCGCCCCACGACTTGACGACATCGCCCGCTTGATTAAACACCAGCACCGACGGCGCCGGCACGCAGCATTTCGAACGCGGCGGCGTCAGCGCAGCGCCCTTCTCGTCATCGGTGAGCGAACGCGGTCGCTGGAACACCCAGATATTGTCCTGCGCGTCGATCACCATGCCGCCGACCTGGCCGAGGATCCAATTGTTCGGCAGCGGCTTCGGCCAGAACGGATCGACACGAAACGCCGGGCTTTGCGCGCTTGCGGGCAATGGAAGGAAGAGCACCATAACGAAAGCTATGAATGCCAGCATCCATGATCGACTCGGTTTCATTTTGATTTCCTCCCGACTTCTTCAATGTAATTCGTCCCGCAGGAGCACGCGATGGCCCACCTCTCCCCGCCACGCGGGGAGAGGTCGAGTGAGTGGAGCGAACGAGGGTGAGGGGGCCTCTCTGCGATTCTGAGCGCCGCAAGTCTGCGCCCAGCGGAGGAGGCCCCCTCACCCCACCCTCTCCCCGCACGCGGCGAGAGGGAGTGCACGACCTCAGTGAATCTCCGGCTCGGCGGTACGCTGCGTGCCCGCGAGAAAATCGAAATCGCAGCCCTCGTCGGCCTGGCCGATATGCTCGGAATACATCGCGCCATAGCCGCGCAGAAAGTGCGGCGGCGGCGGTGTCCAGGCGGCGCGGCGGCGCGTAAGCTCTTCGTCGCTGACGTGAAGGTGGATTTTCCGCGCCGCGACGTCGACCTCGATTTCGTCGCCGGTCTGCACCAAAGCCAATGGCCCGCCGACAAAGCTTTCAGGTGCGACGTGGAGGATGCAGGCGCCGTAACTGGTGCCGCTCATGCGCGCATCGGAGATGCGCAGCATGTCGCGTACGCCGGCTTTGAGGAGTTTTTTGGGAATCGGCAGCTGGCCCCATTCCGGCATGCCGGGGCCGCCCTTCGGGCCGCCGTTCTTGAGCACCAGGATATGGTCGGGCGTAACGTCGAGGTCGTCGCGCTCCACCTCGCGCGCCATGTGGTCGTAATTCTCGAACGCGATCGCCTTACCGCGGTGTTGCAGGAACCGCTTTTCGGCGGCGGCCGGCTTCATGACGCAACCGCGCGGCGCGAGGTTGCCCTTGAGCACCGCGGTGGCGCCCTCGGGATAAAGCGGCTGGTCCAGCGAATGAATGACATCGGGCAGATGCACCTTGCTGTCGCCGATGGCCTCGCCCAGCGAGCGGCCGGTGACGGTGATGCAGGATAAATCGAGCATATCCTTCATCTGCGCCATCAGCGCGCGCAGGCCGCCGGCGAAGAAAAAATCCTCCATCAAAAACTTGCCCGACGGCGTGATGTTGGCGATCACCGGCACTTGGCGCGAAATATCGTCGAAGCGCTGCATGTCGAGCGCAATGCCGGCGCGGCGCGCCATGGCGATGACGTGGATGATGGCGTTGGTCGAGCCGCCGAGCGCCATGTGGACGCGGATGGCGTTGTCGAAGGCAGCCGGCGTGAGAATTTTGTCCGGCGTCAAATCCTCCCACACCATCTCGACGGCGCGGCGGCCGCTCGCCGCGCACATGCGCGGATGGCTGGCGTCCGGCGCCGGGATCGACGAGGCGCCGGGCAGCGACAGGCCGAGCGCCTCGGTGATCGCCATCATGGTCGCCGCCGTGCCCATCACCATGCAGGTGCCGAACGAGCGCGCGATGCCGCCCTCGATCTCGTTCCATTCTTCGTCGCCGATGCGGCCGGCGCGCTTCTCGTCCCAGTATTTCCAGGCGTCGGAGCCGGAGCCGAGTGCGTGGCCGCGCCAGTTGCCGCGCAACATCGGGCCTGCCGGCACGTAGATCGCCGGCAGCCCCATGCTGATCGCGCCCATGATCAGGCCGGGCGTGGTCTTGTCGCAGCCGCCCATCAGCACCGCGCCATCGATCGGATGGCTGCGCAAGAACTCCTCGCACTCCATGGCGAGGAAGTTGCGGTACATCATGGTCGACGGTTTTACGATCGGCTCGGCGAGCGACATCGCCGGCAGCTCGATGGGAAAGCCGCCGGCCTGATAGACGCCGCGCTTCACATCCTCGGCCCGCGCGCGCAGGTGACCATGGCAGGCGTTGATGTCGCTCCAGGTGTTGATGATGCCGATCACCGGCTTGCCGACCCAGTCGGCGCGGTCATAACCGAGCTGCTGCAGCCGCGAGCGGTGGCCGAACGAGCGCAAATCGTTCTTGCCGAGCCAACGGTAGCTGCGGAGTTCCTCGGGCGACTTTTTCTTGCTTTCAGACATATGCAATCTCGCTTGGAAAATGCGCTCTTACCCTACACACGCGCCACGTCGAGCTTCAACAGCTTCGCCGCGTTGCGCCAGAAAATCTTTTCCCGGTCCTCGTCGCTGACCCGCAAACCTTCGACGAGCTTGATGGCGCGCGGCTTGAGCGAGGTGAGCGGCGGCGCGTCGCTGCCGTAGAGCACATGGTCGGGCCCGACCGTGTCGACGACCAGCTGCGCCGCCGGCGGGTGATAGCTCACGGTGTCGAAATACATGCGTTTGAGATAATGGCCAGGCTCGTGCTTGATCCTGATCGGCGCGTAGGAGCCGAGAAAATAGCACTCGTCCTGCAATTCGTAGGCATAGTTCATCCGGCCGATGACCTCGCAGATACCGCCGCCGCCGTGGGAGGCGACGATGGTGGCGCGCGGAAAATCCTCCAGAACGCCGCGCACGATCAGCCGCGACAGCGCCAGGCAAAGATCGGCCGGCCGGCCGATGCTGGACGCGAGCCGATACTCCTTCATCCGCTCTTCGCCGAAACCGACATGGGGCGGATGAATGAAGACCGGCACCCCGAGATCTTGCATCAGCTCCCAGAACGGCCGCGCCTCATCGTCGTCCGGATAGTGGCCTTTATGGCTCGAGTGAATGAGCACGCCCTTCAGCCCGAGCTGGCGAATGGCGCGTTCGGTTTCCTTGATGAAGGCCGGACCGCCGCACGGCAGCATGGTCGCAAAGCCGTAGAATTTGCCTTTGTGCTGTTCCTGAATCTCGGCTGCGTAATCGCTCCAGCGCTGCACCGCCTTGAGCTCTTCCGACGGCGCCTTGCCGCGCATGTAGTGCGCCGCATTGCTGAAAACCGTCACGTCGATATTGCAGCGCTGGTGGGCGGCGAGCACGTTCTCCAACGTCATCGGGCAACGCCCCTCCCACGTCGGCCCCGACTTGCCGTCCCAGGTCAGCGTATCGGCCGCCGCCTCTTCGGGCGGATAGATGTGGGTGTGCCATTCGATGATCATGGTGTGCCTATTCAGTTGAGCTTGAGCAGCCGCGCGGCGTTGCCGCCCATCACCTTGCCACGCTGCGCCGGCGTCATGCCGATCTGGTCCATCATCTTCAGCCCCTTCATCTTCAACGGCACCATCGGCGGCGAATCGGTGCCAAACAGAAAATGATCCTCGCCGACCGTTTTCAGGCAGCATTCGGCGGCGGGCGCGGCGTAGCAGGCGGAATCGAAATAGAACATTTTCAGGTAGTGGCTCGGCGCATGCTTGATCAGCATCGGCTCGTAGGGGCCGAGGAACGCCGAAAAGTCGAGCAGCTCATAGGCATAATCCATGCGGCCGATGACCTCGCAGATGCCGCCGCCGAGGTGGCTGCCGACGATCTTCACGGTCGGGAACTTCTCGAAAATGCCGCGCACGATCAGCCGCGCCAGCGAGAGACAATTGTCCGCCGGGCGGCCGATGCTCGATGCCAGCCGGTAATCCTTCATCGCCGGCGTGGTCGCATCGCCCGGATGGATGAAGATCGGAATATCGAGGTCGGTCACCAGCTTGAAGAACGGTTTTGCCGCGTCCTCGTCCGGATAGTGGCCGTGATGGCTGGAATTGATGATGACAGCGCGCGCATCGTCCTGCTTCACGGCACGCTCCAGCTCCTTCAGGAATTCATCGCCGCCGTTGGGCACGCAGGTCGCCATGGCGACGAACTTGTCCGGGTGCAGGTCGCGGCATTTAGCGAGGTGCCGGTTCGAGCTCTCGATGGCGGCAACGACGTCTTTCACCGACTCCATGTGCCGGATGTAATGCACCGCGTTGCTGATGACGGTGCGGTCGAGGCCGGCGAGCGCGTGGGCCTCGAGCGCGTCTTCCATGGTCATCGGCACCGGAACCGGCCACCACGGCTTGCCGATGAATTTCGGGTCGTTGATGTGAACGTGCCAGTCGATCAGCAATTCTCTCTCCTCTAGTTCTGTCCGCCGATGATAGCCGCTATACGGGCGACGAGTGTGGACGGGGTGGCAAGCGTATGCTCGACCACCTCTCGCACTTCGTCGCCGCGTCCGGGTACGATTTCAAGCCCTTGCTTCTGCGCGTCCGCCAAAAAATCCGAATCGCGCAGCGTCGCATCGAAGGCGCTGCGCAGCGCGGCGACGCGGTCCGCGGGCACATCGGGCGGCGCTATCGCGTTCCAGCCGACACTGGAATCGGAATTCATGAATTGCAGGATGCGGCGGCCGTCGTCGCTCGACGCCAGATCGCTGATCAGCGGCAGATCGGGCAGATCGGCATGGCGTTTGAGCCCGGTTTGAAACGGCACGGTGATCCTGCCGTCCTTGAGCCATTCGCCGCGCGTGGTCTTCAGCGCCGTCCATGACGCGACCCGGGCGTCGGCTTCGCCGCGCTCGATGGCGAGATCGACGTCGGCGGCGCCGCGATATCCGGTCACGATCTTGAACCGCGTGCCGGCCAGGGCGTTCAGCAGCGTCGGGGTCACGAAACTGTCGGTGGTGTTGCCCCAGGAGCCGGCCACCACTTCGCGGCGGCGCAGATCGTCGGCGGTCTTCACGCCGGTGCGGCTCATGATGAGCATCACGCCGGTATAGCTTGCGATGCGGCCGATCCAGGTGAAGCGCTTGGCGTCGTAGCGCGCGGCTTCCGGATGCAGCATCTGGTTGACGGCGATGTCGCGCGGCAGCATGCCGAGCTGGGTGCCATCGCGCGCCGCCTTCTCGTACAAATTCACCGTGCCGACCATGCCGCCCGCGCCGGGCATGTATTGGATCACGATCGGCGGATTGCCCGGGATGTGCTTCGACAAGTGCGTGATCAGAAGGCGGCTATACAGGTCGTATGTACCGCCGGGCTCATAGACCACGGTGAAGCGCAGCGTTTTGCCTTTGAAGAACTCTTCCGCCGATTGCGCCTGTGCGGGCGCCATCGCGGCGAAGCCGACACAAGCGGCGAGCAAGGCGCGAGCGCAATAACGCAAGAACCCTTCCCTCACCGGCCGCTCCTCACTGCGGCTCCATGCCGGATTGGCGAACAATGCGGGCCGACGCGGTGCGGTCGGCTTTGAGGAAATCAGCGAACTGCTCGGGCGTGTCGAACACCGGCTCGAGCGCGACGTCGATCATGCGCTTTTGCCGGAAGTCCGGATTGTTGCCGATCGCGGCGAATGCGTCGCGCAGCTTGTGCACGATCGCATCCGGCGCGCCGGTCGGCGCGACGATGCCGAAATATAGCCGGGTGAGATTTTGGCCATAGCCGAGCTCGGTGAGCGTCGGCACGTCGGGCAACAGCGGCGAGCGTTTGGTGCTGTCGGCCGCCAGCGCATTCACCGTGCCATTGCGGATGAAGGCCAGCCAATTGGCGAGGCCGAAAAACGCGATCGGCGTCGAGCCGCCCATCACATTGTTGACCGCCTCGGCGCCGCCGCGGAACGGCACTTTGACGATGTCGGCGCCGGTTTCCCGGGTCCACTTGTCCATGAACGCGATCAGCGGGATCGACGCCGCGGTGTAGCTCAGCGTGCCGGGCTTGGCCTTGGACAGTGCGGCAAGCTCGGCGAGCGTATGTACGTTGAGCGACGCGTTCACCACCATGACCTGGGTGGCGAAGAACGGATTGGTGACCGGCGCGAAATCCTTCGCCGGATCATAGGTGATTTGTTTGAACACAAACTGGTTATAGGCAAGCGTCTCGGGCGGCAGGATGCAGATGGTATAGCCGTCGTTCGGCGCGTCGGCGCAGGCGCGGCCGCCGACATTCATGGCGCCGCCGGGACGGTTCTCCACCACGATCGGCTGGCCCCAGCGCTTGCGCACCTCTTCACCGAGCACGCGCATGAACACGTCGCTGGTGCCGCCGGCGCTGGTCGCGGTCAGCGCCCGGATCGGCCGTGTCGGGTAATCTTGCGCCAGAGCAGGCGTGCACGCGGCGATCAAACACCACGCAAAAACAAAACGCCGCACGCCCTACTCCGCGGTCGCGCCGGTGGCGGTGACCACCTTGGCCCATTTCGCCGTTTCGTCGGCGATGATCTTGCCGAAATCCTCCGGCGTACCGGCAATGCTGGCGCCGCCGAGATCGGCGAGCTTGGCCTGCATGGCCGGATCGGCGAGCGCGGCGTTGATCGCCTTGTTCAGCTTGTCGATGACCGCCCGCGGCGTGCCTTTCGGCACTCCCATGCCGTAGAACACGCTGGCCTCGAAGCCCGGCACGGTCTCGGCGACTGTCGGCACGTCCGGCAGCACGTCCGAGCGCTTCGCCGTGGTCACCGCGAGCGCGCGCAGCCGGCCGCCTTTGATGTGACCGATCGAGGACGGCAGGTTGTCGAACAGCACCTGTACCTGGCCGCCGAGCAGATCGGCGATCGCCGGCGCCGCGCCGCGGTAAGGCACGTGCACCAGCTCGGTGCCGGTCATCATCATGAACAGCGCGCCCGACAGATGCGTCGACGTACCGACGCCGGCGGAGGCCATGTTGACCTTGCCCGGATTAGCCTTGGCATAGGAGATGAACTCGGCGACGGTTTTCGCCGGCACGTTCGGATTGACCTCCATCACATTCGGCACGCGGATGATACCCGCGACGGGCGCCATGTCGCGGATGAAATTGAACGTCAGATTTTTATAGAGCGTGGCGTTGATGGCGTTGGCGGGATTGACCAACAGCACCGTATAGCCGTCCGGATCCGCCTTGGTGGCCATTTCGGTCGCCAGATTGTTGCCGGCGCCCGGCTTGTTCTCGATGACGAATTGCTGGCCCAGATGCTCCGACAGATATTGTCCGATCAAACGAGCGACAATGTCGGTCGAGCCGCCCGGCGGATAGCCGACCAGCCAGCGCACCGGGTGGTTCGGATAATCGTCAGCCGCTCGCGCGGCGCCGGCAACGCATGCCAGCGCCACACATGCGATCGCGCAGGCTGCAAGCCGCTGCATCAAAAACTTCATCCGCGTCTCCTCGCCGAAATCTTATTATTGTAGCGAACGCCCGAGCCTACGCGGCATCAGCAATGCCGCACAAGGGCGCAAAAGGCGGGCTTTGCGCGGCCTTTCGGCACCTTGCCGGATGCCGCCGGGGCCGGTAGTTTCACGGCCTCCCCCGCAAAGCTTGAGGACATTGCCATGATCGACCTGTATGCGTTGACCAGCCCGAACGTGCAAAAAGTCTACGTCATGCTCGAAGAGACGAAGCTGCCCTACAAGGAGCATTTCGTCGACGTGTGGAAAGGCGAGCAGTACCATCCGGAATTCATCAAGATCAATCCGAACTCGAAGATCCCGGCGATCATCGATCACGACGGTCCGGGCGGCAAGCCGTACACACTGTTCGAGTCGGGCGCGATCCTGATGTATCTGGCCGAGAAGGCCGGCAAATTCCTGCCGACCGACCCGGCGAAGAAATACCACGTGCTGCAATGGCTGTTCGTCCAGACTTCAAGCGTCGGCCCGATGTTCGGCCAGTTCACCCATTACAAGATGTTCGCGCCGAAAGACGGCGATCATTCCTATTCGCTGGCGCGCTATCAGACCGAGGTGAAGCGGCTCTACGAAGTTCTGGAAAAGCGGCTCGCCCATTCGCCTTATCTCGCCGGCGACGAATACACGATCGCCGACATCGCCACCTATCCATGGACGCGCAATCACGACATCCAGGGCGTGAAGTGGGAGGACAATCCGAATCTGGCGCGCTGGTTCAAATCGATCGACGAACGCCCGGCGGTGAAAGCCGCGCTGGCCAAGGTCGGCGCCATCAAGTCGAACCGCGACACCGCCAACGACGACCAGAAGGACCGTTTCTTCAATCGCGGTAAATACGCGAGGGCGTAAATCTTTCCGCCCCCGCGAAGCGGGGAGGTGGACCATGCGAAGCATGGTGGAGGGGGCCTCTGAGTCGCGGACGCGATCAGCGGAGAAGACAAGCTAACAATCGGCGATTACTCCGCGACGAATTTGTTTTCCTCACCGTCGGCGCCGCCTCCACCACCCTGCTACGCAGGGTGGTCCCCCTCCCCCGCTATCGCGGGGGCGGATGATTTTTGAATCATATCCCGCATGAAGCGCACGGCGGCGGGACCTTTGAGCGCGCTAGCCCAAAGCTCCCGCGCCATCTTTTCGTGCAGCGCCAGCGCCTCGGGCGCCGATGTGATCATGGCCATGCCGACGCGGATGTTCGGTTCTTCGCCCAAGCGGAACGGGCTCAGCGCCAGGATCTGGCGGTCGGGCTGACGAAAAATCTGGAAGCTGGTGTGCGGCAAGGTGTCGAGCACGATGCCGATCTGCACGCCGATCGGCTCGTTCTCCATCAGTGCGGTGAAATGCTCGGCTTCGGCGCGGGCCAACGCGCGGCGTTCGCGGCGTAGTTTTTCCGAAAGATCGTGGCGGCCGACCAGGCCGTTGCGCAAAAAACGCTCCATCTCGGCCGCGGCGATCAGGTTGACGACCGCTGGCCGGCGCCGGCGATAGGTTTCCTTGCGCTGGTGCAGCACCGCCATCAACTCGTCGATCTGGGCGAGCGCCCGTTCGCGGGTCTCCATCGCTTCGGGCACCGACTCGCGCAAAATGTCGCCGAGCGCACGATCGAAGGCGTCGGAGGCGAGCACGTAGGAGATCGGCCCGGCCAGCACGATGACGTGCTCGGCGGTTTCTTCGATCTGGCGCATGCGCTCGAAATAGCTCACCGCGGACGCGATGTATTCGACGCCGACGCCGAGCAAGGTCGGCACCGAGACCTGGAGCAGTTCAGCCAACTTCTCCAAGGTCTCGATCTTGGCCACTTCGCCCTTTTCGAAGCGGTAGAGCGCGGTGCGCGAAATGCCGAGTTTTTGCGCGATCTCTTCCGCGGACAGTCCGGAGCCGAGGCGGAACGCTTTGAGCCGGTGGCCGATATCGTCGAAACGGATGGCCATCACGGCCCGCGCATTCGCTTTGCGGCATCGAGCGCGGCGGTGACGATGTTCTGGTAGCCGGTGCAGCGGCACAGATTACCGGAAATGCCGATGCGGATGTCTTCCTCGGTCGGATCGGGATTGTCGCGCAAGAGTTCGATCAGCGTCGTCAAAATACCTGGCGTGCAGAAGCCGCACTGCAGGCCGTGATGCTCGTGGAACGCCTCTTGCAACGGATGCAGCGTGCCGGCGTCGGTCGCGATGCCTTCGACCGTCATGATCTCGTGGCCGTCGGCCTGCACCGCGAGCATTAGGCACGAGCGCGCCGAATAGCCGTCGAAGAGAATCGTGCACGCGCCGCACACGCCGTGCTCGCAACCGAGATGGGTGCCGGTGAGGCCGAGCTGATGGCGCAAGAAATCCGCAAGCGTCACCCGCACCGGCACGGTGGCCTCGTGGCGCTTGCCGTTGACGGTGACGGCAATGGCTCGCGTCTCGCTCACGGCCTTCTCCCCGCGCCGACACGCTCGTGCGCTTTGACGAGCGCGCGGCGTGACAGCACCGTCGCCAATTGTTGCCGGTACGAAGCCGGCGCATGGATGTCGTCGATGGCGTCGAGCTTGCGCAGTGCTTCGCAAATCTCGCGCAGACGTTTTTCCTCGATGACTTCGCCGATCAGCGCACGCTCGACCTCGCCTGCCCGCACCGGTGCCGGCCCCATGCCGCCGAGCGTCAGCGACGCGCGCGTCACCTTGCCGTTGTTGTCCTCTTCGATCAGCGCCGCCGCCGAGACGATGGCGAAATCGCCGTGGCGGCGGGCGAACTCGACGAAGGCGTAGCCGTGGCCGGCCGGCCAGCATGGGAACGTAGCGCCGATCACAAGCTCATCGAGCGCGATGGACGACGTCATATACCCGACTGGAAACACGGCAAAATCGATGCTGCGCGCGCCGTCCTTGCCGATCACCGCGATTTTCGCGTCAAGCGCGGCGGCGACCGAGACCAATTCGGCTGACGGATCGAGATGGCACAGCGAGCCGCCAAGCGTGCCGCGGTTGCGCGTCTGCCGGTGCCCGACCTGCCGCACCGCTTCGTGCATCAGCGGGCAGCGCTCGCGCACCAGATCGGAAAATTCGATGTCGCGCTGCCGCGTCATGGCGCCGATGTCGAGCGCGCCGTCGCGCTCTCGGATATGGCTCAAGCCCTCGACCCGGTTGAGATCGATGACATGATCCGGCAGCACGTAGCGCATGTTGAGCATCGGCATCAGCGACTGGCCGCCGGCGAGCAACTTGGCGTTGTCGAGGCTGGCGAGCAGGCCGACGACATCGGCGGCGCTACGCGGATCGTGATAGGAAAACAGCGGCGGCTTCATTCGGGTCGCGTACTTTTTCTCTGGGTTTTCGCACTTTGACTCTGTGCCAAAAACCGTGCAACTGTTCAAAAAAGATACGCCAATCCCAAAGTTGAAACCAGCCGATGAAGCCTGCGGCGTTCCGGTATCACGCACCGAAAACGATTGACGAGGCAGTCGCGCTGCTCGCCGAGGTCGCGCCGGAAGACGGCCGCGTGCTCGCCGGCGGCCAAAGCCTGGTGCCGACCATGGCGTTCCGGCTGGCGAAGCCCGCGC
Organism: Xanthobacteraceae bacterium; assembly: GCA_049584715.1. Classification (GTDB taxonomy): domain Bacteria; phylum Pseudomonadota; class Alphaproteobacteria; order Rhizobiales; family Xanthobacteraceae; genus BOG-931. Next base: position 11,026 of record JBAUYI010000170.1, read on the forward strand.
ACCTGGTCGACATCAACGGTGTCGCGGCGCTCGATCGCATTGCGGTAACGGACGGCAAGCTTGCGATCGGCGCCTGCGTGCGCCACGCGGCGTTCCATCGCCCGGTCTGCGACGGGCCGCTGGGAAGATTGCTGACCGACGTGGTGCGCCACATCGCCCATTATCCGATCCGCAACCGCGGCACGTTCTGCGGCAGCCTGGCCCACGCCGATCCGTCCTCCGAATGGTGCCTGGTGATGGTAGCGCTCGACGGCGACGTGGTGGCGCGCAGCACTCGCGGCGAGCGTGTCATCGCCGCGCGTGATTTCTTCCGGGGCATCATGACCACGGCGTTGCGTGATGACGAATTGCTCGTCGAGGCCCGACTGCCGATGCTCGCCGCGGACACGCGCTGCGGTTTCTATGAGTTCAGCCGCCGCGTCGGCGATTTCGCCATGGCCGCGGCGCTCGGCGTCTATCGCGTCGAAAGCGGCAAAATGGTCGAGCCGCGCGTTGCGGTCGGCGGCGCCGAGCCCAATCCGCGGCGTATTTCTGAGGCCGAGCGCGCGCTTGCGGGCGCTGTTCCCGGCGACAAAGCGTTTCGCGCCGCGGCGGCAGCCGCGACTGCCGCCGTCGATGCCATGGAGGACGCGACCACGACCGCCGAATTCCGGCGCGACCTCGTGCTCGCAGTGACACGCCGGGCGCTCGAACGCGCGGCGGCATGATTAGCGCGGCGGCGAAAATGCCGTGGATCGGTCAATCGGTCACGCGGCTCGAAGACCCGCCGCTGGTCACCGGCCGCGGCGAGTTCGCCGGCGACATCAATTTTCCGCATCAGCTGCACATGCGCATGGTGCGCTCGGCGCACGCCCATGGCCGTATTGCCTCGCTCGATCTGTCGGCGGCGCGGGCGCTGCCTGGCGTCTTCGCGGTGTGGGCCGCGGCCGACATCGCCGAGGTGCCGCCGGTCGATTTTCGCGAGGGCTCCATCCCGGCGCTCGATCCGTATCGCCAGCCGGTTCTGGCCGACGGTTTTGTGCGCTATGTCGGCGAGCCGGTCGCCGCGGTGTTCGCCGAAGACCCCTACGTCGCGGAAGACGCCGCCGACCTCGTTACGATGCAAATCGAGGAATTGCCGCCGCAGCTCGATGCGCAGGCGGCGCCGGTGGAATTTTCGCCGGGCCACAGCAGCGAGGCGGCGATCATCCGCCAAGGCTATGGCGACGTCGATGCGGTGTTCCGCACCGCCAAGCACGTCGTCGAGGTCGAGCTTGCCATCGGCCGGCATTCCGGCGTGCCGCTGGAGACGCGCGGCGCCATCGGGCGCTACGACGCCGCACGCGGCATTCTCGAATTGCACGGCGCCGCCAAGGTGCCGCACCGCAATCAGGAACTGTTGTCGCGCATGCTCAAAATTCCGCCGAGCGGAATCCATGTCCACGAGTCCCATGTCGGTGGCGGTTTTGGCATTCGCGGCGAGCTTTATCCCGAAGATGTTCTCGTTTGCGTCGCCGCGAGAAAATTCAATCGCCCGGTGAAATGGATCGAAGACCGCCGCGAGCATTTGATCGCGGCCAATCATTCGCGCCAGCAGTTGCACAAGATCCGCGCCGCGGTCGATGCCGACGGCGTGATCCTCGCCATCGACGACGTCTATTTCCACGACCAGGGCGCCTATGTGCGCACCCATGCCGCAAGAGTGGTGCACATGACGGCGGGCATATTGCCCGGCCCCTATCGGGTGCCGGCCTATCGCGCGATCGGCCACTTCCGCCTGACCAACAAGACGCCGGCGGCGACCTATCGCGCGCCCGGCCGCTACGAGACCACCTTCGTGCGCGAACGGCTGGTCGACGCCATCGCCGCCCAACTCGGCATGGACCGCATCGAAATCCGTAGGCGCAATACGATCAGCCAAGCCGAATTGCCGTACCCGCGCCCGCTCGAGGCGCTCGGCGAGGAAATCCACTACGACACCGGCGACTACATCGGGCTGTTGGACAAGCTGTTCGCCAAGATCGATTGGGACAAGCTCAACGCCGACGTGAAGACGCGCAAAGCCGCCGGCGAATTGGTCGGCATCGGCGTCGCCATGTTCGTGGAAAAGAGCGGGCTTGGCCCGACCGATGGCGTGAAAATCTCCATCGACACCTCGGGCGCCGTGGAAGTCCTCACCGGCGGCGCTTCGATCGGCCAGGGCTTTGAAACCGTGATGGCCCAAGTCGCCGCCGACGCGCTCGGCGTCGATTATCGGCGCTGCCGCGTGATCCACGGCCAAACCGACCGCATCCCGTTCGGCATCGGCGCGCACGCCTCGCGCGCCACGGTGATGACAGCATCGGCGACGCTTATAGCGGCGCTGAACGTCCGCGCCAAGGCGCTCGAAGTCGCCGCCGAACTGCTGCAAACCACACCCGATGCGCTCGACATTCTCGATGGCGAAGTCGTGCGCCGCGACCGCGACGGCGGCCCTTCGATCAGCCTCGGCAAGATCGCGCAAAATCTCGCGCCCGGCACCAAGACGCTGGGCGAACGCGCGCCCGGGCTGTCCGCCGAAGGTTGGTTCAAGACCGAGCATCAGGTCTATCCGTACGGCAGCCACGTCGCCGTGGTGCGGGTCGACCGCGACACCGGCGACGTTGCCATCGAGCATTACGCCATCGCCTACGACATCGGACGAGCGATCAATCCGGCGCTGGTCAAGGGCCAGATCGTCGGCGGCTTCGCCCAAGGCCTCGGCGGCGCGCTGTTCGAGGAATTCACCTACAGCGAACGCGGCGATCCGCTCGCCGTGACCTTCGCCGATTATCTGTTGCCGGCGATGCACGAGACGCCGGAGCCCGACGTGCTCTTGCGCGAGGACTACACCACGCCGCTCAATCCGCTCGGCATCAAGGGCGCCGGCGAAAGCGGCATCACCGGCGTCGGCGCGGCGATCGCCTCGGCCATCGACGACGCCATCGGCATTCCCGGCGCGGTGACGCAGCTTCCCGTCACACCACAGCGGCTCAAGGCGCTGCTCGGTCAGCGGCGATAGCGCCGGCACTCATCGAAAATTATTCCGGCTTGATGTTGGCCGCCTGGATCACCTTGGCCCATCGCTCGGTCTCAGCGGCCATCAGGCCGCCGAACGACGCGACCGGCATCGGCGTCGGCACGAAGCCGAGATCGTTGAGTCGCGCCTTGATGGCGGGGTCGGCAAGCGCGGCATTGATCCTGTCATTAAGGATGGCAATCACCTCGGCCGGCGTGGCTTGCGGCGCGCCGATACCCAGCGCGCCGGTCACGTCGAAACCAGGCACGGTTTCGACAACGGGCTGGACGTCAGGCAGCGCCGCAATCCGCGCCGCGCTGGTGACGCCGAGCGCCCGCAACTGACCGGCCTTGATATAGCCGAGGCAAGACACGATCGGATCGAACATGACCTGCGCGCGGTCGGCGAGCAGGTCACTCTGTGCCTGCATTTCGCCGCGGCCCGGCACGTGAAGCATGTCGACGCCGGCGAGCATCTTGAACAGTTCGCCGACCACGTGAGTCAGGTTGCCGGTGCCGGTCGATGTCATGTTGATCTTGCCGGGATTGGCCTTGGCATAGGCGATAAACTCCGTGACGGTTTTGGCCGGAAACGCCGGGTTCACCACCATCACGAAGGGATTGCGGCCGATGCTGGCGACCGGGGCGATGTCGCGCAGGAAATTGAATTTCAGGTCCTTATAGAGCGAGGCGTTGATGAAATTCGGCGAGCCAACCTGCAGAAGCGTATAGCCGTCGGCCGGCGACCGCACGACCGTCTCGACGGCGATATTGCCGCCTGCGCCGGGCCGGTTCTCGACCAGAAAATTCTGACCGACATGCTCCGACAGCCATTGGCACAACAACCGGGCGACCACGTCGGGCGCGCCGCCGGCGTTGAAGCCGATGAGGAGACGCACCGGCCGCGCCGGAAAAGTTTCCGCGCGGGCGAGGCGCGCTACCGCGGGCAGCGCGGTCAAGCCGGCAGCGAGACCAAAGAGTCTGCGGCGCGAAGGTGTCGTGGTGATCAAATTTTCAATCGAGCTTGACGCCGATCGCCTTCACCAGCGGCGTCCAGCGCGCGATGTCGTCCTTCATGAACTGATTGAACCGCTCCACCGTCCAATCCGGCACCGGTATGACCGCTGCATCGACCAGGGATTGGGTGTAGACCTTGTCCGCCATCGCGTTGGCGTTCGCCGCGGCGATCTGCGCGGCGATCGGCTGCGGCACGCCGGCCGGAACAAACAAGCCGAGCACCTGCTGGGTGGCGAAGCCCGGAACAGTCTCGACCGCCGTCGGAATTTCGGGCGCGATCGGCAGGCGGGTCGGATTGGTGATCGCGAGCAAGCGCAGCCTGCCGGTGCGATGAAATTCCAGCACTTGGCTGGTCATCGCCGGGATCACGATGGGAATCTGTCCGGCGATCACATCGGCGAGCGCCGGGCCAGCGCCGCGATAAGGCACATGCGGCAGGTCGGTAATACCGGTCAGCGATTTGAGCAATTCGCCGCTGAGATGGTTGAGCGTGCCAGCGCCGGCGGAACCATAGGAGAGCTTGCCCGGGTTTGCTTTGACGTAATCGATCAGCTCCTTGAGGTTCTGCGCCGGCACGGACGGATGCACGGCAATGCCGAAGCAGGTGATCGCCACCATCGAGACCGTCACCAGATCCTTCATGGGATCGAGCAGCGGGTGCTCGCGCAGCACCATCTCGGCGAGGTGGATCGACGAGGTGCCGAGAAAGATCGTGTAGCCGTCCGGCGCCGAATGCGCGACCGAAGCCGCCGCCACCGAGCCGCCGGCGCCGGGCTGGTTCTCGACAAAGACCGTGCCAAGCATCCCGCTCTTTGAGACCTTATCAGCCCACGGCCGTCCGACGATGTCGAACACGCCACCCGGCGGAAACGGCAGCACCAGCCGGACCGGCCGCGACGGATAGGTATCCGCCCGCAACGCCTTCGGCACCGCAGCAAGACCGGTGGCGGCAGCCGCAACACGCAGAAACTGCCGACGCGGAATCCCCATTGTCCTCCCCCTTTTCAGCTCTGTTTTTGCCGGATGCCGGCGTCGCTGCCGGCATTGGCGATGAAATTACACGGATTTGCCAAGGACGTGCAGGGGTGCGCGATGACGCAGGCGGCTTTTGCCCGCTCTCCCCCCACCCCGTTCCTCATCAAACTGTAAGATTCACGGCGTATTGGTCGTAAAAGCGCGAGCGGGGGTTAGGCTCGCCGATGTGATTCTCGCCTATCCGGGGGGTGGTTTCATGCAAGCTCTGCTATTGCCATTGACGGCACGGTTCCTTGTCCTGACGTCCGTCGTCGCGATTGCCTTGATCCTGCTGTTTGCCGATCTCGACGGCTATTCGTCGATCTATGTCGTGATCCCACTCTTTCTGTTTACGGGACTCGCGCTCCTCGGCATCCACGACATATTACAGACCCGGCACGCGGTGCTGCGCAACTATCCGCTGATGGCGCATATCCGCTTCATCCTGGAAGAGATCCGCCCCGAGATCCGCCAGTATTTTCTCGAAAGCGAAAAGGACGGCACGCCGTTCTCCCGCGACAAGCGCGCCATCGTCTATCAGCGCGCCAAGCGGGCCTTGGACAAACGGCCGTTCGGCACCCAGAACGACGTCTATGCCTCAGGCTACGAGTGGCTCGACCATTCGATGGCGCCGAAGCCCGTGGTCAAGGAGTCGTTCCGCGTCGGCATCGGCGGGCCGGATTGCAAAAAACCCTATTCGGCTTCGATCTTCAATATTTCGGCGATGAGTTTTGGCGCGCTCAGCGCCAACGCCATCCTGGCGCTCAACGGCGGGGCCAAGAAAGGCAATTTCGCCCATGACACCGGCGAAGGCGGCTACAGCCCCTATCATCAGAAACATCAAGGCGACATCATCTGGGAAATCGGCTCGGGCTATTTCAGCTGCCGCAATGCCGACGGCACTTTCAGCCCTGAAAAATTCGCGGCCAATGCAAAGAACGACCAGATCAAGATGGTCGAGCTGAAGCTCAGCCAGGGTGCCAAGCCCGGCCATGGCGGCGTGCTGCCCGGCGCCAAGGTCAGCCCGGAAATTGCCGCGACGCGCGGCGTGCCGGAAGGCATCGACTGCATCTCGCCGTCGTGCCATTCGGCGTTCTCGACGCCGATCGAGATGATGCAGTTCATCGCCAAGATGCGCGAGCTCTCCGGCGGCAAGCCGGCGGGTTTCAAGCTCTGCATCGGCCATCCGTGGGAATTCCTCGCCTTGTGCAAGGCGATGCTGGAGACGGACATCTATCCCGATTTCATCGTCGTCGACGGCAAGGAAGGCGGCACCGGCGCGGCGCCGCTGGAATTCACCGACCATCTCGGCATGCCGATGCGCGAGGGATTGAACTTCGTGCATAATGCGCTGATCGGCATCAATGCGCGGGACCGCATCAAGATCGGCGCCGCCGGCAAGATCATCAGCGCCTTCGACATCGCCTGCGTCATGGCGCTGGGCGCTGACTGGTGCAATTCGGCACGCGGCTTCATGTTCGCGCTCGGCTGCATCCAGTCGCAGTCCTGCCACACCGACAAATGCCCGACCGGCGTCTCGACCCAGGACCGCGTACGCCAACGCGCGCTGGTGGTGCCGGACAAGGCCGAGCGCGTGTTCAATTTCCAGCGCGCCACCATCGAGGCGCTGGCCGAATTGGTTGCCGCCGCGGGCCTTGACCATCCGACGCAATTCTCGCCGGCGCATTTTTCGCGCCGCATCTCGCCCCACGAGGTGAAAAGTTTCGCCGAGCTTTATCCGACCCTGACGCCGGGTGAACTGCTCGCCGGCACCAGCGACCGGCGGTTCGAAACCGCCTGGGCCATGGCGAGCGCCAGGGAATTCCGCGCCGTACCGCGCGCGGCGTGAGCGGCGCAGCCAACCGCCCGCCGGCCCGGTTTTATTCCGGCTTGAGGTTCGCGAACTTGACGACCTTGCCCCACTTCTCGATTTCGGCGGCGATGAATTTTGCGAAATCCGTGGGCGAGCCGGTCATCACGATGGCGCCGAATTCGGCAAGCTTGCCCACCAGCACCGGATCGGCGAGCGCCGCATTGGTCTCGCGATTGAGCTTGTCAATGATCTCGGCGGGCGTCCCGGCCGGCGCGCCGATGCCGGCCCAGGACACCGCATCGTAATCGGGCAAGGTCTCGGCAAGCGCCGGCACGTCGGGCAGCACGTCCATGCGTTTGGCGCTGGTCACCGCGAGCGCGCGCAACGTGCCGGCCTTGACGAAATTCATCACCGAGCCGGGCGTGCTGAACATCACCTGGATCTGGCCGCCGAGCAGGTCGGTGACCGACGGCGCCTCGCCGCGATACGGCACGTGGGCGATTTTAAGGCCCGCCATCAGGTTGAACAGCTCGCCGGCCACATGGCCGGTCGAGCCGACGCCGCCGGAACCCATATTGATCTTGCCCGGATTGCTCTTGGCGTAAGCGATGAACTCCGCGACCGTCTTGGCCGGAAATGCTGGATTGACCGCCATGATCAGCGGCGCCCGCTCGATGCTGGCGACCGGCGCAATATCGCGCGCGAAGCTGAAATCGAGATTGGTATAAAGCGTGGCGTTGATCGCGCCCGGGGAGCCTGCGAGTAGCAGCGTGTAGCCATCGGGGGTCGCGTGCGCCACCACGGCCGTGCCGATATTGGTGCCGGCGCCGCCGCGGTTCTCGATGACGATCTGCTGACCGATCCGCTCCGACAGCGATTGCGCGACCAGGCGCGCAACGATGTCGAAGGTGCCGCCGGCCGGAACTGGAACGATCAGATGGACCGGCCGCGTCGGATAGGTCTCAGCACTGGCGATGCGCGGCAGCGCCGGAAGCGCGGCGATGCCGGCTACCAGACGCAGAAATCGGCGGCGGGGAAGTTTCATGTGCACTTTCATCAGTTCGCTCTCGCACCGGAAAATTTTACGACCTTAGCCCACTTCACGGTCTCGTCGGCGACGAACTTGCCGAACTCGCCCGCCGAGCCGGGCAGCACCATGCCGCCAAGAGCCGTCACCTTGGCCTTCAGCGCCGGATCGGCGAGCGCGGCATTGACCTCGACGTTGAGCTTATTGACGATCGCAGCAGGCGTATTTTTCGGTGCGCCGATGCCGATCCATTGGCTGGCCTCGTAGCCGGGCAGGAATTCGGCCATCGCCGGCACGTCCGGAAGCAATTCGGAGCGCGTTGTCGACGTCACCGCCAATGGCCGCAACGTCCCTGCTTTGGCTTGCGCCATGACCAACAGCACGGTGCCGATCACGCCCTGGATCTGCCCGCTGAGCGCATCGGTCACCGCCGCGGGCCCGCCGCGATACGGAATCACTGCAAGTTTCGTATCCGTCATCATCTCGAGCAGGGCGCCGCTGACATATTGCGGACTGCCGACCGGCGGCGTGCCGATATTGACCTTGCCCGGATTGGCTTTGGCATAGGCGATGAATTCAGGCAGCGTTTTGGCGGGGAAGGCCGGATTGACCGAGAGCAGCATCGGCAGATCGATCAGGCCTGCGACCGGCGCGATGTCGCGCGCCAGATCGAAATTGAGCGTATCGAGCAGCGTCGTGTCGATCGCGTTCGACGCCGAGAACACCAGCAACATGTAGCCGTCCGGCGGCGCGCGCACCACCGGCTCGGCGGCGAGATTGCCGCCGCCGGCAGGGCGGTTCTCGACCACGAAGGGCTGCCCGAGCCGCTCGCCAAGCCATTGACCGAACAGCCGCGCGACGACGTCGGGCGCGGCGCCGGGAGTGGAGCCAACGATCATGCGCACCGGCCGGCTCGGATAGGCATCGGCGTGCGCGATACGAGGCAGCGCAGGGAGCGCCGCAGCGCCGGCAGCGAGATGCAGAAACTGTCGGCGCGGAAGCTTCATACCAACGCCCTGCAAAGCCATGCCGGCTGCCGATCAGTTCGCCTTGCCGGCGGAGAATTTGACGACCTTATCCCACTTCGCCGCGTCGTCGGCGATGAACTGGGCGAATTCCGAGGGCGTCATCGGCATCGGTTGACCGCCGAGATCCTTGATGCGCGCCTGCAACGCCGGATCGGCAAGGCCGGCGTTGATGGCGGTATTGAGCTTGTCGACGATATCCTTCGGCGTCTTGATCGGCGCGCCGATGCCGTCCCAGGCCGACGCTTCGTAACCGGGCACGAATTCGCCGATCGTCGGCGTGTCCGGCCAGACGTCGAGCCGTGCCGCGCTGAGCACCGCCAGCGCCCGCAATTTGTCGGCCTTCACATAGCCGAATGACGCCGGCACGGTGATGATGAAGGCCTGCACCTGCCCGGCGAGGAGATCGACGAACGCCGGCGCCGGGCCGCGATAGGGCACCTCGACGATGTCGATGCCGCTCATCATCTTCAACAGGTCGACGCCGACATGCATCGGTGTGCCCTTGCCGGGGGTGGCGATATTGATCGTCCCCGGATGCGCCTTGGCGTAAGCGAGAAACTCCGGAAACGTCGTAGCCGGGAACGACGGATTGACCAGCAGCACCAGCGGCACCCACAACAATCCGGCGACCGGGGCGACGTCGCGGACGAAATTGAAATTGAGGTCGTGATAGAGCGCCGGATTGATGGTGTTCGCCGAAGCGCAGGTGAGAAGCGTATAGCCGTCCGGCGCGGCATTGACGACGGCTTCGGTCGCGATATTGCCGCTGGCACCGTCCCGGTTCTCGACGACGAATGGCTGGCCCAGCTGCTGCGACAGCCAGTTGCCGATCAGCCGGGAAACCAGGTCGGGCGTGCCGCCCGCGCCATAGCCTTCGATCAGGCGCACCGGCCGCGTCGGATAATCAAGCGCCGACGCGGCACGCGACAAAGCCGACGCGGCCACGGCGCCCGCAGCCATTGCGAACAGATGTCGGCGAGGAAGCAGCATGGCGTTTCCTTGAGATAAGGCTAGCCGGCTTGCTGGCAGGCGGAAAGGGTATGGCGGCGATGCGCCGCATTCACGCCGCTCTCAGTGTTCCCCGGTCTTCCATGGAATGACCTTGCGCTCGAGCTCCGCCAGCAATGCCGAGGTCACGAGGCCGAGGAGGCCGATCACCACGATGCCGACGAACATGGTATCGACCTGGAGCAACTCCCAGGAATTCCAGATCATGTAGCCGATGCCGACCTTGGTGGAGACGAATTCGGCGGCGACCAGCACGATGAAGGCCACCGCGACCGCGATGCGCAAGCCCGCAAAGATCATCGGCAGCGCGCCGAAGAACACGATGCGCGTGAACATCACCCACAGGCTCGCGCCATAATTGCGCGAGACGTCCCAGTAGATTTTCTCGATATTGGCCGCGCCCGCATAGGTATTGACGATCACCGGGAAGAACACGCCGATGGCGACCAGCGCGATCTTCGAGGCATCGCCGAAACCGAAGGCGAGCAGCAGGAGCGGCATCAGCGCCACCTTCGGGATCGGGAATAGCGCGGCAATCAGCGGATCGAAGAAGATGCGCACCGGGCGGAACATCGCCATCAGCAGTCCCACCGCGATTGCCGGCACGACGCCGATGACGAAGCCGGCGGCGACGCGCCACAAGGTCGCCAACGTATTCACCGCAAGCTCGCCACTGACCGTGAGTTGCCAGAAGCGCGCCGCGATGTCGCTCGGCGTCGGGATGAAGCGGCGATCGCCAAAGCCGAGCCCGATCAGGATTTGCCAGAGCAGCAGCAATCCGATCGGCGAGATCAGATAGAGCAGTCGCTCGCGCCATTTTTCTGAAGGTTCGCTCACCTTTTGGGCTCACTCATCGTTCGGTCTCCGCCCGCGCGCGATTGACCTCGTCCTCCAAGAGCCGCCAGATGTCGAGCTTGAGTCGGCCGAACTCGGCGCTCGCCGACAGCGCCATCAGGTCGCGCGGATGTGGGAACGGCACGTCGATGATCTCCTTGATGCGGCCCGGCTGCGCCGTCATAACCACGGTGCGGTCACCCAACAGCAGCGCTTCCTCGATGGAATGGGTGATGTAGATCACAGTCTTGCCGGTCTCCTCCCAGATACGCACCAGCTCGGCCTGCAGGATGGCGCGGTTCTGCGCATCAAGCGCAGCGAACGGCTCGTCCATCAGAAGCATAGCCGGGTCGGTGACGAAGGCGCGCGCGATGGCGCCGCGCTGACGCATGCCGCCGGAGAGCTGGTGCGGAAAGTGATTGCGGAATTTTGTCAGCCCGACCAGCTTGAGCGCGGCCTCGACCCGCGCCGCCTGCTCGGCCGCCGGCACGCCGCGGGTGTAGAGGCCAAAGCCGACATTGCCGGCGACGCGCATCCAGGGAAACAGTCCCGAATCCTGGAACACCATGGCGTTCTGCACCGCCCAGCCGTCGGCCTGAACGTCGATGCGACCGCTCGTCTGCTGATCGAGGCCGGCGAGAATGCGCAACAACGTCGACTTGCCGCAGCCGCTCGGCCCGACGACGCACAAAAACTCGCCCGGTGCGACGCGCAGATTGATGTCGTCGAGCGCGACCAAGGCGGCAGAGCCATTGCCGTAGACCTTATTGAGATGCGCGATCTCGATCGCCGCGCCGCGCCGCTCGACACTCATACGGTCTCGTCCTCCCGCGCGCGATCTTAGCAGCGCAGCCCTTCCGCGCACACTCGCGGGTCGTGTAGCATGGCGCAGCCGCTCAACGCGGGCGATTTCGGTGGGCCATGAGGATTCCGCGCCGTCACTTCCTGCAACTTGCCGGAACGGCCGTGTTGCTGCCGTCGCCGCGGATGGCGCGGGCCGACGACTATCCGTCGCGGCCGATCACCGTCATCGTGCCTTTTTCCGCCGGCGGCCCGCTCGACATCACCGGACGGATGATCGCGGCCAAGATGCAGCAGACCTTGGGCCAGCCCATCATCATCGAGAACGTCGGCGGCGCGGGCGGCAGCATCGGCGTCGGCCGCGGCGCGCGCGCGGCGCCCGACGGCTACACGCTGACCATGGGCATCTGGAGCACGCACGTGGTGAATCCCGTGCTCTACGATCTGTCCTACGACGTCGAAAAGGATTTCGAGCCGATCGCGCCGATCACCGACGGCCCGCTGGTGATCTGCGCGCGGAAAGACTTTCCGGCCAGCGACCTGAAGGAATTGATCGCCTGGCTGAAGGCCAATCCGGACAAAGCGACCTCCAGTGACGCTGGCGTCGGCAGCCCGCAGCATGTCTTCAGCGTTCTATTTCAGCAGGTCACCGGCACGCGCTTCCAGTTCGTGCATTATCGGGGCGGCGGACAGGCCATGCAGGATCTGGTGACCGGGCACGTCGATCTGTCGTTTTCCGACGCGATCTCGGCGTTGACGCAGGTTCAGGGCGGCACGATCAAGACCTATGCGGTGATGTCGAAGAACCGGCTGCCGGGCGCACCGCAAATTCCGAGCGTGGACGAGGCCGGGCTGCCCGGCTTCTACGACTCGGTCTGGAGCGGCATATGGGCGCCGAAAGGTACGCCCAAAGCCATCATCGACAAGCTCAACGCCGCGGTCGTCGCTGCCGTCGACGACCCGACCCTCCGCGAACGGCTCACCGCACTCGGCCGCGTGCTGTTTCCGCGCGATCAGATGACGCCGCAAGTGCTCGCCGCGCTGCAACGAACCGAAATCGAGAAATGGTGGCCCATCATCAAAGCCGCGGGCATCCGCGGCGAATAGGGCAGCCGGCGGCGTCATCGGCAGATTCGATGTGGACTGGGGCACGCGCGGACAGCCTGTGTCATCCGACCGTCATGGAGCCTAACCACACTTGGGGTCCTTTGTGAGGAGAGGACCTTATGAGCGATATCGCGCTACCGGGCTCGATCGAGCCAGCGAAGCAACGCGGCCCGGAGCTTGACCACGCCACCAACCCATTCGCGGCAATCCTTTTCATGGGAGTGGTGGGCGCCGCCGTATTATTCGCGGCCTATAGCATCTACAGCGATATCGATGCGGCCGGGGTAAAAATCTCCAGTTTGCTGCCGTTCCTCCTGCTGTTCGTGGCACTGCTGATCGCGCTCGGATTTGAGTTCGTCAACGGTTTCCACGACACCGCGAACGCGGTTGCCACCGTGATCTACACCCGCGCGATGCCGGCGAATGTCGCCGTCGTGTGGTCGGGCGTGTTCAACTTGCTCGGCGTCTTGTGGTCGTCGGGTGCGGTGGCTTTTGGCATCATTTCGCTGCTTCCGGTCGAATTGATCCTTCAAGTCGGCGGCAGCGCCGGCTTTGCCATGGTGTTCGCGCTGTTGATCGCGGCGATCATTTGGAACCTCGGCACCTGGTCTTTCGGCCTCCCCGCCTCGAGCTCGCACACGCTGATCGGATCGGTCATTGGCGTCGGCATCACCAACGCACTGCTGCACGGCCGCAGCGGCACTTCGGGCGTCGACTGGACGCAGGCGACCTCGATCGGCAAAGCGCTCTTGTTCTCACCGATCTTTGGTTTTTGCCTCGCGGCAATCCTGCTGCTGGTGGTGAAGTTCGTCATCCCCAGCAAAGAGCTTTTTGCCGAGCCGAAGGGCGATCAGCCGCCGCCGCCTTGGATCCGCGGCATCCTGGTCCTGACCTGCACGCTGGTGAGCTTTTTTCACGGCTCCAATGACGGTCAGAAGGGCATGGGCCTGATCATGCTGATCCTGATCGGCACGGTGCCGACCACCTACGCGCTCAACCGCGCCATGCCGGCCAGCCAGATAGAACAGTTCGTGACGAACTCGCGGGCTGCGATCGCAGTCATTGGCGCCAAGGCCGCCGGCTATGACGTGCTGGGCGATCCACGGCCCGCCGTCACGGCCTACGTCGCCCAACGTCAGATCAACGAGGGCACCTTTCCGTCGCTGGCGGCCCTGGTGAACGATATCGCCAAGCAGGTCACGCAATACGGCTCGATTGCCAAAATGCCGGTCGATCAGGTCGGCAACACGCGCAACGACATGTATCTGGCGTCGGAAGCGATCCGCTTTCTGGTCAAGGACAAGGAGAGCGATCTCAACGCCCAGGACATCGCCGCGCTTAACGCCTACAAGGGCTCGCTCGACAGCGCGACCAAGTTTATTCCGTTGTGGGTGAAGATCGTCGTCGCCATCGCGCTGGGCTTGGGCACCATGGTCGGCTGGAAGCGCATCGTCGTTACAGTGGGCGAGAAGATCGGCAAGACGCATCTGACCTATGCCCAAGGCGCTTGCGCCGAGATCACGGCGGCCGCGACCATCGCCGCCGCCGACGGCTACGGCCTGCCGGTGTCGACCACGCATGTGTTGTCGTCGGGCATCGCCGGCACTATGGCGGCGAACGGTTCGGGCCTGCAAATGTCGACCATCCGCAACATCGTGCTGGCCTGGGTGCTGACGCTCCCGGCGGCGATGACGCTTTCGGGCACGCTCTATTTCATCTTTTCGCACCTGTTCTAGGCGCCCTGGCGAGAGCAAACAATGATTTAGCCAACTGCGGAGCCTAGGATGGAAAGTGACACATTGGATCTCGACCAAATGCAGGCCGCCTACCACGCGGCGGTCGAGGAATGGCTAGCTGCGATCAAACAGGAAGAGACGCTTGCGTCAGTCAACCATTCGGTCGCTGAAGTCGATAAATGGGAGGCGGCGCACTTTGCGGAAGACGAAATTCGCAGCAAGGTGAAGGCTGCCAAGAAGAAATACGAAGACGCGCTGCGCGAAAAGTTCTTCGGTTTCTAACGGCGATAGCGCCCCTTCATCTTCTCGCATATGTTTTAAGCGAAAGAGGGGCGCTACCGGACAAACACAAACCCCGGCGTTGCGGCGCCGGGGTTCTGCACTTCCAAAGATGAAATTTCGCGGTCTGTCGAACGGCCGATTACAGCTGTCCATATTTGTGCAGCACCGCGCGGCAATCGCTGCTGATGCGCCAGCTATGGGCGGCGAGCGTTGCGCCACAACGCGCAAGGTTGCTCCACGACATGCCGGCGGAACGATCGCACATTCTGGCGGCGGCCGGCTTGCACGGCGCGAGTTCGGCGAGATCGATCGCGTTGGCGGCTGTAGCAGTAAGGCCAATCAGAAAGCAGGCGGCTAACATCGTCTTCATGCTGGGGTCCATCCCTTAATGTTTGCTGGGAAGCGGCCTGTTTACCCGCTGACCGCCAGAAAATCCAGCATTTTTGTGCGTCGCACAACATCCCATAAGATACTGACGATATTGACATAAAACGACAACCCGCCGGGACGGGCTAAAGTCTTGTCACTGCACTGCCACATTTGGCGGCACGGCTAATGGTTAAAGTGCCGATTCGTGAATTGGTTCCGGCCCGGCGTTTCCGCCGCGGAGCCGACTAATTCAGGCACGCCACGAGGAACGCCACCACCTGCGGCGAGGCGATGGCGGTCGCGGCCGGATTGGCCGCTGGCTCCTTGCGGTGCATGAAGCCATGCTCGGCCTCGGGATAATATTGGACGATGGTCGGCGCGCTGCGGCCGACCAGCGTCTCTCTGAGCGTGTGATAGGTCTCGGGGCTCGCCACATGATCGATGCCCGGCTGGCAGATATGCACCGGGCAGCGGATGGCAGCGGCGAGCTTCAGCGCGTCGCGGCTTTGATTGGGCTTCATCGGGTTATCGATCGATGGATAGGCGGCGGCACAAGCCTTGATCCGCCCGTCTTGCGCGGCGCGCAGCAACACGAAACGCCCGCCGAGACAAAAGCCGAGGACACCGAGCGCTGAGCTGTCGCGCTGCAAACGATCGAGCCAACGGCCTTCGATGTCATCGGCCATGACATCGTCGAGCTTGCCCGCCCGCGCCAGCGCTTCCTCGTAATTGGCCGGCAACGGTGCCCCGGAATAAAAATCGCACACCGCCGCCGTCAGCCCGGCCCGCGCCAAGGTGTCCGCATAGCCGCGCACGAACGCATTGACGCCGAAAATCGTCGGCACGATCAGCACACTGGCTTTGCCCGCTGTCTCCGGCTGCGCCAGATAGCCATAGAGGCCGTCGCCGGCGATGTCCTGGGTCTTGATCGACATTGTTGTACTCTTGCTTTGGGTTATTCCGCGGCGACCCGATTGCCGATCGCGGCATTGACGGCGGGCATGACCTTTTCGGCCATCAGCTCCATGGACCGGCGCGACAGCGCCGGATCGGCCCAGTCCTTGCCGCAATAGAGCAATGTGCCGAAGTCGCCGACCTTTTCATGAAGCGCCAAAATGCCGTCGACGACCCTGTTGACGCTGCCGCGGATGACCACGTTGTCGAAAATGTAATCGAGCGTCAGGTCGTCGTCGGGCATGTCGAGGCGTTCCTTGAATCCGCCCAGCTTCTTGCCCTTGCGCAGCTTCGCCGTGAGCTGGTTCATGTAGAACCGGTACGGGCTATTGGCATCGTCGCCGCCATAGGCGTGGGCGGTCTTGTCGTCATCGGCGACGAAGATCGAGCGCGCCACCCGCCAATTGGCGCGGTCGGCGCGGTGGCCGCCTTCGGCGCAGCCTTTGGCGTAGTTGTTCCACTGGCTGGTGAGATGGTTCTGGTGCAGGAAATGCGACGAGATCGGCCACCAGCCGCGGCGGCCGAGCGCGATCAAGCCTTTGGAGTCCGGATCGGTCGCGGTGCCGAGGATCGGCGGATGCGGTTTCTGGAACGGCTTGACCACATTGCCGAGACCGATTTCCGGCCACAGCGTCTTTGCCGTCGAGATGTTCCAGTACTTGCCCTTGAGATTGTACGGCGCGTCGCCGGACCACAGCGCCAGGATATGATCGATCGCTTCGGCGAACATGGCGCCGCGGTCGGCGTCGAGCAGCTCCATGGCTTCCATGTCGGTACGCAAAATACCGGCGCCGATGCCGAGCAGCAGGCGACCCTCGAGCAGGTTGTCGATCAGCGCCACTTGCGTCGCGATCAGCAGCGGATGGCTGAACGGCAGATTCACCACCGCGGTGCCGAGCTTGATCCGCGAGGTGAAGCCGGCAAGCGAGGCACAGAACATCAAGCTCGACGGAATGTTCTCGGCAAGGTCGGTGAGGTGCTCGCCGCAATAGCCTTCGCTGTAGCCGAGCTTGTCAGCGAGGATGAAGGCCTCACGATCTTCGCGCAGCGTCTCGGCGTAGGGACGCGTCAGCGGGTGGACGGGCATGATGAAGAAGCCGAGCTTCATAAAATTTCTCCGGGCGGATCGCGCGTTAACATGCGTGCACATTCACCGTTAATTCCGATGTCGATTTATTTACCATGCCCCCTATGCTACTGCATCACGCCTCAAGCAGTCCTAGGAGGCACCCTGACATGCTTATTCAATTGCAGCGTTTCCTGAAAAATGAATCCGGCGCGGCGGCGATCGAGTATGGACTTTTGAGCTCCGGCATCGCGGTTGCCATCATTCCCGCGGTCAAGAACGTCGGCACCCAGCTGGTTCACATCTTCACCGTCCTGCAGAACGCGGTCTAATTAACCAACTGAGCGTTGCGCGCCCGTGGCTGGGCAGCGCAGACAAAACCGGCAGCAGCGGCTCCTGCGGCCGGTTTTTTATTTTGGCGGCGAGTGAGGCGCCCTGCGCCGCGCCACGCGCGGTCCCTCTCCACCGCTTCGCGGGAAAAAACCAATGCCCGGCGCGAGGCCGGGCATCAGCATTTCAAGGCCTATTCTGGCCGACAAGGGCCAGCAGCAAAATCACGCCGCAGCGGCGTGGAGATTGCCGAACTTCTGCAGGTTCGCCTTCTGCTTCTCGTTGCGCGGCGGCAGCTTGAACAGGCGCGCCGCGGTGCCGCCGAGGATATTGTGCTTGGCCTTCTCCGACAGGAACGGCAGGTCGTAGATGGTCGACGGCAGGTCGAAATCCCAGTGCGGATAGTCGGAGGAGTAGAGTAGCTGCGTCTCCGCGTTCATCATGCGGAACGTGCACTCCATCGCGCCGTAATCCTGAATCTCCATCGGCTGCGACGAATAGAACATGTCGCGCATGTAGTCCGACGGCTTTTTCTTCAGGAGCGGCGCTTCCGACGGCCGCAGCATGTATTCGTGGTCGAGCCGCTGCATCAGGAACGGCACCCAGGCGAGGCCGGCTTCGATCCAGATCACCGGCAGTTTTGGGAACCGCTCGCCCATGCCGTTGACCACCCAGTTCGTGCAATGCAACACGTTGTACCAGGAGAAGCCGAGCGCATGCGCCGCCATGAAGCGGTTGCAGCTCTTGAAGATCGGCTCGCCCCAATTCGGGCCGGAGTGGAACGACAGCACCAGACCGCGCTCCTCCAGCGCCCGATAGAGCTTCATGTAGGCGTTATCGTAGACCGCCATATGCGAGCGCACCGTGGTCACCATGAAGCCGCCGACGTGCTTGCGATCGCCGAACGTCTCGACATGGCGTAGCGCCGCTTCCGGATCGTTGAACGGCAGGCACAGCATCGAGAAGAAGCGGTTGTCGGCTTCCGGCATGATCTTTTCGGTGAGCCAGCGGTTGTAGGCCCAGCACAATTCGGTCTCCATCTCTTTCTGCGGATGCAGGCCGATATTGAGCATGCCGGTCGGAAACAGGCAGGAATAATCGACGCTCATGGAGTCCATCCAGCGGTGGCCGAGCTGGATGTCGCGCTCGGCGCCGGTCTGGTGCTCGGTCTTCTCCGAGCCGCGCAGCGGATAGCGTGTCACGCGGCCGCCCATGTCCTGGTACCCGACCTGGGTCGGCGTGATGCCGGCGCGGTTGCGCTTGCGCCCCGACATGGTGAGCTGGCGCAGCACGTCGTTTTCCATGTAGGGCAAGAACTCGTCGTAGTTCTCGTTCTCATAGTGGTGGGCGTCGACGTCGACGATCACCATGTCGTCGAGGCTGCGCTGGTGCGCCTGCTTGCGGGCGTGGGCCAGCAGCCTCGTGGTATTCAACTCCTCGACCGTTACGCGGCGACCGCGGTCAGCGATGAGATCCATAGCGTTTCTCCTGACGTTCCTATCTGTACGGAGCGGGTCTTAGCGGCCCGTCCAACTTTGCCACATGCCGAGCTCGAAAACGGCGAGATCGGCAGCTTTCAACAATCCGCTCGCCGTAACCATGACATCGGTAGCGGAAATCGAATTTTTGGGGATCGGCGTGAACTGCTCGCCGGCCTCGAGGCGCGCGGTATAGACCCGGCAGGCCGCGGCGATCAGCTTCTGCAGCGCTTCAGCGGTCACCACGTCAAGCTTGCCGTCGACGATGCCGCGCTCGAGTGTAGCCGCTAGCTTCTTGGCATCGGCCGAAGCGCCATCGCCGACGGCCTCGCTCCGCTTCAGCGGCACCGGCGTCACGGCCGGTCGCAACTTGGCAGCCGATCTTGCCGCGTTTTTCGCGACAATGGCTTTCGCCACGATCTTTGCCGCGCGCTTAGGCGACGACATAAAGATCCTCGCCTTTTTGCACGGTCTTGTATTTCTTCAGCTTCATCTTGCGATCGCTGACGCATTCGCCGGTCTTCATGTCGTATTCCATGCCGTGCCACGGGCAGACGAAGTGCATCTCGTCTTCGGAGAAGAACAGGCCCATCGAGGTCTTGTCGGGGCGCAGCCGCTCTTCGACCTTGGCGATGGTCAGGCCCTCGCAGGCCGGGCCGCCCTGGTGCAGGCAGAAATTGCTGTAGGCGTAGAACTCGCCCTCGTGGCGGAACACGCCGATCTCGTTGTCACCGACAAAAACGATCCGCCGGTCGCCGTCCTGGAATTCCGCAAGCTTCGCAACGAACTTTTCGGCCATCTGCCCTTCACCTTCGCGTTTCACCCTGACGATCCGCCCCTTGCCCGGAGCGGCTTACGACTCAAATGGTTTGGACCGGACTCAGGCGCCGGTCCGGACCCATGCTATTAACACAGACCAGAGCGGCGCGCGACGGGCATAAGCCGGTGCCCAGCCATGCCGTTAAGGGGGCGTCGGCCCGCCCCTACGCCATCCGGTTCTCGATCTCCCCGATCTTCTCGACCCAGAGTTTCACCACGTCACCGGCTTTGAGGAACTCGCCGCGGCCGGCGCCGACACCCGCCGGCGTGCCGGTGAGGATCAGGTCGCCGGGATAAAGCGTCATGCCGGCCGATAATTGCTCGATCTGCTCGGCCAGGTTGAAGATCATGTCGCTTGTATTGGAATCCTGCTTCAGCACACCGTTGACCCAGAGTTTTAGCCCGAGCTTTTGCGGGTCACCGATGTCGCTCGCCGGCACGATCCAGGGCCCGAGCGGACAGGAGCCCTCGAAAGTCTTGTGCTTGGTCCAATCCCACTTGAACGGCGAGGCGTCAGGGACACCGGCCCGGCGGCCGCGGTCGCGGGCCGAGAGGTCATTGGCGATGGTGTAGCCGGCGACGTAAGACAGCGCCTTCGACTGCGGGATGTCCTTCCCCGTCTTGCCGATGACGGCGGCCATCTCGATCTCCCAGTCCATGTTTTTGGCATAGTTGGAAATCTTCACCGTTGCGCCCGGATCGGTGATGGCGCCGGCCGCCTTGAGAAAGTGCCAGGCCTTGTGGCCAAGCGTATGGGGATCGACCGGCGGTGGATTGCCCTCCTTGGCCGCCATTTCCGCGGCATGATCGCCGTAATTGGCACCGGCGCAGTAGATCGCCGACGGGAAGCGTAGCGGCGCGAGCAGCTTGGTCTTGGCGAGCGGCTGGCGCTTGGCCCGGCTTTTGGCGGCGCCGGCTGCCGCTTTCTTCAGCGCCGGCTCGGCGGCTTTCCAATCGGCGAGAATGCCCATCACCGTGGCATAGCCGGCCTTGCCGGTGAGCTTGGCGGCGTCGAAGACCTCGTTGCCGATGACGACCCCTGCCCGCGGCCCGTCGCTCGATTTATACGTCGCGAGCTTGTAGCCAGCCGATTTGGCGCCTGCCATGTGCGTTCACTCCCTGATGCGCAAAACGTTGCCGGCGACAAAACAGCGATCCCGGACAATTGGCAAGACCGCTGGAAAGACCGCCCTGCATATCCGCCCGAACCACGGTCTTGAGTTCACGCCGCCATGGTGATTGATTCCCGCCCAGGATTTTGGGAAACGCCCGGCAGGTTGGAGAAGAAACATGATCAAGCCCCGACGCATCGGACACGCCACATTCGAGACGCCCGACCTGCAGAAGATGATCGACTACTACACCGACATCATGGGCCTGGTTCTGGCCGAGCGCGAAAAGGACCGCGCCTTTCTCACCACCCAGATCGGGTTATTGGCCATCGAGCTCAAAAAGGGCGACGTCGAACGCTGCAGCACGCTGTCGTTCGAAGTCGCGCCCGAGTCCGATTTCAACGTGCTCGCCCGCGAGCTCGAAAAGGACGGCATCAAGAGCGAGCTGCGCAACGATTCGACGCCCAGCATCGGACCGGTGCTGACGTTTCAGGACAACAAGGGCACCACCATCGCGCTGTTCAAGGAATGGAGCTATCTCGGCAAGCACCTGCAGCACTACGGCGTCGGCCCGCTCAAGCTCGGCCACATCGCCTGGGTGGTGGACGATCCGCAGAAGACCGCCGAGTTCTACGAGAAGGTGCTGGGCTTTAAGGTGTCCGACTGGATCGACGACTTCTTCGTGTTCATGCGTTGCAACACCGATCATCACACGGTGAATTTCATCCGCGGCAACAATATCAAAATGCACCACATGGCCTTCGAGCTGAAGGATTTCATCCACCTGCAGAATTCCTGCGACCTGTTCGGCCAGCGCAGGATCCCGATCATCTGGGGGCCGCTGCGCCACGGGCCGGGCCACAACATCGCCACCTATCACCGCAACCCGGACGACCAGGTGATCGAATTCTTCTGCGAGCTCGACAAGATGGTGGACGAGAACCTCGGCTATTTCGAGCCGCGGCCATGGCATCAGGACACGCCGCAACGGCCAAAGACCTGGCAGGGCGGCAAGACCAATGTCTGGGGCCCGCCGCCGACGCCGGATTTCCACCGGGCGAGGGATTGATTCTCCGCACGCGCCGCTCGCGCCGTTTTGCCCTCTCCCCTTGCGGGAGAGGCGGCGTGCCGCGAAGCGGCGCGCCGGGTGAGGGCCCGCGGCCGCGGGGATTCCCGAGCCCTCACCTGATCGCGCTGCGCGCGATCTGTCCTCTCCCGCAAGGGGAGAGGAAAAGCGATCTCGTTCTCGCGACGCGACCACGCCCGAGTTTTGCGCAAGCCAGTCCCATGTGTTTGCCTCCAAATAAAAGCGAAGGGAGGCAGAGCGCCGAAAAGCGCAATTCACTGGAGCCGCATCAGCAGATGCGGCGCGCGCCTTGCGATCGGCGCGCTCGCCTTCCGGCGCTCCACCGCGGCTCTGACCGAGGTTTCTGGGCCTCGGCTTTACGGCTTCAGGCCAGGTTTCCTGGGACGCGGCCCGCGGCGGCGTTACCCGCCTTGCGCCTGTCCCAGTCCAGCGGCAGCACCCCGCGCACCGGCCGTAATACCGGCGGACATGATGCCCGAAGCCGCCCGGGAGCGGTTTGCGAGACCGCGCGCGGGCACCGCACCCGTCCCGCATCTCAGATCGCATCCGGAATGCGTCCCTTCGCTGGGCGGGTTGTTTGCTCAGCTACGCCTTTGGCGGCGGGTGTCAAGAACGAACGAATTTGCCTTTGGCGTGTTTGTAAGTAGCTGAAAGCACGCCGCTTTTGCGCGAGGCGCCGTTGATTTTGCAAGGCCGCCGGCAGTCGGCAGCACACCGGCACGGGCCACGGCAGACAAAGATTCGCTGGCGCAGCTGGTCGCTCGGATTGCGTCAGATGAAATCCGAGATCGCTCGTATCATCCCGAAAATCGATCCCGGTTTTCGCCCCGCAGCCGGTAGGGGCTCCTCTACTATACAACTAATGCGTTTAATAATATTATGTACACCAAGTGCTATCTCTCCAGGAAGAGCGCGATGAACGACACCGGCAAGAGCGCTTACGCGGATGCCGTAGCAAACACTGTGGCGGGCTTTGTTGACGACCTGGCGGCGAATAGCCGGACTGTATTTTGCTCGCCCGATGGCAAAGAGGAGCGAACCATACCCCTCGGTGAAGAAGGCGAAGCTTTCGTCGGCATCAAGGTGAATCCCGACGTGCTGATGAATCAAATCAGGGAAAAGGCAATCGAGTTCAATCAGCGAGCGCCGAGCTACGGAGAATGGGCTGCCGTCTGCGCTCACTTCGACGCGGAAGCGGAGCGTGTCGTTCTCAAAGCAACGAGTGGCGATGATGCAGCGACGGTTGCCGTCCTCGGAAGCTTGGCGGTGGGAATGCTTTTCGTCGTTCCAACATTTGGTCTTAGCCTTGCGATTACCGGTACGCTAGGCGGGCTATGGGGCGCCAAAAGACGAGAAAAGCATGAGAGTGAGGCGCGCGACGCAAACACCAAGTTAATCGCCGACCTGCATCAGAAGGCCATCAGCGATATTCGAACGCGCAAGGAACAAATCGTCGGCGCTATACTGGCGTGTAACTCCTGAGGGACAAGGGTGCCTCGGCTCTTTAGTGAGCCGCGCCAGTGTCGCAGAGGCCGGTGAGGCCGTTCGGTTTAGACGTACGGCGCGAGGCGCGCTGCCTAGTCAAGCGATAGGCTTGCGGGGAGAAAGTACATGGGTTTTCTAGGCGATATGATCTGTTCGATTGGCATCCACAGCTGGGGTGAATGGCATTACAAAAAACCCAAGGATTGCACCAAGATCAGGCGGTGCACGCGTTGCTGCCACCCCAGCGGCGAGGAAAAAGTGGAGCATAGTCCAGGCGACTGGATGTACGCGCCCGAAAAGGACGATTGCACCAAAATCAGATCATGCTCGCGCTGCCAGAGCGTTGTCTATCAGAAGGTCGAGCACACCCCCGGCGATTGGCACTACGTGGCGGAAACAGGTGACTGCACGAAGGCCAGGAACTGCACCCGCTGCCAAATCGTTCTTGAAAGCGAAGTGGAACATGTCTTGGGCGACTGGTACTACCCGAAGAAAAAATCCTGCCGCAATATTCGACAGTGTTCCAGGTGTCCGCATGTCGAGGAAAGAGTGCTGCATGCGTTGAAAGATTGGGAGTACGTCGAGCAATCGAGCTGTCGTCAAGCCAGGGCATGTACGCGCTGCTCTCATAGCGAGGAGCGGACGTCACACGTGTCTTGGAGCGACTGGGACCTCACCCGCGCCGATATTTGTGAGGAATCCTCCCATTGCACAAGGTGCGGCGAGACAAAGTCTCGTTCGATCGATCACACTTGGGACAGCTGGCATTACGCCGGCCCAAAGACCTGCGACCAGATACGCATTTGCGCAAGATGCCACGAGAAACAGGAAAAGTCGGCACGAAAAGACGGGGACCATGCCGGGTGGACCGATTGGAACTACGCGAACTCGTATAACTGCAGCATGATCGAGCGGCATTGCGTGAGATGCCGCCAGGAGGAAACCACCATAAGAATCCTGCCGGCACATCAGTTCAGCGCCTGGAAGTCGACTTCTCGGACCGAAGAGGAGCGGCGCTGCCGACGTTGTGGCCACTTCGAGTGGCGTGAGATCGAGCGGGATCGGCCGGCAGCCGGTGACGACGATTAGCGACAGGCGCAGGATTCGACGACGCTCTTTCGGTGAAGGAGAAGCGACGAGTCCAGCGCCCTCTCCGCGCATGGCCCCCGCTGCCGCTATCGCGGGAGAGGAAGAATTACGGCTTCATCTGCAGCGCCTCTGTCGCGAGCTTGGTCGCGTCGGGCGGCGAGGCGTAAATCTCCTTGATCAGCGCCTCGACCGCGACCCCAGCCACCGGCCGCACGTCGAGATCGGCGGTGCGCGCCTCGGCGAGAAACTCCGGATCCTTCATGGTCGCGTCGAAGGCTGAGCGCAGCGCTGCAAGCCGCTCTGCCGGCACGCCGGGCGGCGTCGCGAACGGCCGGGCAATACTTTGCCGCGATACGATGAGCTTGAGCGCCGCGCGTTGTGCCGGGTCGGTGGTCAAATCCATGATCAGCGGCACGCGAAGCAGATAGGGATCGTCGTCCTTGTTCAGGGCAATCTGCAGCGCGACGTTGATCTCTTTGCCCGTCAGCATCGCCTTGTTGCGGCTGAGGAGACTCGTCCACGACCAGCCGCAGCGGCCGTCGACTTCGTGGCGCTGCATCGCCAGCGTGATCTCGGTGCCGCCCGGATAGCCGGTGACGATGCGGATCGGCATGTGGAACATGTTGCGCAGCACGGTCGCGAACACGTCGCTCTCGGCGCCGCCGCCGGAAGCACCGATCACATTTGGTTTTGTTTGCATATCCGAAAGCGTCATGATGCCGGTCGAGGCCATGAAGGCGCAGACGCTGACCTCCTGCGACACGCTGCCGAGCCAGCCGAATTTGGTGGCGTCGAACTGCGCGCCGTCGCCGTGGCCGAGCAGCGGTTCGGCGACGATGCCCGGCGCGAAAATGCCGATCGCGGTGCCGTCCTTCGGCGCGACGTTATAGAGATAATTGACCAGCTTCAGCGAGCCGGCGCCCGGCATGTTCTGCGGCAGAACTTGCGGATTGCCGGGAATGTGGCGGCCGAGATAACGCGCCAACGTCCTACCATAGAGATCGTAGCCGCCGCCGGAGGAGAAGCCGATCAAAAGCTCGATGGTCTTGCCGGCGTAGAATTCGTCGGCGCGCGCCGGCGCCGCGGCGAACGTTGCGAGCGCGGCAAGGACGGCGACGACAGAAACGCGACGGCGCCTACGACGCCATCGCCGCGGCCGCGCCAGCCATGAGCTCAGGTTGCCTGCCATAGAGCCACTCCATGCCGGCCATGGCATCTTCGGGCGTGCGCGAGCCGAGCATCATGTTGCGCAGTTCCTTCGCAACGCCGGCGGCATGATAGAACTCGCCATAGACGCGCGCCATGATTTGCACGCGGCCGGTGCGCAAATAGCGCGCCTGCTGGTAGGCCAGGAACGCGGCAGGGTAGTCGCCGTTCATCGCGACAACCTTTTCGGCAAGGCACACCGCGTCCTCGATCGACATGCCGGCGCCCTGCGCCAGGTATTGCAGCATCGGGTGGGCGGCATCGCCGACCAGCGTGATGCGGCCGCGGCTCCAGTCCTTGATCGGCGGTCGGTCGCACAACACCCACATGCGCCAGCTCTCGATCTTGTTGAGCAACGTGCGCACCGGCTCGCAAGTTTTCGCAAAGCGCTCGTGCAGCTCGGCCGGATCGCCGTAACTGTCCCAGCCCTCCTCGTAACGGTTGGAATGGAACACGGCGACGAGATTGAACAATTCGCCGGTGCGCAGCGGATAGTGCACCAGATGCACCTTCTCGCCGGCCCACAGCACCATGTCGCGCCAGCGATATTGCTCCGGCATTTCCGACGTCGGCAGCACGGCGCGGTAGGTGATATGGCCGGCGACATTGGGCTTGCCGTCGCCGACCACCATCTGCCGGATGGTCGACCACAAGCCGTCGGCGCCGATCAGCGCTGAGCCGCGATACTCCTTGCCGCTCTCGGTTTGTACCGTGATGCCATCGGCCGCCTCGTCGACCTTGACGACTTTCTGCGAGGCGTCGAGCCGGATCAAATCGGATTTCTGACAGACTTGCAGCAACACCTTGTGCAAGTCGGCGCGGTGGATGAGCGCATATGGGTGATGGAATTTCTTGCGGAAAGCGTCGCCGAGCGGAATGCGCGTGACCTCCTGCCCGGTGACCGAATCCATCATGATGAGATTGTTGGGAAAGACGGCGAGCGCGCTGATCGGCTCGATCAGGCCGAGCGCCTCGAACATCCAGAACGCGTTGGGGCCGAGCTGGATGCCGGCGCCGATTTCCTTGAACTCCGGCGCCTGCTCGATGAGTTGCGAGGGGATACCCTTGCGCGCGAGCGCAAGGGCCGCCGCAAGGCCGCCGATGCCGCCGCCGACGATGATGACTTGCTGCGCTTTCCAATCGATCATGCCGGCATTGTAGAAGGCGGGCGCATCGCGACAAGACTTGCGCAGTCGGTGCAGTCTGGCGATGAGAGGCGGCTAGCTGCTCCCTCCCCCTTGTGGGGAGGGATGGGGTGGGGGTCGCGAGGCGGCGCGCAGGCGTCGCCGGATGCGAGTAACCTCCCGACCCCCACCCCTGCCCCTCCCCACAACCGGGAGGGGAAAATAGGAGCGCGCACCATGGCAGCGGGCATGATCGACGTGCACTTCCACCTCATTCCGCAATTCTACCGCGAGGCGGTGTACGAGGCCGGCACCGGGCCGGCCATCGGCCGCTATCCGGACTGGACGCCGGCGCTGGCGCTCGAGCTCATGGACAAGCACTGGATAGCGCTCGCCATGCTGTCGCTGGGGCAACCGGGCGTCGGGTTCCTGCCGGCGGACAAGGCTGCGAGCTTCGGCCGCCGCTGCAACGATTACTCAGCCGAGCTGATCGCGCAGCATCCGAAACGCTTCGGCTGCTTCGGTCTCCTGCCGATGCACGACATCGACGCGGCGATCGCGGAGGCACGGTATTGCCTCGAGACGTTGCGCTTCGAGGGCATTTCGCTGTTCGCAAGCTACGGCGAGAAATTCCTCGGCGACGCCGCGTTCGATCCGCTGCTGCGCTATCTCGATAGCCGCAACGCGGTGGTCCACGTCCATCCGAGCCTGCATCCGTCGAGCAAGTCGCTCGATCTGCCATGGCCGGGATTCATGATCGAATACCCGTTCGACACGACGCGCGCGGCGGTCAATCTGTTGTTCTCCGGCGCGCTCGAGCGCTTTCCGAACATCCGCTTCATCCTGTCGCACGCCGGCGGCACCCTGCCCTACCTCGCCTGGCGGCTGTCGGTGGCACCGATGATCGACGAGCGGCTCAAACAAAGAACCCGCCAGGAGATTTTCGCCGGCCTCAAAACTTTCTGGTACGACAATGCACTGGCGTCCGGCGCGGCGCCGATGGGCGCGCTGTCGCGCATCGCGGCCAAGGAGCGCATCGTCTTCGGCAGCGACTGGCCGTTCTGCAACGATCGCGTGGTGACCGAGGAGGTTGCTGATTTCACCGCGCCGGATTTTCTCGATCCGCGGACCGTCGCGATGATCGCGCGCGATAATGCCCTGAAGCTTTTCCCGAACCGTGCGGCACAGTTTAGCAGGTAACCGTGATCGCGGTCTGCCGTCGATCGCAACGGCCACCCTTTGTTCCGAACTAAACAAGCTGTCAAGGCGCCCATAAGGGCGTTTACGCCCGTCTAAAGACGGGCTATGGGCGCCGCGCAGCGGTTTCACCCTTGACAGCTTGTTTAGTTCGGAACGTTTTATGGCCGCTGCGATCGACGGCTTTCTCTGAGCGTGCGGCAGCTGTTTTTTCAGCTTCAATTCAACGTCGCCACCTTCGGCTTGTGCCCGCTCACTTCGGCGGCGGCATCGTGGCGCAGCACCCAGCCGAAGGGAAAGTTGAGCAGCGCCAGGATCGCCGCGCCGGCAAAGGCCACCGTGAAATCGGGCAGGCCGAGAGTGCTGCCGCCGCGCCAGGCGAGCGACAGGTTCAGCAACGCCGCGACGAACGCGATGCCGAAGCCGCGGCTCAATTGCTGCGACATGCTGGCGATGCTGGTCGCCGAGCTCATCTGCGGCTGCTCGACGTCGGCATAGGTCATGGCCTGGGTCGCGGTGAATTGCAGCGACTGGAAGAAGCCGGCGATCAGCAGCAGGGCGAAAATCACCGATATCGGCGTGGCGCCTGTGAAGAACGCGCACATGGCGATGGTCGCGGCGCTGATCACGCTGTTGACGATGATCACCATGCGGAAGCCGAAGCGCCGCAGGATCGGCCGCGCCGTCAGCTTCATCGAGATCGAACCGAGCGCGGTGGCGAAAGTGATCGTGCCGGAGGCGAAGGCCGAGAGGCCGAACACCACTTGCAGCAACAGCGGCAACAGGAACACCAGCGAGCCGGCGCCGGCGCGGAACAGCGAGCCGCCGGTGATGCTGGTTTGAAACGTGGCGATGCGAAAAACGGAAAGATCGAGCAAGGGATGCGGCGAGCGCCACAGATGGCGTAGCGCCAGGGTGCCGAACACGACGCCGAACACCAGCAGGACGACAAGCTCGGTGATGTTGCCGCGGCCGCGGCCGAACGCCTCGATCGAATACATCAGGCAGAACAGCGCCGCGCCGGTGAGCACGAAGCCGAGCCAGTCGAACGGCCGCTGCGTGTCCTCCTTCGGATTGTCGAAGAAGATCGTCACCAGAATAATGCCGAGGATGCCGAGCGGCACGTTGA
The DNA here is from genome assembly GCA_049584715.1 of Xanthobacteraceae bacterium. Classification (GTDB taxonomy): domain Bacteria; phylum Pseudomonadota; class Alphaproteobacteria; order Rhizobiales; family Xanthobacteraceae; genus BOG-931. The sequence continues at coordinate 40,153 of JBAUYI010000170.1, forward strand.
CCAGAAAGATCCAGCGCCAGGAGAAATACGTGGTGATGAAGCCGCCGAGCGGCGGCCCGAGCACCGGGCCGAGCTGCGCCGGCACCTGCAGATAGGCCATGGTGGCTATCAGCGCTGTTTTCTCGACGCTGCGAAACAATACCAGGCGTCCGACCGGCACCATCATGGCGCCGCCGAGACCCTGCAGCACCCGCGCCGCGGTCAGCTCGACGATGTTGCCGCTGAGCCCGCACAGGATCGAGCCCAGCGTGAACAGCGCGATGGCGGCGCGAAAGATGGTGCGGCCGCCGAACCGGTCCGCCGCCCAGCCGCTGACCGGGACGAACACCGCGAGGCTGAGCAGATAGGCGGTGACGGCGACGCTCAAGCGTATCGGATCGGAGTGCAACGAGATCGCCATCTGCGGCAGCGCCGTGGTGATCACGGTGGAATCGATCTGCTGCATGATGATCGCCGAGCCGACGATCATGGCGACGATCTTTGGTTTGGAGACGGAGGGCATCCTGGGGAGGATTACCCCCGTAGCGCGCGCAATACCAGTTCCGGCGTGACCGGCATCTGCGTAATGACCTGAGCAGCGAGCGGGCGCAGCGCGTCGTTGATGGCGTTCATGATACAGGCCGGCGCGCCGGCGGTGCCGGCCTCGCCCGCACCCTTGGCGCCAAGCTCGGAATCCGCGGTCGGCGTCACCACGTGGCCGATCTCCATGTCCGGCATCTCGCCGGCCATCGGCACGAGATAGTCCATCATAGTGGCGTTGAGGAACTGGCCATTGTCGTCATAGCGGCAGTGCTCGAACAGCACGGCGCCAATACCCTGCACGATGCCGCCGCGGATCTGCTCGTCGACCAGCTGCGGATTGATCACCGTGCCGCAATCCTCGACGCACCAGTGCCGCAGCAGCTTCACTTCGCCTGTCCGCGTATCGACCTCGAGATAGGACGCCTGCACGCCATTGGTGAAGGCGAACGGCCAGGCGCGCGGCACATAGTGGCGCGTCACTACGAATTCGGGCTGGAAGCCGGGCGGCAACGTGTCGGGACGGAAATAGACCACCCGCGCGACTTCATCGAGACCCATGCGCTCGCGGCCGGTATCGGCGTCGACCACGATGCCGCCGCGGATATCGAGCGCCTTTGGGTCGGCCTGCAGAATCGAGGCGGCCGCTTCGAGAACATTGCCGCGCAACGCTTTGCCAGCCTGCCACGCGGCTTCGCCGCCGATGCCGGCGGCGCGCGACGCCCAGGTGCCGCCGCCGTACGGCGTGTTGTCGGTGTCGCCAGTGATCACGCGGACGCGCTCGATCGGTACGCCGAAGGAGCTGGCGACGCATTGCGCCAGCACCGACTCCGCGCCCTGGCCCTGCTCGGTGACGCCGGAGTGGATGAAAATGGCGCCGGTGGCGTCGAGCCTCACGGTGGCGCCGTCCTGCGATGAGATGCGCGCGCCGCCGACGCCGTAGAACGCGGCGGAGGGATTCGTCACCTCGATGAAGGAGGCGAAGCCGATGCCGCGCTGGATGCCGCGCTCGCGCAAGCGCGCCTGCTCGGCGCGGAGCACCGCGTAGTCCATCATCTTGAGAAGCTTATCGAGCGAGGCGTGATGCGACAGGCCTTCGAATTTCAGGCCGGCGGCGCTGGTCGCCGGATAAGCGTTGTCGGGATAAAGATTGCGCCGCCGCAGCTCCGCGGGGTCCATACCGATCCTCGCCGCGGCAAGCTCGACCAGACCCTCGGTCACCGCGGTCGCGATCGGGTGGCCGACTGCGCGGTACTGGCACATCACATTTTTGTTCTGAAACACGACACGGGCGCGGGCGCGGTAATTCGGGCAGGTGTACGGCCCGCCGACCAGATTGACGACCTGGTTGGCCTCGATGCCGCTGGTGCGCGGATAAACCGAATACGGCCCGATGCCGGTCAGGTCGTCGATCTCGAACGCGGTGATCGCGCCGTCTTTCTTGACGCCGATGCGCGCCTTGACGCGATGGTCGCGGGCGTGGATGTCGGTGACAAAACTCTCGAAGCGGTCGGCGACGAATTTGACCGGCCGCCGCAAAAGCTTCGACAGCGCCACCGTCGCCATCTCGTCGGCGTAGATGTGCACCTTGATGCCGAACGAGCCGCCGACATCTTTGGTCAGCACACGCACTTGGTGCTCCTCTAGCCCAAGATGCTTGGCGAAAATGTTTTGCGTCATGTGCGGCGCCTGCGTGCCCTGATACACGGTCAGACGCTGATCGCCGGGATTCCAATCGGCAACGATGGCGCGCGCCTCGTTGGTCACGCCGGTGTGGCGGCCGAACACAAACGTCTGTTCGACGATTGTCTCGGCGTCGGCAAAACCCCTGTCGGGATCGCCGGCGTTGAGCACGCGTTCGAACGTGAGATTGTCGCCAAGCTCGGGGTGAATGACCGGCGTCGCTGCGTCGAGCGCGGTTTCCGCATCGGTCACGGCGGCGAGCACCTCGTAATCGACGCCGACCAGCGCGCAAGCATCCTCGGCTTCGGCACGGCTATGCGCGACGACGGCGCATGCCGCCTCGCCCTGCCAGCAGGTGCGCTCGACCGCGATGGCATGTTGCGGCGCCGATTTAATGCCCTTGAGATGCGTCAGTACGCCGACCCACGGCGTGATGACTTTTGCGAGCTCGGCGCCGGTAACGACCGCGATCACGCCCGGCGCCTTCTTCGCGTCCGTCGTTGCGATGTTTTTGATCCGCGCATGGGCATGCGGCGAGCGCACGAAGGCGACATGGGCCATGCGCGGCAGCGTGACGTCGCTGACATATTGGCCGCGGCCTTGGGTCAGCCGCGCCAGATTGGGCCGCGGCACCGAGCGGCCGATATAGGAATTCGGCCGGTCAAGCGCGGTCAGGCCGGACGGCTGATCGTCGGCGATTTTCATTTCTTCTCCCTCCCCCTTGTGGGGAGGGCGGGGTGGGGGTCGGGAGGCGACGACGAGCGTCGACGTTTGCGATTCACCTCTCGACCCCCACCCCTACCCACAAGGGGGAGGGGAAATTGCCAGATCACAAAAACCGCGTCGGCCACATCAGCGTGCGCCACATATGGGCCGACGGCGAATCGTCGAAGCCGAGGCCTTCCTCGGGTTGCTTGAAGTTGCGGCCGATGATGTCGACGAAGTCGTTGAGATCGACCTTGGCGTTGGGATCGAACGAATAAATGTCGTTCACGCAGATCATGCGCGAGGTCATGTAATATTTGTGCTTCTTGGCGCGCTCGTATTCGGCGACGATGTAAGGCTCCGGCTTATAGTCGGCGCCGAAATATTTGATGTACATCTCGGGATATTCGTAGCCGACCGATGGATCGGGGAAAAAGCGCAGCGCCTGGTGCGTGCGCACCGCCCAGCTCACCTCCTCGTCGACATAAGGCTCGATCATCTGCGCGCCCCAATAACCGTGGTCGCAACGGATGAAGCCCGCCACGCCGATGTCGTGAAGGAGACAAGCAAGCACGACCTTCTCGCTGTGACCGCCCTTGAGCGCGTGGGTGGCGCTTTGCAAAAGGTGATTGAGCGACGCGAAGCGATTGTTGAAGAAATCGATCAGCGTCGGCTTCTTCGGCATTTTCGGCAGCCGCGGATCGGCGCCCATGAGGAAAAGCTTATCCGGATTGGCAGCCTTCAGCGCCGCCCCGTTCGGCATCTCGACCTTGCCGTCGGCCATGAGGAAGAGCGTCGACTTGGTGGCGATGCGCTCGCCGAGCTCGTGCATCATCCGCTCTTCGAGCTCGTCGGCCTGCGCCG
>JBAUYI010000171.1:0-4253 GCA_049584715.1 Xanthobacteraceae bacterium
AATTTGCGTCAGCGATGGACAGCTCTAACAACATCAAGGCCTCTAATACCTTACTCGGTAACAAATCATAATGTTCGTAGTATAAAATTGATACCTTGTTCTTGCACGCTTGCAATTCACCGTCAGCCCACTTCTTAGACAAATCTATGTTTGTTAGTGGAGCGATCTCCCTAGCGATTAGCTTACGAACTTCGAAATATTGTTCCAAGAGTTTCAAATTTATGTTTTGCTTATGGGTCACATAAGAGGCGACAAGACCCAATATCGCGCCGATGATTAGGGTAACAATGGGCAATATGATGGAGAACACGCTAGTCAACCTTGTAAACTTCACTCAATAATTTGCTGATATTTCTAATGCTTGGCCTTCCTTCCATCATAAATATAGCCCGCACAGGAATTTTGATATCAAAGGTGCGCTCAATATTAGAAATCAGCACCATAAGCCGGAGTGAATCCATCCCAAATTCGAACAAATCTTGGTCGATATCAATCTCCCGTGCAGCCTCGCCAAAACATTTTGAAAGTATTGACCGCATTCTCGTGATTATTAGATCTGTTTGTTCGTCTACGACGGGATCAAGTTCGCCCATGTCACTACACCTGCGTTTCGGCGGCGGACGTTACGAATCGCATAAATCGCAACGGGTGATTACTGTCCTTCACCTTTCCCACGTTAACATAAAGCCCCATCCCCATGTCGTCTAGCTCACCCTCTCCCCGACAAAATCCGTCAGCTGATTGTGCGTCATATCCGGCGCGAACCAGATGAACAGCGGCGCCAGCATCAGGAAGGACAGCGCGTGGGATGGGTCGAACGAAGCAAAGCCCATCAAATTCGCACGCCGACGGAATGGGTTTCGCAGGGCTCAGCCCGTCCCACCGCGCTCATCACCAAGTGTCGTGCCCTGGCTTGCACGGAGGACCGGACGGCAGACAAGCGGTGCTGCAAGAGGGGCCACCGGACGGCGGGCAATAGCCGGTGGTGATGGTGCCACCCGTATTGCCGGTGGCGATGGCGCCCCCCGGATTATAGGGCGCCGGATCGGCATGGCCGGTGCGACGATGCACGGTCGCGGCCGATGCCGTGACGGCGGTGCCGAGAACGATTGCGGCGGCGAGCGCGATTGTTGTCCTGCTCGACATTTTCTCATCTCCGGTTGGGCTGTCGCGGCTTGATGCCCGACGGACTGGCGGCCGCGGCCCCGTGCGCCTTGCCAAAAGATGGGGATGGGGACCGATGACGCCAAGAGACAGAGGTCGGGCGCGACCACCCGAGACGGTCGCGCCCGCGCCCTTTAGACGGACAACTCGATCGTTGCCGCTGTTACGCGATGCCGAAGCGCCCGGTACTTCAGCGCACCTGGGCGCCGTGATGAGGCGAGCGTTTGCCGGCATACATATAGAGCGGCCGCGCGGGTTGCGCCGCCTGTTTATCGGCGGTTCCGGCTTCTTCTTCCTTCGACCACGCTCCCGTTTTTTGCCCACCGGTCTCGTCATAGTAGAACGGCATCATGCTGCCGGTGTGATCGCGGGACTGGGCGGACGCCGGCACCGCGCCGGCGGCAGCGATTGCGACGAGAGCAAATGCGGCCGAAAGGTATGTGTTGGCGCTTGCGAAATTCTTCATTTTACATCTCCCTTTGACGGTATCGGCCCGCGTTTGGGGCCGGGCGGATCGCAGTTTTCCGCTGCACCGCCGTTGCCATGGAGATGTCACCGCCGATGCCGTTCGATTAGGGAGCGGATTGGAAACAGCTTATGCTCGCGCATTGAACAATCGGCACGCGTCTCCTCCTGGACGTCACGTTCGACCGTTTCGTCGTCGTGAACAGTCCGTTCAAAAATTCCGCGATTAAAGAATCCCGACACTGAACCTATCTGCCCTGCACAACGGGCGACGCGGGCATGGCGCCCCCGATCGCCCGGCAAGCGGGAGAAAGGCCATGATCAACAGGTCAAAACTCGCGCTCGTTGCGGCAGTCGGCACAGTGAGCGCGGCATCGCGGGCGGGCGTTGCGTCCATTCGCAATCTCGACTCGCTCTTATTCACGATCGTGGGGCGTTTGTACGATGCCCACACCAGGCGGGTTGAGATGCGGCTGGCGCCCACGAAGTGGCTGGATTGAGCGGGTGTCCGCCGCCGAAATGACGCGGCGCGCCCCAGCCATGCGGGCGCCTCTATCGTCATTGCGAGGCAGAGGTCGTACCATGCAACCGTGCAAGACCCATTTTGAGAGCGCGGTATCATGGGCGTACTCATCGACGGCAAATGGACGGACGGCGAGCTCCCGCAGGAGACCAGCCAAGCCGGCCAATTCAAACGCGTCGACAGCGTGTTTCGCGACCGCATCACCGCGGACGGCGCGTCGGGCTTTAGGGCCGAGCCGGGCCGCTATCATCTTTATGTCGCGCACGGCTGCCCGTGGGCGCATCGCACGCTGATCTATCGCGCGGTGAAGAAGCTCGAGGGCCTCGTTTCCGTCGCCTATTCGATCCCGGGCCTCAAGCAGAACGGCTGGACGTTCGAGCGCGACCCGCGTTATCCGGATTGCATCCCCGACGAGGTCAACGGCTTCCATTACCTGTACGAAGCCTATGTGGCGAGCAATCCGGCCTATACCGGCAAGGTCACGGTGCCGACATTGTGGGACAAGAAGACCAAGCGCATCGTCAACAACGAGTCGTCCGAGATCATCCGGATGTTCAATACCGAGTTCAACGCCATCACCGGCGATCGCCTGGATCTTTATCCGCAGGCCTTGCGCGCCGAGATCGACGCCGTCAACGAGCGCGTCTATCACAACGTCAACAACGGCGTGTACCGCGCCGGTTTCGCCAAGACACAAGCCGCCTACGACGAAGCCTACGACGGCTTGTTTGCAACGCTCGACTGGCTGGAGGCGCGGCTGTCGCGGCAACGCTATCTGGTCGGCAGCCAGATCACCGAAGCCGACTGGCGGCTGTTCCCCACTTTGGTGCGCTTCGACGTTGCCTATTTCTCGCTCTTCAAATGCAACCGGCAGCGCATCGCCGACTATCCGAACCTGTCGAATTACATGCGCGACCTCTACCAGGTGCCCGGCATCGCCGGTACGGTGACGGCGCGCTATTACGTCATCAATTACTATTCGATCGCCAAGGTGAACCCGACCATGATCGTTCCCAAAGGGACGCCGGTCGATTTCGGCCAACCGCACGATCGCGCCAGACTGGCGGCCTGACACAACCGGCTGCGTTAAAAAAATCGAGGAGGACGACGTGCTGGAGCTCTATCACAACATCAATTCGGTCTGCGCCCAGAAGGTGCGTATCGCGCTCAAGGAAAAGCGCCAGGAAGCCAAGGAGCATCTGTTGACGCTGCAAGGCGACCAGAACGACCCGGCCTATATGAAGCTCAATCCGAACGGCGTGGTGCCGACCTTGGTGCATGACGGCCACGTCATCACCGAATCGTCGCTGATCCTCTATTACATCGACGAGGCGTTCCCCGATCCGCCGCTGATGCCGAAGACGCCGGTCGCGCGGCATCGCGTCCGCCTCTACAACAAGCTGATCGACGAATACATGCACAACGCCTGCACCATCATGACCTTCGCCACGGCGTTCCGTCCGCGATTCCTCAAGATGACGCGTGAGCAATGGCTCGCCGAGATCAACAAGGCGCCGCTGAAGCGCCGCGCCGAGTACAAGCGCAGCGTCATCGAGCATGGCCTCGATTCGGAGTTCGTGATCGACGCGCTCGGCCAGCACCGCAAGATGATTTCGTGGATGGCCGACGACCTCAAGCGCGGCCCCTATCTCGCCGGCGATATCTTCACCAATGCCGACTGCGCGGTGATCCCGTATATCCTGCGCCTCGAGCTGCTCAAGCTTGGCGCGATGTGGCAGCAGGAACCGGCGATCGTCGACTGGTGGGGACGCGTGCGGGAGCGGGATTCGGTGAAGTCCGCGATCTTCGATCGCATGCAGGAGGCCGACTGGGCGCCGTTCAAGAACCTTGCGCCCGATCCGTGGCCGAAGGTGCAGACGCTTTTGAAGGCGGCGTGAGGCTTAGCGACTTAGCGGCTTTTGTGCCGCGAGTGCCGCGTCGTCATTGCGAGCGAAGCGAAGCAATCCAGTTCTGCGGCGCCGCCTGGATTGCTTCGTCGCTTTGCTCCTCGCAATGACGAGGTAGGCTTGTCACAGTGCGGCCTTGATCGCTTGGATGCTGGTTGTTCGCATTGATGATCTTGTCAAGGACGGCGCGAAGC
>JBAUYI010000172.1:0-7564 GCA_049584715.1 Xanthobacteraceae bacterium
CAGCCCTTCGCGATATGGTTCTTAGCGGTACAGCGCAGCGACAAGCTTTGCTCGATAAAAGGCGGATCGATGCGGTGGAACGAATTTGGGCAGCGACGAATAGGCTGGCACCTTTCGCGGCTGTCTCGGCTTCGATGGCCAGCATAAACTTTGATGCGGCATCGAAGAGAACTCCGCACGAAGAAAAGCTTCGGCAATTTTTCAACATGATCGCCCCGACAACTCTCGTAGAAAATATAAAGAAAGATCAGACGATACCGGCGATAAATGAGCGTCCGTTTATCTCACCGCTGGCGTGGGCATATTTCTCGGCTTATCAATCAATCGTCATGAGCGCCTATACCACAGCCCGCGTATTGGCGGAGGGAGTTGAGGACGCGGGGAAGCTTCTAAAAAGAGATCATGGGCGAGAGTTGTTGAAAGCGACGCTGCCTCACCAAACGGAGTTTATAGATAGCAATGACCCCAGCGCGTACCATGAGTTGCTGACAGAGATACACGAATTGCTATTGATCGAGCTTAGAAAAATACTCGACGGACGAGAGGTCGACCGAACGGCCATAGATAAAGCTAAAGAGATAACAAGCATAATAAGTAAAATCGAGTTAGAACGCGCAGAGCAAACCGCCGCCCTTGCGGTACCGTAAATTACCGCCACCGCAGGCGACAGCGGTGGACCTATCTATGTTTGATGCTCCTCGCCGAAATCCGCACGCGCGCGCATGGGCAGTCGACCATCCACTGGACGGGCAGCACCCCAGGCCGAAACAGCAATGATAATGGGGATTTAGCCCTTCTCGAGAAGGCCGGGGCCGGAGCGCCGATGCCGCAGTAGCCGCGCACAAACGACCCCGATAATCAAAATCACGCCGGCGCCGATCAGCGGCGGCACGGCGATGCCGAGATGGCCAAAGGCAAAGCCGTAATAGATCGGCCCGATCGCCTGGCCGGAAAAGAATGCCGACGAATGCATCGACAGCGCGGTGCCGCGCGCGGTCTGCGACAGGTCGGTGACGTGAACCTGGATGCAATTGTGCAGCATGTAGAAGCCCAGCCCGAACAGCACAAACACCGCGGCCTGGATGTACCAGGCCATGTTCAGCGCGATCAGGATGAAGGCGACCGCGGCGAAGCACGCGCCGGTGAGCATCAATTGCCGTTCGGTCACCCGCACCACCAGGAACGGCAGTGACAGCGACAGAATAATGCCGCCGAGACCGAACGCGGCGATGATGATGCCGGCATAGGAGGAATGAGTTTCACCGCTCGCGAGCAGCAGCAGCGCCACATAGGGAAACATGCCGTGGATGACGATGCCCTCGAAGAACACCGAGCTGAAGCAGACTTTTGCCCGCGGATCGGCAAACACGCTGCGGAATCCTGCCGCCACGGCGCTTAGATTGAAAGGCCTCGACTTCGGCGTGCTCAAGCCGCGAAAGGCGAAAAAAGCGATCACTGCGACGATCGCGCCAAACCCGCCGATCGAGAAGAACACGCCGCGCCAGCCGAGCAAATCGCCGATGGCGCCGGAGATCACGGCGCCGATCAGATTTCCCGTCAGTCCCACCGCCAAGAGACGGCCGATCGCGACCTGGCGCGCATGCACCGGCACGAGATCGCCGACGATCGCGACGCCGACCGGAAAGATACCGCCGGCGCAGACACCGGCGATGACGCGCATAGTCACCAAGAGCGTGAAATTGCTGGCGAAGGCGCAGATCAGCGTGGTCGTCACCACGGCGGCGAGGCTGATATTCATCAGCCGCGTCTTGCCGAAGAAATCGCCGAAGGTGCCGAGCGCCGGCTGCATAATGGCGTAGGGAAACGTGAACGCGCTCGACAATAGCGCCGCGGTCTTCACGTCGATTGAAAGATCGGCGGCGATTTTCGGAATCACCGGATCGACGGCGCGCGAGAACAGCGTCGAAGCGAAAATCACCAGGCTGACGATTCTGAGGACGGGCGGAATGGCAAAATCTCGTGGTTGGCGATGAAGCGCACCCCGATCAAACGGCGCCGCTTCAGCTTTTGGCCAGCTTGTCGAATTGCATCAAGCGCGCAAGAAGCGGCTCCATGTCCTTGAGCGCAATCATATTTGGGCCATCGGAGGGGGCACGGTCGGGGTTCTCGTGGGTCTCGATGAAGACTCCCGCGACGCCCACGGCAACGGCCGCCCGCGCCAGCACCGGTACGTATTCACGCTCGCCGCCCGATGAGGCGCCCTGCCCGCCCGGCTGCTGCACCGAATGGGTGGCGTCAAAAATCACCGGCGCGCCGGTCTTGGCCAGCTCCGGCAGCGCGCGCATGTCGGACACCAGCGTGTTGTAGCCGAACGATACGCCGCGCTCGGTGACCAGCACGTTGGCGTTGCCGGCGCCGGTGATTTTTTGCACCACGTTGGCCATGTCCCACGGCGCCAAAAACTGACCCTTCTTGACGTTGACGGCGCGGCCGGTTTTCGCTGCCGCCACCAGCAAATCGGTTTGCCGGCAGAGAAACGCCGGGATTTGCAAAATATCGACCGCCTCGGCGACGCTCGCGCATTGCTCCGGCTCATGCACATCGGTGAGCACGGGCACGCCGAGTTTTTCCCGCAGCTCAGCGAAGATCGACAGCGCGTTACCGAGGCCAAGCCCGCGCGCGCTCGCGGCGCTGGTGCGGTTCGCCTTATCGAACGAGGTTTTGTAGACGAAGCCGATGCCGAGCCGGCCGGTCATTTCCTTGAGCGCGCCGGCCATGTCGAAGGCGTGCGCGCGGCTCTCCAGCGCGCACGGTCCGGCGATCAGCGCCAGCGGCAAATCGTTGCCGAAACGCACTTTGCCGATTGTGACGACGGCGTTCGCAGCGGTCAGTTGCGGCTTCATCGCCGGCGACCATGAAGGCCAAGGCGGGCCGGGTCAACGGGCCGCCTTGTCCCCACAGAACTTGTCCCTACAGAACTTGGCCCCACCGAAAACGTCGGCGCCGCAAAGAATTAGAAGTGGTAGTTCACGCCCGCTTTTACGGCACTCAGGCGGTCGACCAGATCCCAATTGGCGAAGTTGGTGGCACCAATCCCCGTGTTGCTGACCGGGAAATTGTACCGCTTGGTGCCGAAGTCCATGTAGTCGTATTCGAGTTTTGCCGACCAGTGCATGGCGAAGGCGTATTCGAGGCCCATGCCAAGGGTCCAGCCGGTGCGGTCATTGCTGATGCTTGAGGAAAAGCCGGTTGCCAACGGCGGCAGAGCGACATTGGAGATGGTCGAGCTTTCGTGCATCCAGGCGCCGCCGCCTTTGACGTAGACCAGCGTGCGGTCCAGATCGACGCCGAGACGGCCGGTGATGGTGGCAAGACCATCGGTCTTCGCCGCGCAATTGAGAAAGAAGGTGGTGGTATTGCAGAGGCCCCTGCCTCGCAGATTGGCCCAGCTGCCGTCGGCTTCGACGCCGAGCACCGCCCAGCCGGCTTGCCAATTGGCGCCGACCTGACCGCCGGCGAGCGGACCACTGACCGGCGTGGAGCTGTCCCACAAAAACGGCGCCGCCGCCGTCAGGTCGTTGAAGTCGAATTCCCTGGTCCCCCAGGCGCCGCCAACATGGGCGCCGATGTAGAAGCCGGTCCAGCTGAACGGCACCGGCGCCGGCGGTGGTGCTTTGTAGAGCGGCATGTCGGCGGCTTGCGCCGACAGCGAAGCGGCCAGCATCGGCAGTGCCGCCAATGCCCCGATGATCAAACGGTGGTTCATGTCATGCCCCCTTTTGGCCCAAAGGCTATTCTTGACCGCGCGGACGCAGCCGCCCCTAACGGCGCCACGGTCGCGGCCGATGAATGAACGCTATGGATGCTTACCGACGCGCACTGACTGCCGCTTACTGACGAAGCGGCAACGCGCTTGCCGAGGTCGACGCCTCGGGTGACGACTCGATTCGACGAGTCGCAGCCAAGATAGAGCGGCGTGGCCGCCGATCAATTAACGATAGCGTCCGCGGCCACACCGAGCGCTACTTTCCGGGCGAGTGTTGCAGACCAATCACATGCGACAAATCGACTCGTTCCGGCGCGGAAAACTCATTTCAACGCGGAAAAATCCGTCGGCCGCAGGAACACGCTGTTGATGTTGGCGATGATCGGGCCGTCCTTCTCGGTTTCGGCGCGCACCTTGCGCCATGCCGGGTCGGCGCGGAATTTGGCCCATTTTCGCTCCCTCTCGGCCATGGATTTCCAGGACAGCGCGCAGTGCAGATCGTTGCTGCCGTCGCCGATCAGCACGGTCCAGAAGCCGATCTGCCGGATGCCGTGCTTCTTCCAGATTGCAAGCGTCTTGGTCTTGAACCGCTTCTTCAGCGCCGGCAGCTGTCCCGGATTGCAGGTGAAAATTCGCACCTCGACAATCATGGTACCTCGTCGCCTCACTTCACCGAAGAGAACGCTGTCGGCCGCAGGAACGTGCTTTTGATATTGGCGATGATCGGCCCGTCCTTCTCGCTCTCATCGCGCGCCTTGTGCCAGGCCGGATCGGCTTGAAATACATTCCATATCCGCTCGCGCTCGGCGAGCGATTCCCAAGCGAGCAGGTAATGCAAATCCTGGCTGCCATCGCCGACCAGCACGGTCCAAAAGCCGGCCTGCTTGATGCCGTGCTTGTCCCAGATTTTTAAAGTCTGCTCCTCGAACCGCTTGAGCAGCACCGGCAGCCGGCCGGGGATGCAGGTATAGATGCGTTGTTCGTAGATCATAGACGCCTCCCGATGATTTGTTTCTGAGATGCAGATGTCCGGCTACTGGCCGGACATTGAGTGAGAAATCGACAGTGGATGATATTACACCAGCCGGCTCTGCTCCACCGCCGCGCCGATGAAGGACGAGAACAGCGGATGCGGCGCGAACGGGCGCGATTTCAGTTCGGGGTGGAATTGCACGCCGATGAACCAGGGATGGTCGTCGTATTCGATGATCTCCGGCAGGATGCCGTCCGGCGACATGCCGGAAAAGCGCATGCCGTGTTGCGCCAGGCGATCCTTGTAGGCGGTGTTGACCTCGTAGCGGTGGCGGTGGCGCTCGGAAATCTCGGCTGAGTGATAGATATCGGCGACGCGGGAGCCGCGCGCCAGCACGGCCGGATAGGCGCCAAGCCGCATGGTGCCGCCGAGGTCGCCGGTCAGGCCGCGCTTTTGCAGCTCGTTGCCCTTCATCCATTCGGTCATCAGGCCGACCACGGGCTCGGGCGTCTGCACGAACTCGGTGGAGTTGGCCGCCTCGATGCCGCAGAGATTGCGCGCCGCCTCGATTACCGCCATCTGCATGCCGAAACAGATGCCGAAATACGGCACCTTGCGTTCGCGGGCGAATTGCGCGGCGAGGATTTTGCCCTCGGCGCCGCGCTGACCGAAACCGCCCGGCACCAAGATGCCGTCGACGTGCTCGAGGAATGGCGCCGGGTCCTCGTTCTCGAACACCTCGCTCTCGATCCAGTCGAGCTTGACCTTGACCTTGTTGGCGACGCCGCCGTGGGACAGCGCCTCGATCAGCGACTTATAGGCGTCCTTCATGCCGGTATATTTGCCGACGATGGCGATGGTCACGTCGCCTTCCGGATTGCGGATGCGCTCGTTGATCAGGTGCCAGGTGGCGAGATCGGGCGGCGGCGGATTGTCGATGCCGAAGGCGGCGAGCACTTCGTCGTCAAGGCCGCCGGCGTGATAGGCCTCGGGAACGGCGTAGATATTGTCGACGTCCAGCGCCTCGATCACGGCGCTTTCGCGCACATTACAGAACAGCGCGAGCTTCTTGCGCTCACTTTCCGGAATCGGCCGGTCGCTGCGGCAGAGCAGAATATCGGGCTGAATGCCGATGGCGCGCAATTCGCGCACCGAGTGCTGGGTCGGCTTGGTTTTGAGCTCGCCGGCGCTCGGGATGAACGGCATCAAGGTCAGGTGGATGTAGATGGCATGTCCGCGCGGCAGATCGTTGCCCATCTGCCTGATGGCTTCGAAATACGGCAGGCCCTCGATATCGCCGACGGTGCCGCCGATCTCGCACAGCACGAAGTCGAAATCCTCGTTGCCGTCGCGGATGAAATCCTTGATCGCGTTGGTGACGTGGGGAATGACCTGGATGGTGGCGCCGAGATAGTCGCCGCGGCGCTCCTTGGTGAGGATGTCCTGGTAGATGCGGCCGGTGGTGATGTTGTCGCTGCGGGTGGCAGGCCGCCCGGTGAAGCGCTCGTAATGGCCGAGGTCGAGGTCGGTCTCGGCGCCATCATCGGTGACGAAAACCTCGCCGTGCTGGTACGGCGACATGGTGCCGGGATCGACGTTGAGATAGGGGTCGAGCTTGCGCAGGCGGACCTTGAAACCGCGCGCCTGCAAGAGCGCGCCCAGCGCTGCGGACGCGAGACCCTTGCCAAGTGAGGAAACCACGCCGCCGGTGATGAAAATATACCGCGCCATGGGACTTAACCTTTACCCCCCGCAATACGATTCGACGAGCGATTTTCCGGAATATCTGCTGCGCATCGCAAACCAGCCCGAACCAACGCCTAAAACCTCTTGAGCTGTAAGGACTTCAACCGAAATCCTCAGGCGATGCCGAAAGTCATCGCACGGCCTGCTCGTTGCAGCCTTAAATGGGTAGCGACGTTGCTTATTGCGACTGCGGCACCTGCGGTCCGCTCGGGGCCGGAGCCGGTGCCGGCGCGGTGCTACCGCCCGGGCCTTTCTTGAGCAGCTCAAGAACGCCGCCACCGCCACTGATGGGTGGCGCCGTCGGCGGGGCGCCCGGGGTTTCCTGGGCCGGCGCGCCGCCGGTATGGATGATCGAGCTTGGCTTGCGCTCGAAACCCGCAATCCATGACAGCAACAGGCTGGTCACGAAGAAGCCGGCGGCCAAAAACGCCGTGGTGCGCGTCAAAACGTTAGCCGTACCGCGGCCGGTCATAAAGCCCGAGGTCGAGCTGACCAGTCCCCCACCCTCGGACTTTTGCAACAGCACGACGCCGATCAGGCCGAGGACCAGCATGAGGTGGATGACGATAATAACGCTCAGCATCGATGATTTCCGTCCGCCGCCCGCGCTTCATATAGGCAGCCGCGGCGGTCTCTACATGATCCGGCGCGGCATTTCTATGGCCGAAATGGCCCGGCCAATGGGCCGTTCGGCAGCCCGGCTGACGCAGTATGAGTCTGGTAGCCTGAACCGGCGGGCTGCCGGGGTGCATTAAAATCATCGCGGACACGGATGGGAATGCCTCCAATCGGCTTCTCGGGTCCTACAATTTTTCCTAGTCTTTACAACTATCAGTTGTTATATTAAGAATACGCGCGCCGCGACTCCATAACAACTAGCAAGCATGTCTTCGACGCGGGAGCGCCCAATGGCGCAATTGACTTTGAGGCGGATGACTTTTGCGGCCCTCGCCTATTGTGCGTTGTGTGGCGTGGTGCTCAGCTTGGTGTGCGAGTCCTGGAATACGATATTTGTGATGGGCCCCGCGCTTTTGATTCCTGTGATTGGCTTCTTCGCCATCGTCTATGGCATTCGCGAAGTCCACACGATCAAGGACCTTGACGAACTCAAAGACATC
>JBAUYI010000173.1:0-3953 GCA_049584715.1 Xanthobacteraceae bacterium
AAGGTCTATCTGCGCGCCGCGCCGCCCGGCACCGGCATCATCGCCGGCGGACCGATGCGCGCAGTGTTCGAGACCCTCGGCATGCAAGACGTGGTGGCGAAATCGATCGGCACGTCCAACCCCTATAACGTTGTGCGCGCCACATTTGACGCGCTCAAGCGCCAGGACTCGCCGCGCACTGTTGCTGCCCGCCGCAACGTCAAGGTCTCGGCGCTGCAGGCGCGCCGCCGCGACGTCGATGCCGAAGCGCCGGCCGATTGAACGCGGAGCCCGCCATGAACGCCGATAAAAACACCGGTAAGACCGTCAAAGTCCGGCAGACCGCCAGTCCATCACGCCGCCATCACAGCCAGCGCGAGACGCTGGTCGGATTGCGGCTAAATAAGATCGGGCGGGTCGCAGAGCTTCGCGACAGCCCGCAAACCCGCGGCATGATCGCCAAGGTCGCTCATCTCGTCGAAGTTGTGGAGAAATAGCCATGCAACTTCACGACCTTTCCGGCCGCCCCGGCGCCCGCAAGACGCGCAAGCGCATCGGCCGCGGCATCGGATCCGGCAAGGGCAAGACCGCCGGCCGCGGCGGCAAAGGCCAGACCGCGCGTTCCGGCGTGCGCATCAAGGGCTTCGAGGGCGGTCAGATGCCGCTGCATCGCCGTCTGCCCAAACGCGGATTCAAGAACACGAAATTCGCACGTAAGCTCAACGAGATAAATCTCGGCCGCATTCAGACTGCCATCGATGCCGGCACGCTCGATGCCGCCGGAAAGATCGACGCCGCGGCGTTGGTCAAAGCCGGCGTGCTGCGCCGCGGAAAGGATGGGGTACGGCTGCTCGGGGCCGGCGAGATCAAGGCGAAGGTCACGCTTGCCGTCTTTGGTGCCTCAAAATCGGCGGTGGCCGCGGTAGAGAAGGCCGGTGGCACTGTTGAAATCCTCGCCCCCAAGGCGGAGACGAGCGAGCAGGCCGCCTGATAGGCGTCCGGCCCGGTCTTGTGCCGGGCATCCACGGCTTCTACCTGTGAATGAGGGCGTGGATGGCAGGACTAGCCCGGCCATGACGTGACAAAGGGGACTTAGAGCGCATGGTCTCTGCAGCAGAACAACTGGCGGCCAATCTCAACTTTTCGGCGCTCGCCAAGGCCGACGAGCTGAAGAAGCGCATCTGGTTTACGCTCGGCGCGCTATTGGTGTATCGGCTCGGCACCTACATCCCGCTGCCCGGCATCGATCCGAATGCGTGGGACCAGATTTTCCAATCTCAGCAAGGCGGCATCCTGGGCATGTTCAACATGTTCGCCGGCGGCGGCATCCACCGCATGGCGATCTTTGCGCTCAACATCATGCCCTACATCTCGGCCTCGATCATCATCCAGCTGATGACGACGGTGTCGCCGACCCTCGAACAGCTCAAGAAAGAGGGCGAGGCGGGCCGCAAGGTCATCAACCAGTACACCCGCTATCTGACGGTGCTGCTGGCGGCCGTGCAGGCCTATGGCATCGCGGTCGGCCTCGAAGGGGCGGCAACCGTCGTCGCGGCGCCGGGCATGTTCTTTCGCATCTCGACGGTGATCACGCTGACCGGCGGCACCATGTTCCTGATGTGGCTCGGCGAGCAGATCACCCAGCGCGGCATTGGCAACGGCACCTCGCTGATCATCATGTCGGGCATCGTCGCGCAGCTGCCTTCGGCTATTGCCGGCACGCTCGAGCTTGGCCGGCAAGGCGCGCTCTCGACCGGGCTCATCCTCATCGTGCTGGTGATGGTGGTCGCCGTCATCACCTTCATCGTATTCATGGAGCGCGCGCAGCGCCGGCTGTTGATCCAGTATCCTAAACGCCAGGTCGGCAACCGCATGTTCGAGGGCCAATCCTCGCACTTGCCGCTCAAGCTCAATACGTCGGGCGTCATTCCGCCGATCTTTGCCTCGTCGCTGTTGCTGTTGCCGACGACCATCGCCAACTTCACGGCCGGGCAGGGGCCGGGCTGGCTCACCATCATCACCACCCAGCTCGCCCATGGGCGGCCGTTGTTCCTGGCGCTCTATGTCGGCCTGATCGTGTTCTTCGCCTTCTTCTATACGGCGATCGTGTTCAACCCGACCGAGACCGCCGATAACTTGAAGAAGCATGGCGGCTTCATCCCCGGCATCCGGCCCGGCGAGCGGACCGCCGAGTACATCGATTATGTGCTGTCGCGGATCACGGCGATCGGCGCGGCCTATCTGGCGATCGTTTGCCTGTTCCCCGAGATGCTGATCTCGTACGCCAACGTGCCGTTCTATTTCGGCGGCACGTCGCTGTTGATCGTCGTCAGCGTGACCATGGATACGGTGGCGCAAGTGCAGGGCTACCTGCTGGCGCACCAATACGAAGGCCTGATCAAGCGGTCGAAACTGAGGGGGCGCCGTAGATGAGACTGATCCTGCTCGGCCCGCCGGGGGCTGGCAAGGGAACGCAAGCGCTGCGTCTCGTCGCCAAATACGGACTGGTTCAGCTTTCCACCGGAGACATGCTGCGCGCGGCAGTCAAAGCCGCGACGCCGGTCGGCCGCAAGGTCAAAGATATCATGCAGCGCGGCGGGCTGTGCCCGGACGACATCGTCGTCAGCATCGTCGCCGAGCGCATCGAACAGCCCGATGCGCGTAAGGGTTTTATCCTCGACGGCTTTCCGCGCACCGTGCCGCAGGCGGCGGCGCTCGACCGCATGCTGAAAAAACGCGGCATCGCGCTCGACGCAGTAATCGAGCTGCGCGTCGACGAGGACGCCCTCCTCAAGCGCATCGAAAACCGCATCGCCGAGATGAAGGCGCGCGGCGAGCCGTTGCGCTCGGACGATAACCCCGAAGTGCTGCGCCAGCGGCTCGTGGCCTATCGCCAGCAGACCGCGCCGCTCGTGGCCTATTACCGCAAGCAGAATGTGCTGCGCACGGTTAACGGCATGGCGCCGATTGCGGACGTCACTGTCGCAATCGACAGAGCGCTGCCCTCCGAGCCGTCGGCGCCGAAGCCGAAGCCCGCCCGCAACGGCGCCAGGAAGCTGACGGCGAAGCCGCGGAAGCCGAAAACTGCCGCCCGCCTAGGAAAAAAATCCGTTAAACGGGCGTCGAGCCCGCGTAAAACCGCTGCAGCGCACAAAAGCGCGGCGCGAAAATCGAAAAGTGGGGAAACCGCCCGCCCGTGAGCCGATCCGTACACGAATTCGCTAGCCGAGGTTGACGAAAGCGCAGGGAATCCATTAATAAGCGTCAAATATCCAGGCGGAGATTTAGCAGCGATGCCAGGCCCCAATGGCAGGCAGTCGCTGGCTTTTTACGTTTGTGGCCTTCTCAGGGGACATTGTTGGAACCGAGGGGAAGCGGCCGGGTGCCACGGATGGTCCGTGCACCGGCGAGCACGAGGAGTAACTGACTTGGCCCGTATTGCTGGTGTCAACTTACCGACCAACAAGCGCATCGTGATCGCGCTGCAATACATCTATGGCATCGGTGGCGCCAAGGCCAAGGAGATCCTGGACAAAGTTTCGATGCCGGAGTCGCGCCGGGTGTCGCAGCTCACCGACCAGGAAGTGCTTCAGCTGCGCGAGGTGATCGACCGCGACTACATGGTCGAGGGCGACCTGCGGCGCGAAGTGGCGATGAACATCAAGCGGCTGATGGATCTCGGATGCTACCGCGGTTTGCGTCATCGCCGCAGTCTGCCGGTGCGCGGCCAGCGCACCCACACCAACGCACGCACCCGAAAAGGTCCGGCCAAGGCCATTGCCGGAAAGAAGAAATAGCGCGTCGAACAGGACACTGCGCCAAACAGGAAAATGTGACGGCGCCGGCACGGCCGGTACCGATCCGCAGAAGGGTTCAGAATGGGCAAAGAAGCTACGCGCGTCCGCCGACGCGAACGCAAAAACATCGCCTCGGGCGTGGCGCACGTCAACGCCTCGTTCAACAACACCATGATC
>JBAUYI010000174.1:0-9316 GCA_049584715.1 Xanthobacteraceae bacterium
GATCATGGTCTAGGCCGTCATTGCGAGGAGCGTAGCGACGAGGCAATCCAGCTCGGCGTCGCGAGTCCGGATTGCTTCGCGGAGCCTGTCATCGGGCCGGCCACTTTGGGGCGGACCCGTTGGCTCGCAATAACGAAAGGCTGTCGGATCATTCCCTGAGCCGCGATGATCGACCTCATCCTCGCCATCAAATTCGTCCACGTGCTGGCCGCGGCGGCGATGTTCGGCACCTGGCTCGGCATCGCAAGCTTCATGCTGCTGGCCTATCGTTCGGGCAATCCGTCGGTGGTCGCGCTGGTCGCGCAGTTCGTGGTCCGCATCGAGTTGTTCGTTGTCGCAGCCGCGATGGCGTTGCAGCCGGTCAGCGGCTTTCCGCTGGCCTGGGCGATCGGGCTTACGCCGCTCAATGAATTCTGGATCGATCTCTCGCTGATACTCTATGTCGCCGTCGTTGCGGTCTGGCTGGTGTCGCTGCGCATCGAGATACGGCTGCGCAATATGGCGCGGCAGGCGGCACTGGGCCGCGGCACGCTCGCCGACGACTATCCCCGCCTATTCCGCATCTGGTTCGCGCTCGCGGCCTTTCTTATTGCCGCCATGGTCGCGATCATTCTGCTGATGGTCTGGCAGCCGCGCTTGGATTGAGCTTCAACCGGCAAGCGCCAGCGTCTCGCTGTCCTGATCGGCGAGCGCGGCCAGCGCGGGCCCGGCGAGAACGAATGTCAGGCAATGCGGCAAGGGCTGGAATCCGCTGCGCGCATAAAAATTCTGCGCCGGATTGTCGGCCCGCACCGTGAGCTCGACGATCGGGCTGCCGACGTCGCGCGCCAGCGCAGCGACCCGGGCCATCAGCGCGCTGGCGACGCCGTGCTGGCGGCAATGCGGCTCGACGAACAAATCCTGCAGGAAAATCACCGGCCCGTTCCAGCCGGTAATGACGCGCTCGCTGCATGTCGCCATGCCGATCACGCCGGAAGAATCTTCGGCGACAAAGGCCGTGAAACCGGCGTCAGGACCAAAACCGTCGCGCAGCCAATTGGCTTCGCTGGCGTGCACCGCGTGCAGGGCATTCTCGCTCTGGGCCAGCAAGCGCTTCAATCGCATCAGCGCCGGGATGTCCTCGGGCCTTGCCGAACGCACGCGAAATGCGGTGGACCGGTTGTCTTTTGAGTTCATGGCAGTCAGCGCTTATGCCGAGATATCGATCTTGCTGCCGATCTTGCCGGTCTTGCTCGGCGCTGTGGCCACGCTCGAGCTTGTGGCATCGACATCGGCGAGCGAATGACCGTGACGGCCGCCTTGCTTGTAATGCGACAGCGACAGCATCGCCTGCTGGCTCGTGGCGTGAAAGCTTGCCGAAGACATTGCGGAAATGGCCATGACACGATCTCCAGCGATGACGGCCGTATCGTCCCTAATCAATCGTGAACGATCATGGTTAATGAAGGCTTATCGCCTCAGCCATTGAGCACCGCGCGCACGCCATCGACCACATATTGCACGGCGAGCGCTGCGAGCAGCACGCCGAGGAGCCGCGACAGCACGATGTTGCCGGTCAGTCCGATGGCGCGACCGATCCGCTCGGCAAACAGAAAGGCGACAAAACACGCGGCCGCGACCAGCACCACGACGCCGATCAGGACCGCGATCAGCATGAGATTGCCGTTGGCGCGCCCGGCCAGCAGCACGGTGGCGGTGATCGCGCCTGGGCCGGCAAGCAACGGGATCGCCAGCGGAAAGGCGGCAACGTTGCGGACATGCTCTTCGACCGCTTCCTCGGCCTCCCGGCTCTCGCGGCGCAGCCGTACGCCGAACACCATTTCGGAAGCGATCGAGAACAGCAGCAGGCCGCCGGCGATGCGGAACGCCGGCAGCGAAATCGACAGCGTGTGCAGGAGCCAGTCGCCGATCAGTGCCGTGCCGATCAAGATCGCGCCGGCAATGATGCTTGCGCGCACCGCGACGCTGCGGCGGGCGCGGCTCGGCAGGTTTTCGGTCACGGCGAGGAAGGTCGGCACCAGCCCCACCGGATCGACCACGACGAAGAGCGTCAGCAGCGCCGAAATTGCATAGTCGAGCGGCATGGTTTACGCAGAATAGCCCGAGATCGTGGCTAGGGCGTGTACTCATAAATGATAGCGGTCCCGATGTCTGCTCTGGGGGTAAAGCGGACATAAGTGGGCTATGCGCCAACGTCTGCTTTTGAGCCTCGCGTCAGTGCGGCCGGATCATTTACTGTGCTGCACAAGGCAGGGGAGAGCCGAAGTGACCCAGTAACGCCGCCTCAGTGTGCTCCTTTGCATTTTTCGTTGGTCCTCGCGCCGATCCGCGCGTTCATCTCTGCCGGCAGCGAGCGCATGGCGCGCTCACTTGGCCAGCCTGACAACCGGTATTCCTTTTTCGACAATGTAGGTTGCGAGTTCCGCGGCGTTGCCGTTGCCGACGTCCTTTACGCCGTGAATCGTACCATTCGGGATGAGAAACGAGTCGCCAGCCTTGAGTATCTTCGGCGACTGCGTACCTTCGACGTTAACCGGCGAGGCTCTTGTCATCACCTCAGTGCGAGTGAGACGTAGTCTCTGGGACCGTGAACGTCACCGTCTGCCTGCACTCCGAGCATCCAGCGAATACGTGGTGGTTAGCGTCGACCAACTCGATAAGCATCTTGTGCTGACCGGGCGGCAGACCCGCCACGCTGATAGTATTGTTGTCGCTCGTCGCTTCCACCCAACCCCAAGGCAGGTCGTCGATATGTACGTGCAGATGCCCGATCCTTGGAGACGCGTTGAGCGCGCCTGCCCCGAACACTGGTTCGATACGCACGTTCTCCGCATGATATTGGATCCAGACGAGGCCGTGGGCCACCCCTGCGGCAAGTGGCGTGGGCTCCACAATGAGTTTGGGTGGGGCCTCGTTCTCGATGGCGACGTACGGTGAGGCCTCGCCGACCTTGCTTGTGCTCTGGGCGAAGGCGTTCGTGGCGAGCACGGTACCGGCCGCGACTGCGGCAAGCGTTTTGATAAGCATGATCATTTGCGTTCTCCCTTTCTGATCACCAAAGCGGATAGCTCAGCCTGGAAACGGCGGGGGCATCAGCGGTTGCACCAACGTGACTTCCTAGATTTTCTTCCTCTTTCCGCTACCGCAAGGTCTTGAATGCGGCTCTAAGCTCGGCGCTGAAAAGTTCAGGCTGCTCCCAGGCCGCATAGTGGCCTCCTTGTTCGACCTCGTTGAAATAGATGAGGTTGTGATACGCCCGCTCCGTCCAGCTTCGCGGTGCTTGATAGTTTTCGCCGGGAAATACGCTCACCGCCGCGGGGAGGGAAACGTCGGCGGCGTTATAGAGGTTGATGTGGTTTTCCCAATAGAAGCGCGCCGCGGAAACCGCGGTGTTGGTCAGCCAGTACAGCGTGAAATCGTCGAGGACGTCATCACGTGTCAGCGCGCCCGCCGGGTGTCCGTTGATGGTGTTCCCAGCGACAGCCGATGTGATCGCAGCCGCCGGCTGGCCATAACCGTCGCCGTGATCGAACAGCCAAGCCGCCAGGCCGATGGGCGAGTCGGCGAGCGCATAAAGTGTCTGCGGGCGCGTCGCCATCATTTGCGCGTAAGCGCGGCGCTTTGCAAACAAGACTGCGAGCTGCCCATACGCGCGCCGCTCATCGGCGGAGAGAGCGGCTGGCGCCGGATCGCCGGCGGCAAGGGCCTTGGCAATATCGGATGGAATCGCGCCGGGAAAATTTGTGTGAATAGCCAGCAATTGCGGAGGCGCTTGCTTGGCCATCGCCGTGCAGATGCCCGCGCCCAGATCGCCGCCTTGCGCGACGAATTTCGCGTAGCCAAGGCGCTGCATCAAGACGACCCAGGCGCGTGCGGTGCGCTCCGGACCCCAACCGGTCGCGGTCGGCTTGCCCGAAAACCCGAAGCCGGGGAGGGAGGGAATCACCAGATGGAAAGCGTCCGATGCGTTACCGCCGTGCGCTGTCGGGTTGGTGAGCGGATCGATGATCTTAAGCTGTTCGATGACCGACCCCGGCCAGCCGTGCGTGACGATGAGCGGCAGCGCGTCGGCATGTCTTGAGCGAACGTGGATGAAATGAATATCCAGCCCATCGATCGCGGTGATGAACTGCGGCAGTGCGTTCAGCGTCGCTTCGACCCTGCGCCATTTGTAATCGGTCGCCCAGTAGCGCGCGAGCGCTTGCATCGTCGCGAGCTGTACGCCTTGCGATTCATCAGCAACCGTTTCCTGCTCCGGCCAACGGGCCGCCGAGATGCGGCGGCGAAGGTCGGCAAGCTGATTTTCCGGAATGTTGATCTTGAAGGGACTGATGGCCTCTGCTTCCGACGCCGCGTCCAGCCGTGTGGGAAGCAGATTGACCGCACCGGCAAGCACGATACCCATTGCGGCGGTGCCGAATAGTTGGCGACGCTCCTGGTTGATCACTTCCGAATTGGATGTCCTGGCCATCGTGAATCTCCTTTCGCTCTCGAGATTCGGCTTTTAGGGTCCTGTGAAATTCGTCTTAAACCTAAACATCGACGCCCTCAGCAGCGCTCCATTCCGGCGCCCAGCCGCGCCCGCGGCGATACATCTCATCACTCGCGTGCTGCGTGAACTCCACGCCGATGCGATCGACGCTCAGTCCCAGCGCTTGGACGCAGGCGTCGATGAGTGCCGCGGCCAGTTCGGCCCTTTGTTCAGGCGGGCGGCCGCGACGTATGTCGCAGGACAGCTGCGCCGCCGGTTCGGGCACGCCAGCGCCGCAGCGCCAAACCCCGCCTTCCCCCAATTCGCGGAACGCAACCGTCACCAGATCAGATGTCGTCTGCATGATGCGCGCGAACTCATCTCCCAAACGCCGCGCCAGATTGCGCTTAACTTCGATCGGAAAGCGATTCGGAAGGTCGAGCTGGAGGTAAGGCATTGCGGCAAAATCTCTCGATACGGACTTGCGTCAACAATTGCCCCCGCCAAAGCCAGCCGGGACGCATCGATCATACGGATTTACATGGCCGCGATAATCCGCAATGAATTCCCATCTCTCGCGAAGGAATTTCCATAATGGCCGCTCCATCATCTGATATGGCCATATTCCAACGGGTCGCGGAGCGCGGCAGCTTTGCAGGCGCTGCCGACGATGTCGGACTGTCACCCTCCGCAGTGGCAAAGCTGATCACCCGTTTGGAGGAGCGCCTGGGCGTGCGCCTGATCAATCGGACAACCCGACACTTGGCGCTCACCACCGAGGGCGAGACCTATCTCGAGCGCACGCGCGAGATTCTTACCGCCATCGAAGCGGCGGAGGCCGATATCGCATCGGCGCGCCTTTCACCGCGCGGGCACCTGCGCGTGCACGCTTTACCTTTCATTGCGGTCCGCCATCTCGTGCCGGTGTTGCCGCATTTTTTGCTGCGTTGTCCACAAATAACCCTGGACTTCATGGTCACCAACCGCATTGTCGATGTCGTCGGCGAAAACTTGGACATTTCGTTGCGTATGGGAGCTCTGAACGATTCATCGCTTATTGCGCGCAAGATCGCCGACCTGCCGCGAGTTGTTTGTGCCAGCCCGGGCTATCTCGCGCGATACGGCCGGCCGGTTAAGCCTGCCGATCTCGCGCACCATGCATGCCTCACCCTGAGCCGGAATCCCGGCTCGGCGACATGGCCGTTTCGTGTCGACGGCGAACTCGTGCAAGTAGACGTGAAAGGCCCCGTGAGCGCCGACAGTACGGCCATGCTGGTGGGGCTGGCGATCGAGGGAGCTGGCATACTGCGCCTGAGCGAACATGTCGTCGGTGAGGCGATCGAGAAGGGCCAGCTGGTACCGATTTTGCAGGACGTTCAGGACCCGGAAAAATATCCGTTGTGGGCGTTATTGCCGCCCGGCCGCAATCAAGCTCCAAAGGTAAGGGCGTTTCTCGATTTCTTGATCGGTCGCATAGGGTCGGCGCCCTGGCGCAATCGCTCTTAGTCGCCCTACGGGCCGCCTTCCTAATTTGTGCAGTAGCGAATATCCGTTCCTGGCACGGAGCCGTCATTTCGCTGCCGCGCAGCAAACGGTCGCTTTCGGGGGTAAAGCGGACATTGGGCCGGACTTATGAGTACATGCCCTAGAAGCCCGCGACCGTTTCCAAAGTCTTGCCGGCCTGGGCGCGACGGACAGCCTCGAGCTGATCCGGCGAATGACGGAGCTGGCCGATTTCCGTGGCAAATTCCGGCTTGTCGCACAGTGTCTCCGCCCACGCGTGCACGCGCGGGTGCAGCCGCGCGAACGGATAGCCGGCGAGCGACAGCCGGTGCTGGTAGATCAGCCAGGCGATATCGAGCACACTCAGATCGCCGCCCATCAGATAGGGCTGCTGCGCGAGCTTTTTCTCCAGCGCGTCGAACTCGGCACGAAATTTTAGCGCCGATGCGCGCGCCCGCTCGTCGGTAAAACCTTCCTTGGCGGCGCGCTGCCAAAACTCGATCTGGATCTGCTTTTCATGATCGCTCACGCCCTGCACGGTGCCGGAGCCGTTGGTGCGGTAGCTCTCCAGCGCGGCCGCAGGTTTTGGCGGGCCGGGCGGCGCGAACACGAAGCGGAAGCTCAGCGTGCGCAGGTCGAGATGCAGGTCGTCCTCGTGCCGCAGCAGCGCCGCCACCTCGTTGTCATGGCCGGCCGGGATCAGCCGCGGCGTCGGGAATTTTCGTTCCAGATACTGGATGATGTCGTTGCTCTCGATATGCACGGCGCCGTCGTGCACCAGGACCGGCACCAGGCCGCGCGGATTGATGCCGAGAAACCACGGTTGCATGTTCTCATAGGCCGGCAGATCGATCGGATGCGACTGCCACGGGATGCCTTTGAGGTTGAGGAAGATACGCAGCTTCTGCGAGCACGACGAGCCCATGAAGTGCAGCACGTGCACGCCCTTCCAGCCCAGCACCTCGCGGGTCTTGATGTCGCCGTCCGCCAGCTGAACCATGAAGCGCTCCTTTCGTTTTTCCCGCTCATCATAGGCGCTTGGCGCGATTGTGTATGCTTCGTGTGGCGCGCTTTCGGGACTGCCATTCCCAAGGCCGCCAATTTGGTGCGAAGTGTGGCAATGATCCGGCTACTTGTCCCCGATGAGACAGAGCTCAGTGAGGATGTTTTCTGTGTATGCCGAATTATTATGCCGGCTTCTTTCGCAGAACTTCTCATAATATTCATTCTCAACGAAGACGTTTCCTGCCGTGCCGATGAAAATCCGCAGTGAGGGATCGTGGTAAAATATTTGGCTCTCGCCACTCTTGAAAAATTGCGTGTATGTATAGTCGCGACAGGCTCCTCCAGAGTTACAGACCTTCAGAGCTGGACTCTGTAGCGTTGTATCTCCCTGTACCGTAAATTGTCCGCGATCGTCCGCCGTTTTTCCATTCGGAAGAAGCGGGCTCTCGCAGTTCTTCGGTGCCGATACGGGATATCGGAGCGGAATAACTTCGCTTTCGAATTGCCGAACAGCGAGGAGCGTGACAGGCGCGCCATCGATCATCAGGCCGACATTTCCCTGAGCATCGACGAACCGTATGGGCGCCGTGTTCGCCTTGGCAAAGTGATTGCCGTCTGTTGAATAATAAATGCCGAGAAAGCCGGTTTTGTGCTGTCGGTTCAGCGTGCATCCCAGCGCAAAATGCGACGTGGTCGATGCATCCTTAAAATATATACTATAAGTTTCCGGCTCGCCGGGTTCGTGGCCGCCGGGATAGAACACGCGGGAGAAGCTGCGAACATTGCTCAGGCACTCTTGGGCAAAAGTTTCCGCTCCAAGCAGCATTTCAGGACATTGCGGAATGAATATATCGTCGGCAGAAGCGCTCTTCGCCGATATAAGCAGGCAGAAAATCAGTCCGTTGGCAAAACGCCGCATACGATGCGCAAGGCGATTCCCGTTCCCGATCATTCCATCTCCATGTCACCCGCTAATTTTCAGCCTACGATTCTCTCAGCTCTTTCACTGGAGAGCCTTGACGACACGGAACCCGACAAAGTTGGCGGACTTGTCGGACTCGATGAACATGCGATCGGCGGGGCGTAGAACCCAGGGACGATTGGTAAAGGAGCCACCGCGCCCGACGTGATATTCACACGGTTTCCCGGTCGTCCAGGCGCTGCCATTCGTCGGCGCTCCCTCGTAATTTTTGTTCCAGCAGTCTTCGGTCCATTGCCACGCGTTACCGAGCATATCGAAAAGCCCATATGGATTCGGATTGAAGCTACCGACCGGAGCGGTTTGTTTGTCATCCCACCGGCTGCCACATCCCTCGCAATCGGCATTTCCCGACCCGATGGAATCACCCCACCAGCGCACGGTCGGCGTCCCGCCGCGCGCCGCGTATTCCCACTCGGCTTCGCTCGGCAGGCGGTACGAAGCCTCGTCTGCTGCCGGCTTCTGCCCGCGCACCTTGCTGTTTAACCACGCCACATAAGCCTGCGCGTCATGCCAGTTCACGCAGACGACCGGGTCCTGGTCGGTTTGGGTAAATCCGGGAGCCTGCCACCCTGCATCTTCCCGCCGTGGGTACCTGTGGTTCACAAAAAGAGTACAGCCGCCGTGGGTCGAATACCCGGTCTCCTGAACGAAGGCGGCAAATTCGCGCCGCGTCACGTGGTATTTCCCCATGGCGAATGACCGAGCGATGCTCACCGAATGTTGCGGATGCTCGCTTTCGAGTGAGCGCTTGTCGGTCTCGGTTTCGTCAAATGGGAATGCTTCGAGATCCCGCGCGGTCTCGGCCGCCGATGAGCCCATGAGAAAGCTGCCCGCCGGGACCATCACCATTTCGGGACAGTCGGAACAGTCGCGAAATGTCCGTCCGATCTGCGCTGCTTGAGCGTCTGGACCCGCGCCAGCCGCCTCGCCGGGAGCAACTACGACTATGGCGATGTATAGCGCCATCCAACAGCACACAGCGACAAATAGTCGATGAACCATGAAAGGCCTCTACGCCGCCGAATTTTCGCGCCCATCATAGGCGCCGGGCGCGATTGTATAGGCCTCGTATGGCGCGCTTTCGAAACAGCCATCCCCGCGGCCACCAAATTGGCCCAAAGTGCGGCAATAACGCCTTGAAAGTAATATGGAAAATCCTATCTAGGAGAAGCCGATAAAGGTGGCGTTACGGCACCCGATCGGCTATGAAATTCTGTAGCGATTCGTTCAGGAATTCCAGCTTTGGCAGACGACGACAATCCCCCGCCCACAGACAGCGGCCCCTCCGACATCCGCCCGGTTTCGATCACCGAGGAGATGAAGAAGAGCTACCTCGATTACGCCATGAGCGTGAT
>JBAUYI010000175.1:0-3963 GCA_049584715.1 Xanthobacteraceae bacterium
TTGATATCTTTGTCAAGGACGGCGCCATCAGCGCGGTTACGCGCGTCTTCGACGCGCTATGGCGCCGCCGCCTCCGGCGGTCTTCGATCCTTGACAAAGATATCAACACGAACAGAGTGCTGTCCAAGCGATCAAGGCCGCTTTCTGGGCCTTTCATATCTATTTGATCTCACAAGAGAGCAATCGGAATGACGAATGAGCGCCCCGCGCGCGGTTTTGCCAACGTCGAGACCTGGGTCTTCGACCTCGACAACACGCTCTATCCGCATCACCTGAATCTCTGGCAGCAGGTCGACGTGCGTATCCGCGACTACATCGTCGATTTTTTGAAGATTACCCACGACGAGGCGTTCCGGCTGCAGAAGGATTATTACAAGCGCTATGGCACCACCATGCGCGGGCTGATGACGGAGCACGGCCTGCAACCCGACGAATTCCTGGAGATGGTGCACCGGATCGATCACTCGCCGCTGACGCCCAACCCCGTGCTCGGCGCGGCGATCGCGCAGCTCTCCGGCCGCAAGCTCATCCTGACCAACGGCACCCGCGAGCATGCCGACGCGGTGTTGCGCCGGCTCGAAATCGGCCATCACTTCGACGACGTGTTCGACATCAGGGCGGCCGAACTCGAACCAAAACCGCAGCCGGTGGTTTACCAACGCTTCCTCGCCCGCCACGACGTCGATCCGAACAAGGCCGCGATCTTCGAGGACCTCGCCCGCAATCTCGAAGTGCCGCACGCGCTCGGTATGACCACGGTGCTGGTGGTGCCGCAGGGCGCCCGCGTGGTGCTGCGCGAGGATTGGGAGCTTGCCGGCCGCGACGCGCCCCACGTCGATCACGTCACCGACGATCTCGCCGGCTTTTTGCGCGCGATCGGGCACGCGTAGCCGGAGTGAGCGGAGCGAAATCCGGGAACGATCGCGCAGTGTCAATGTCGCCCCGGATTTCGCTGCGCTCCATCCGGGCTACGGTCAGAGATAACCGGCAAGCCCGGCCATATGCCAAGCGACCGGAATGAGGACCGCGATGGCGAGCCCGGAATCGCGCCGATAGATCGGTTGAATTTGGCCGTTGCCGCGCAACACGCTCAAGCCGCCATAGACGATCGCATAAATCAAAATCCAGAACGCCAGATTGTAAATGCCCAGCCAGTAAAACACGCCGGCGCCGAGCCCTATCGCCATCGTGATCATTGCACGCCTTTTGTTCGCACCGTTTGCAATGCCGGCCATGCAAGAAAGGTTCCAATTTGGCTGGCGCCCTAGTCCTCCGCCGCTTGACATCGCGTCGGCACGCTCCGACAAACCGCGCAGCGGGGAGTATCTTCATGTCAGCCGGGACCAACGACAATCTCGCCAAGACCATCGACGCAGCCTTCGAGCAGCGCGACACGATCGGGCCATCGACCAAGGGCGCGGTGCGTGAGGCGGTCGAGCAGGCGCTCGATCTGCTCGACCGCGGCGAAGCACGTGTTGCGGAGAAAGCCGCGGATGGCACACCGCACGGGACTTGGCATGTGAATCAATGGCTCAAAAAGGCGGTGCTGCTGTCGTTCCGTCTCAACGACATGAGCGAAATCTCCGGCGGTCCCGGCCACGCCGCGTGGTGGGACAAGGTGCCGTCGAAGTTCGACAATTGGCACGACAAGAATTTCCGCGCCGCAGGCTTCCGCGCGGTGCCGGGCTGCGTGGTGCGCCGCTCCGCCTATATCGCGCCCGGCGTGGTGCTGATGCCGTCGTTCGTCAATCTCGGCGCCTATGTGGATTCCGGCACCATGATCGACACCTGGTCCACGGTCGGCTCCTGCGCGCAGATCGGCAAGAACTGTCACATCTCCGGCGGCGTCGGCATCGGCGGCGTGCTCGAGCCGCTGCAGGCCGGCCCGGTGATCGTCGAGGATAATTGCTTCATCGGCGCGCGCTCGGAAGTCGCCGAAGGCGTCATCGTGCGCCAAGGCGCGGTGCTGTCCATGGGCGTCTTCATCGGCGCTTCGACCAAGATCGTCGATCGCGACAGCGGCGAGATTTTTCAGGGCGAGGTGCCGGCCTATTCCGTGGTGGTGCCGGGC
The DNA here is from genome assembly GCA_049584715.1 of Xanthobacteraceae bacterium. GTDB lineage: Bacteria > Pseudomonadota > Alphaproteobacteria > Rhizobiales > Xanthobacteraceae > BOG-931. Next base: position 2,072 of record JBAUYI010000175.1, read on the forward strand.
ACGACCGCGGGCAAGCCGGGCAAGAACGGTGAGGCGAGCCCGAGCCTTTACTGCGCCGTCATCGTCAAGCGCGTCGATGAGAAGACCCGCGCCAAGACTTCGATCAACGAACTGCTGCGCGATTGAAGCTGCTAGCACTCGAACGAAGCAAGTCCGTGAACAAAATCCTGCCGATGGATTGGGTCTATCTCTTCAACAGCTTTGACGGCCGCATCGGCCGGCAGACGTTCTGGATCGCCATGGGCGTGGTGACGGTCGCCGAGATTTTCGGCCACTTCATCGCCGAGCAGATCCAGGGCGACCGTTTGAGCGCCATCGTCGATCTGGCGTTCACCTATCCGGAATTTGCCGTCGCCGCCAAGCGCGGCCAAGACCGCAACATGCCGCTGCGGCTGATCGGCGCGTTCTTCGCCGCCGGCGTGCTGCTCGACCTGCTCACCGTGCTGGGCCTCGCCGGCACCGATGACGCGCCGAGCACAATTTCGCTGATCATCGCGGTGCCGTTCACGGTGTTCGGAGTGGCGCTCCTGGTCGAGCTCGGCTTGCGCAAGGGGACTACCGGGCCGAACCGCTATGGGCCGGACCCGCTCGGGCCGCAAACCCTGCCGCCGCACGGTTGAACCGGGTGATCTTGGGGATTGACCAGCGCCGCGCAGTGGCCGAAATCCTTGGTGCATGACCGCCGATCCCGTCGCCATAGCCCGCGATCTAATCCGCTGCCGCTCGGTGACGCCGGAGGACGGCGGCGCGCTGGCCTATTTGCAGGGCGTGCTGACGAAAGCCGGCTTTACCGCCCATCGCATGACCTTCGCCGAGCCCGGCACCGCGTCGATCGACAATCTTTACGCGCGCATCGGCACGGAAAAACCCAATCTGGTGTTTGCCGGCCATACTGACGTGGTGCCGCCCGGCGATGAGGCGGCGTGGCGTCATCCACCGTTCGGTGGCGAGATCGCGGGCGACAGGCTTTACGGCCGCGGCGCTGTCGATATGAAAGGTGGCATTGCCTGCTTCGTCGCCGCGGCGACCGATTATCTGGCGGCGAACGGCGGCAAGCCGAAGCGGGGCTCGATCGCGCTGCTCATCACCGGCGACGAGGAGAGTGTCGCGGTCAACGGCACCGTCAAGCTGTTGCAATGGGCGGACGAGCGCGGCGAAACGTTCGACCATTGCATCCTCGGCGAGCCGAGCAATGTGGAAACACTCGGCGACACCATCAAGGCCGGCCGCCGCGGCTCGCTCAACGGCACGCTGATCGTCACCGGCCGGCAGGGCCATGTCGCCTATCCGGACCGCGCCGACAATCCGATCCGCGGTTTGGTGACCCTGATCGCCGCGCTGCAGGCGCCGCTCGACGACGGCAGCGCGCAATTCGCGCCGTCGAACCTCGAATTCACCTCGATCGACGTCGGCAATCCGACCGTCAATCTCATTCCCGGCGAGGCGCGCGCCCGCTTCAACATCCGCTACAACGACCGCCACAGCCAGGCCGCGCTCAAAACCCTGCTTGAGCAGCGCGCTCGCGACGCTGCGGCCGGCCGCGTGCATTATGCCTTCGACTGGCAGCCGTCGAACGCCGACGTCTTCGTCACCAAACCCGGCCCGTTCACCGATCTCGCCGTTGCGGCCATCGCCGAAGTGACCAGGCGCCAGCCGAAACTCTCCACCACCGGCGGCACTTCGGACGCGCGCTTCATCAGGGATTATTGCCCGGTGCTGGAATTCGGCCTGGTCGGGCAGACCATGCACCAGGTCGACGAATGCGTGCCGGTCGCCGATCTCGTTGCCCTGACGGCGATCTATCGGCGCATCATCGAGAAGTATTTCGGTTAGAGCATCATCCCCAAAAGTGGATGCCGGTTTTCCGAAAAAAATCATGCTCCTGCGAACGA
>JBAUYI010000176.1:0-10583 GCA_049584715.1 Xanthobacteraceae bacterium
GCCCGCTGGTGTCGTGGATGACGAAATAACGCGCCGCGGGCGCCTCCGGATTGTTGTCTAAAGCGCGCGACACAGGCTGCCACAGATGCGCGGCAAAATCCTGCTCAAGGTCCTGCTTCGACAGATAGGCGCTCAAAATCTCGCGCGACGGCAGGCCGGTGTCGCGGCCGATGCGGCTTGCCAAAGCGTCCGGCAGGCTGTCGAGCCGTGGGCCGAGATTGCGCGTCTGATCGAGGCTGCGCATCAGGCATTTGGCCTGCTCGACCGGCGTGCCGCGATACTCGAGCGAGTCGAGATTGAAGTCGCACTCGCCCATATTTTTGAGAAAAATTTTCGGCAAAGACCGGTGCGGCACGCAGGCCTGGCTCAATACGGCCTGCGCGGAAGCGCACAGCATTGCGCCGGCAAGCACTGCAATGACGGCCGGCGGCATACGCGACAGGCAACGGACGTTTTGCGGCACGGTCACGGTTCCAAGGTCAAAGCTTGCGCACTATCGCTATCAACGCGCGTCCTGCCAAGGCCGTGCCCTGTCGTTGGGGCACGGCTGCGCCGCGTTTCTGCGGTGCGGCGGATTTGAGGTTTGGGCGCCGACGATGAATGGATGTTCAGAATGCGGGGCAAGGCAAGCGCCGCATCAGTCCTTGGCCCTTTCGACGTAGCTGCCGTCGGCGGTCATGACCACGATCTTGGTGCCGGTCGAGACGAAGGGCGGCACCATGGTGCGTACGCCGTTCGAGAGCGTCGCAGGCTTATAGGAGGAGGCCGCCGTCTGGCTTTTGATCGAGGGCTCGGTTTCGACCACTTCGAGCACCGCCTTGGCCGGCAGCTCGATCGACACCGGAACACTGTCGTACATGGCGATGGTCACCTCCATCTCGGGCTGCAAATAGGCGGCCTGATCGCCGACGATGTCGGTCTGGAGCGTGACCTGGTCGTAGCTCTCCATGTTCATGAAGTGGAAGCCTTCGCCGTCCTGGTACATGAACTGGTGCTTGCGGTCCTCGACGAAGGCGCGCTCGACCTGGTCGGTGGTCTTGAACCGCAGCGACATTTTCACGCCGTCGGCAATGCGGCGGACGTCCATCTGGGTCACCGGCGTGCCCTTGCCGGGGTGGATATTCTCGGCGGCGACGATGACCCCGAGCTTGCCGTCGATTTCGACGATATTGCCTTTACGCAGCGAACTGGCGATGACTCTCACGGCTTCCTCAACGTTTTCGGGCTCGAATCTGGCCGCACCATACCGATCTTCAGGCTTCCCGCTAGTTATTTTCTCTTAACGCCGCGGACAAGGACATGGTGGACAAGAATATGGCGGACACCCGTTCCTCGCCGTTTTGGCACCCAAAGGTCCATGCCGACCGCCGGCCGGCGCTATTGGCGCGCGGCCGGATCGTCAGCGCACTGCGCGCCTGGTTCGCGGCCGAGGACTTCGTCGAGGTCGAGACCGGCGCGCTCCAGGTCTCGCCCGGCAACGAGATGCACCTGCACGCCTTTGCCACGACGCTCGTGGCGCCGGACGGCGCGCGGTCGCCGCTTTATCTGCGCACCTCGCCGGAATTCGCCTGCAAGAAGCTGTTAGCGGCGGGGGAGCGCCGCATCGTCGAATTCGCCAAAGTGTTCCGCAATCGCGAGCGCGGGGCGCTGCATGCGCCGGAATTCACGCTGGTCGAGTGGTACCGCGCGGGTGAGCCCTATCAGATTTTGATGACCGACTGCGCGGCGATTTTGGCGCGAGCGGCCGAAGCGGCGGCAACAAAACAGTTCAGCTTTCGCGGCCGCGCCGCCGATCCGTTCGCCGCGCCGGAACGGCTGACGGTGGCGGAAGCGTTCAAAAAATTCGCCAACATCGATCTGCTGGCGACCTTGCCGGACGGCAAGCCGGACCGCGCGCTGTTCGCTCGCGCCGCGCAGAGCGCGGGCATCCGCATCGCCGACGACGACAGCTGGGGCGATATTTTCAGCCGCGTGCTGGTGGAGCGTATCGAAAGCAATCTCGGCATCGGCCGCGCGACCATTTTGGACGAATATCCCGCCGAGCAGGCGGCGCTGGCGCGCACCTCGCGAAAGAATCCGCACGTCGCCGAACGCTTCGAGCTCTATGTCTGCGGCGTCGAACTCGCCAACGGCTTTGCCGAGCTCACCGACGCCGCCGAGCAGCGCCGCCGCTTGGAACGCGAGATGGCGGAGAAAGAACGCATCTACGGCGAGCGCTATCCGCTCGACGAGGATTTTTTGGCCGCGCTGGCGGCGATGCCGGAAGCGTCCGGCATCGCGCTCGGGCTTGATCGGCTGGTGATGCTGGCGACGGGGGCGTCGCGGATCGATCAGGTGTTGTGGGCGCCGCTCGCGGGGAAATGAGCGTCCGTCCAAGCAAAGCCTGGCGCGCGAACGGCTGCATCCACGCTATTTTGGGGTATTCGTGTATTTTCGCGTCCGTCTTGGCAATTCTGCACACCGGGCGATGCGAAAAATGCACGTCGCACACCCAAGCTGAGCATTTCGCGATCACGCGACATAGCACCCTAGTTGACAAACATGGGCTGCCCAATTCACAGTTTACCGTTTGAAAAGGCGCAACTTGCGGGATGCGCAACCTTCCCTCATACTGTCGCAGGGACCACACGTTTCGAATGCCGGAAGTCACCAATCAGACCAATCGATTTTGCAGAAATGAAGGCTTGTGATTGCTGGGCGTAAATGATGATGGACGAATCTCAGCGACCTCCGCCCAGCATTGCCGTACGCACGATACAGAAGTTGGGCCCGACCCATGCTCGTGGTCTAAGACTCTTGGTTGGTATCAGCTCCAATATTCGTCAAGGCGAGCCCATTGACGACATGCGACTGGACTTTGACCTGGGATGCGGCATAGCGCCACTGAGGATCACTGACCGGAATTTTGAACTCGGCCTGCGCACATGTTTTGTATCGCTGCATTTGCAAAATTGCGAGGTTCTCTCGACAAGCAGGTATGAGCACCGGCTTGACATCGGCGCCTTCAAAGCAAGCGAGGTTCAGAAGACGACGATCTCCCGTGCGCGAGAGGCAGGCGCAGGTATCAATGTGCAGGTGGACTCCGCCCGAGGTCTGGCGGGTGCCGTCAAGCTTGGGCTGGGTATTTTTCACAAGCGCGATGCAGAATCGGAGGCAATAACCGAGCAAAGCGTCAGGGTCGAACTGGTCGTGCTCAGTGGCCAGGATCGCTGGCGCGTTGGCGACTTGACGCCAGGTCACGCCAGGCGGCCGGACGACCTCCTGAGCGGCGCGTACTTTCTTGAAGAACGCAGCAAGGATGGCGATCCATCGCCCCTATGCAGGCTGAAGTGGCTCGATCATACGGCTTCAATGGTTGCCACCATCTCGGTCACTGCGTCATTCGGTAGTTTACTGATCTTTCATTCCAATCAAAGCGGTGCTCAAACGAAGAACGTCGGCGATGACACGCGCACAACACTCAAACACGGATCAAAGCGCGCGGAATCCGATCATGAAAGCCTGTTGAGAGCAAACGTTGCAGGACTTGTCGCGGCAAAGCAGATTCGCAATGCGCAGAAACGCGCAAGCAATGAGGTCTTGCAAAATGAGATTCTGATTGTGCGGCAGACGGTGTGGGCTTCGCCCCAGGATGTATATCCTGCTGTGAAAGATGGTGGCTCTCCTCCTACGGACGATGACAAATGATCGATCGCGCTGCAAACTCCCCTCCAAAAGGCCAAGATAATGAGCCCGTTGATGACTCAATCCCCGGTCTAGAAGACCAAGTTAGTTCGTCGATCGCTGCCGTTTGGGATGCGCCGGATGCCAAGCTTCTTACGCTGGTCAAGGCGGGCAATCTCGATCCCAAGGAGGATTTCGTGCGCGGCGACTTTCGCGGCTGGCCTTTAGCCGGTCAAGATGTTCGCGGCATCGATTTCACCGGGGCGGATTTGCGCGGAACGGGTATTGAGCACGCCATTCGTGATGAGACGACGATCCTGACCGACGCAATCATGGACGATACGCCGGCGTTGGACCGGCGCGCGCCTCGTCGCCACTCAGAGAGTCGTCCAAGTGAACAGACGACATGGAGCAATCACTGGCATGCCGGTGTCCATCTTGCCTTTGGCAACAAGCTGTATTTGATCCTGGTGCGCTTTGTGACGGGAAGCATCTTCGTAAAGGACAGTATTATTCAAAATCTGCAAGAGTCGGGAATATCCGACTTTATGATTTTCAATCTTTACTCGCAATGGGACGTGCTCATCAGGGCCTGGGGCGATCATGACTCAATTAGGAGTTTAGAGGAGAGATTGAAAAAAAATACGGAGGTAAACCGGTATCACCTCCCGCATTTTTTGGAGATCGACGAAATCCTGCACTTTCCTGACCGTGGCAAATACGCAACTCTTGAAGAAATACGCGCTACTCTTGTCAAGATGCCGACTGAAGCCTTGAAGGACGCACAAGAAAAAACGAAACAGAGTTCATATTTCGAAAGCCTGCGATCGGCAGGCCTCATTTTGGATAGCGAAACCCTATTCGCAAGCAAGAGAATTCATTTTTATATTTCGATCAGCAGTACGCGGTCCGTCCAGCAATTATTGCGTACTGTCATTTTACGAGTCGTCACGGAGTCAAAAGACGTCAGGAATATGAGCGTTTATCTTACTCCGACAGGGGCGACTCAGGCAATTATCAAGGGACAGGCACTGCCGACGAGATACTACGATATTCATGGGTTTCTGAGACGCCTCACCGACGAACTGCAAGAAACATTACGGTTATATGTCGAAACAGAAACGATGCTTGTCGCCAATCTGGAAGATCGCTGTTCCTTCTTAATTGATTTTGATCGCGCCGTTCGTGATCACAGTGTCGCTAATTTGGTCGAGCCGGATGTTGTGGTTGCACAAGGCGAGGGCGATCAAACAGAATTCAAATCGACACTGCGGGTGAATTTGCACACCGGTCAAAAAGATCCGCGCATCGAGCTGGAGGTCTTAAAATCAATTGCCGCATTCGTGAACAGCAATGGCGGCAAATTGTTCATTGGCGTAGCCGATGATGGTCGACCATTGGGGCTTGAGGCCGATAAGTTTGGTAGTGAAGACAAGATGAACCGCCATCTGGTGAATTTGATCAGGGACAAGATGGGCCCTCAACATATGAACTACATTCGTATTCGATTTGGCGATTACAACAATGCTCGAGTGCTGATCGTAGAGTGCCAACGAGGCCGCGCCCCGGTTTATGTGAAGGACGGTAATATGGAGCACTTTTATATGCGCACGGGTGCGGCCACCACGGAACTGTCCGGAAGTCAATTACAAGAGTATACAAGGCACCACTTCGGGTAAGCATTGATTGATGTTGCCAGCGAGCGTAGCCCGGATTGAACGAAACGAAATCCGGTGGCGGCGTTCAAGACCGGGCCGTCGTTTCCGGATTTCGCTACGCTCAATCCGGGCTACTGCTACTTACTGACCATCACGTTGAGGATCGCGGTCGTCCCGTCCTGCACTTTCTTCAATCCGGTCTGCAGCGCGACTTTCAGCTTGTCCGGCTGATCGACGCGCTCGCCGTGCAGGCCGAAATGCGCGCCCAGCGCGTCGTAATCGAAGCCGTTGAGGCGCGAGCCCAGATGCATGTGGGCGTTCTCGGCTGCGCCGTCGGGATAGTGATGCACGTGGCCCTTTTGCATGGCCATGTAGCCCTTGTTGTTGAAGATCACGATCAGGATCGGCAGATCGTGCTGCTTCGAGGCGCCGAGTGCCTGGATCACCGGGTTGTAGAGGAAGCCGCCGTCGCCGACGAGCAGCGCCACCGGCCGCTGCCGCGCCGCAAGTTTGACGCCGAGCGCGGTGCCGAGGCCTTGGCCGAGGCCGCCAAAACCGCGGAAGAAACTTTGCGGTGTGGTGAAGGGCAGATGCTGGCGCAGCGTCGGGCCGTGCAGAATGGTCTCGTCCACATAGATGGTGTCGGCCGGCATCACTTCGGCGAGCGTGGCGATGAGCGCGAGCGGATCGATCGCCTTGCCGTCGCCGTTGGCCTTGGCCTTTTCGGCCTTCAGGCCAGCAGCGAAGGCGTCGTGCTGTTTGGTCCAATGCTCGCGGCGCCTCTTTACGGCTTCGGCGTCGATCTTCGCCGCGCGCACGGATTTGGTCAGCGCCTGCAGCGCCGCGGCGATGTCGCCTTCCAGATAGGCGTCGGCGTGCAGCTGCTGATAGATCATGTGGCCTTTGAACTGGTTCTCGTTGATCGAGACGATCTTTCCCTTGGTCGGCTTGGTGTGCGGCGGGTACCAGGGGGCGCGGCCGCCGACGAGCAGAATGAGATCGGCGTCCTTGAGGTGCTCGTAGGTGGCCACCCCGAGATAAAGCGGGTGGTCGGTCGGGAAATTGGCAAAATTGGCGACGCGGCCCCACATCGCCGGAATCGCCAAAAGATCGGCAAGCTCGACCAGCGCCTTGAACGCCGCCGGATCGCGGCCGGACTGTTCGGCGACGATGATCGGATTTTTGGCCGCGAGCAGCAGGCCGGCGACCTTTTCCACTTCGCTCGCGTGCGGCTCGACGCGCGGCGCGAACGGCACGTCGCGGTCGTTCTCGGGTGGCGTCCAATCATGCAGCATGTGCTCGAGCGCGACGTTGAGATACATCGGGCCCTTGGGCGTGCGCTGCGCCATCTCGCCGGCGCGGATCACCTGCTCATGGAGCGTGAACGGGCTCGTCACCGGCCGCGCCTGCTTGGTGATGTTCTCGACGAAGCGCTCGATGCCGCCGACGCTCAAGCCGCCGTACCATTGCTGCTCGATCGGCAGCGACGGATCCTCGCCCAGCGTGTTGGATTCGCCCGACATCACGATCATCGGGACTTCCGATTGCAGCGCGCCGTGCACGCCCATGGAGCCTTGCAGGAGGCCGACGCCGGCGTGCACCAGCACGGCCTGCGGCCGGCCGGTCATCAGCGTGTAGCCGGTGGCCATGTTGACGGCCAGTGTCTCGTGCCAGCAGTCGATATAGGCCGGGCCGGCGCGATTGCCGGTCTTTTGCCGCACCAGCGCTTCCCAGACCGGCGACCATTCCGATCCCGGCGACGACAAAATGTAGTCGATCTTGAGCTTGCGGAACGCTTCCAGGATCGCTTCCCCGCCGTCCATATAGTTTTTCATTGCCACCCTCGTTTTCGGCCGCACCGGCGGCTCACCGAACACCGAAGCCGCGATCTGCGCAACAGCGCCAGAGCTTGCGGGCCATGTCTTGTTTGCAGAACATGTCTTGTTTGCAGAACATGCTTTGCTTGCAAAGGCCGACTTGCTTGCCGGGCCAAGCCTTTGTTTGCCGGGTAAAGTCTTGCTTGCCGGGCATGGCATCGAGCATAAGGGGCCAAATTCCCTTGAATCGAGGCCAGCTATGAGCACTACCGCCCGAAAAACCCTGCGCATGCCATCCGATCTTGCCGGTGCGCAAATTGTGGGACGCGATCGCCTTGCGTCGCTGGAGCAGGTGGCGGCCCGCTACGCCATTGCGATTACGCCGGCGCTCACCGACTTGATCGACCCGTCAGATCCGCACGATCCGATGGCGCGGCAGTTCGTGCCCGACGCGCGCGAACTGCACATGGCGCCGGAGGAAAATCATGACCCGATCGGCGACGACGCGCACAGCCCGGTCGAAGGCATCGTGCATCGCTACCCGGACCGGGTGCTGCTCAAGCTGGTCAATGCCTGCGCGGTCTATTGCCGGTTCTGCTTTCGGCGCGAGATGGTCGGGCCGGGAAGGGGCGGGCTTGCGCCGGCGGCGCTCGACAAGGCGCTGGCTTATGTCGAAAACCATCCGGAAATCTGGGAAGTCATTTTAACCGGCGGCGATCCGCTGGTGCTCTCGGCACGCCGGCTGAAAGACGTGGTGACGCGGCTTGCCGCGATCGCCCATGTCAAAGTGATCCGCGTGCATACCCGCGTGCCGGTCGCAGCGCCGGAGCGGGTGACGGCCGCTTTGGTGCGCGCGTTGCGCACCGACAAGGCGACCTTCGTCGTGCTGCATGCCAATCATCCACGCGAGCTCACGGCACAAGTCCGCGCCGCCTGCGCGCGCCTGATCGACGCCGGCATCCCGATGTTATCGCAATCCGTTCTGCTGCGCGGCGTCAACGACGATGCCGAGACGCTGGGAGCGTTGCTGCGCGCGCTGGTCGAATGCCGCATCAAACCCTATTACCTGCACCACGCCGATCTCGCGCCCGGCACGGCGCATCTGCGCACCACGATCGCGCAAGGCCAGGCCTTGATGCGCGCGCTGCACGGCCGTTATTCCGGGCTTTGTCAGCCGAGCTATGTGCTCGATATCCCGGGCGGCCACGGCAAGTCGCCGATCGGGCCGCGTTATTTGAGCGAGGACGGCGCCGTGATCGAGGATTTTTGCGGCCGGCGCCACGCCTATGCGGGAACCGCTTCGCTTGCGGAGAAAAACACCGCGGTCTCGAACTCGTAGCTGCAGGCCTCGCACGACCAGGTGTGGCGCACGCAGCGTTCGTTGAGATATTCGGACCAGTCGGGAGCGAGCAGCCAAGCCTGGCATTGCGGGCAAGTGTTCTTGTCGTAGGTGACAAGCCGCGTGGCGAGCGTGGCCTCGGCATGGAGAGCCATGATTCCTCCTCCCTGAATCGCCCCCTCCGCCCGATTCGAACGCTAGGCTGGCTCTGTGGCAGCCACGTGACCGATGCGGTGGCATTTCCGTGACCACTGCAATCGTGGCGACCGATTTGAAAATTGCTGCGCTGCATATTGCAGATTATTTACAGCGATTTTTCATGCTGTGGTGCGGCATGAATTTTATTTAATTGGCCGGCCATCGACCCTCAATGCGGGTTCCATTACGGTTCCAATCAGCGTTCGGGATTCTCCTAGGCTTCATTCTGAAAACAGGAGCATGCCATGAAACCGCTCGTCACCTCCGCACTGATCCTCGCTTCGCTCGCACTCGCCGGAAACGGCGCGATGGCAGCCGATACTTACGCAAAGGACGGGACGCCGGCCCGACCGGCTCATACCGCTGTGCACCTCGCGGCGCGCCATCCCTATCCGGTAGCCCGCTACGCCTTTGCCCGGCCACCGGCCGATGTGGGGCAGATCATCTCGAGACTGCTGGCGAGCCCGTTCGTGGCGCCCTATGTGGCGCAGTATGCCGGCAGGGTCCGCATCACGCGCGGTTCCAGCGGCAGCACCTACGAACCTTACGACCCGCCGACCTACGATACCTCGTCGCCACCGGACAACTCCGTTCAGCAATCGCTCGACGCGCAAGCGGAGGCCCAGTCCCTTCAGCAAATGAACGACACCAGTGCCATGACGGCGTCGATGGCGGCGGCGGCCGCGCAAACCGCCGCCGATGATGCGGCGATGACCCAGCAGATCATGAACAATGGCGGCCTGTAGTCTGCAGCCTGTGATCTTATGACAGAAGTGCTATCGCCGGCGACCCGGCGGTAGCACTTTCGCTCACCGCCGCAGCGCTTCGGCGGGAACATCGAGCGGCGTCACGAAGGCCTTCCGGCTGTTTTTTTGCAAAATCGCGGTGACGAGAAAAATCGGCACGGTGAGCTGGGATTGGATCGGGTTGAGCGAGCGCGCGTATTGCGCATTGCTCGCCACCACGTCGTTGCTGATCGGCGCGTCGCCTGCATGCGACACCGTGAGATCGATCACTTCGTAATTGTTGTCCCGGCACAATAGCCAGAAGAATTGCGGGTTATAGCTGACGACGCCGTGGGTCAGCATGCCGCCGGCCGGCACTTCGTGCATCATCACGCCGCCGACCTTGGTGAGATCGTGCATCACCCGGAAAGCGTTGTCCTGATTGACGACGTGCTCGGTGGTGCCGGCATTGACGACCAGATCGAACGACGATCGCAGCCGGTAAGGCACATGATCGCGATTGAGGTCGAGCGAGGTCACGCCGCGGTGGCCACCGTATTCCACCGCATTGTAGGAAAAGCCCAAGGCTTCCCAGAACGGCTGCGAGGCCGGCGCCGACTCCGCCTGGCGCTCGACGCCGTCGACCGTGACGGCCTCCCGGGGCGCGCCAAGGTCGATCGGCTTGCGGCCGAACAGCCCATAAAGCTCGGCCAATGGCGCCTCGGCGCGCAGGAACGAGTTGGACAATTGCTGCGCGCCGATCTCGACCACGCGCGCGCGGTCCGGCAAGCGGCCGGAGCGCCGCAGCGCGATCAGGTGCAGAATTGTTTCATAGGCAAGTCCCACGGAACCGTCCTCTAGTCCTTGAATGTTCGGGCAGAGTTCATTGGCGCGCCCTAGGGGAGGGGAATTCCAAAAACATCATCCGGCCTTAACCATTGGTACTAAAACAAGATCGTCTTAGGGCCGCGGGCTGTCCGCAGGATGAGCGTTGGGAGCTTCTAGGCTATGAAGTGAAGACGGTCGCGGCCGGTTACGGTAAAGGCTCGCCAACGCCCTTGCTGCGCAAGTGGATCGACAAGATAGGGTTCTATCCCGGCCGATACTTCCTGAGAAGCCTGCACAGCGAGCTTGCAGCTTCCCGAACGCGACGCACGGCGTCGTCAATATCCTCCCGCATCCG
>JBAUYI010000177.1:0-49726 GCA_049584715.1 Xanthobacteraceae bacterium
CGTCTTCGACGCGCTATGGCGCCGCCGCCTCCGGCGGTCTTCGATCCTTGACAAGATGACCAACACGAACAGAGTGCTGTCCATGCGATCAAGGCCGCTTTCTGGGCCCTCGCAAAGGCAAAAAAATACCCCGGCAGTGACGCCGGGGTTTTGAGTTACGCCAGTACGACGGAAAATCTGGCGGACAAAGCCGACCGCTTACAGCCGGTAGAGAATTTGATCGGTCCAGAACCGCTCGAGCCGGTGCAGCGCCTTGTTGAGCACGGAGAACTCGTCGGCATTGATGCCGCCGACCTGCTCCACGGTGCGCACGTGCTTCTGGTAGAGCGCGTCGACGGCGTCGCGCACGTCGCGGCCCTTGTCGGTGAGCTTGATGCGCACCGAGCGCCGGTCGACGCGCGAGCGCTGGTGATCGAGGAAGCCCATCTCGACCAGCTTCTTGAGATTGTAGGAGACGTTGGAGCCGAGATAGTAGCCGCGGGTGCGCAACTCGCCGGCGGTGAGCTCCTTGTCGCCGATATTATAGAGCAGCAGCGCCTGCACCGAATTGATATCGGCGCGGCCGCGGCGGTCGAATTCGTCCTTGATGACGTCGAGCAGACGCCGGTGCAAGCGCTCGACGAGAGTAAGCGCCTCCAGATAGTGCGGCCGAATGTGGTCGAAGCGCGCCTCGCGGTCGGCGGGCTCGACCGTCTTGACGACGGCTTTCATGATGACGCCTTTCCCAAACTTATTTTGTTTGTCGTCGACGGGCCCTGTTCCCGTCGTATGGCGTCACCCTACCGGTCAGGGTCTAAGATCAGTTTAAATAACAGGCTAAAAATAGGGTTTATTCGTTTTGGTGGAGGTGCGATTAAGCATCGATTTATAGTGGATTTTGCGACGATTTTTTCACCCTAGAAACCCCCGAAAAATCGACCGTCATGGTGCGCGGCGACGCTTACGAAACTCTATGCGCGGTACCGCCCGCCTTACGACATGATTGACTAGCCCTTAGGAGCCAACCATATAGCGCCCTCGGCTGGCTCCGGCTGGTCTGGCCCGCGATGTGGTGCGGGGGAGTGTCCCGAGTGGCAAAGGGGGCGGACTGTAAATCCGCTGGCTTACGCCTTCGTAGGTTCGAGTCCTACCTCCCCCACCAGCCTTCGCTCGCTTCGCGAGCTACGGCCCGACAAGCCATTTCCAAGCCTGCGGCAAAGCGAGCGAAGGCTGCCGCGCCGAAGCCCAACGCGGCCGCGTAAAAGCGTAATATTGCTCCCAGCGAAGAACATAGAGCCGAGGTCCGAGAGATGAGCATGATGTGCTGGATGCTCGGGGTGTCATCGGCTCAGATGACTGCATTGCGGGCGAATCCTTCACTTGCAGGCGACCTTGCCGGGCTGGCGCAGGACGAGCAGCTTCAGGCGCGCCGGGCCGCAGCAATAAACCGAATGCCGCCGGAAAAAAGAGAGGCGGCCGAAGCCCGGTATCGCGCCTTGATGGAGCGGATGCCGGAAGCACGGGAAGCGGAAACCCGAAAAGCGGCAGCTCGCGCGCGGCTGGAGCCTATTGGCCCATTCGAGCAAGCTCTCGATCTGGAGAAGTCGTGGCACATCTTTCATTACCTGTTCACCGGGCACGTCGATGACGCAAAAGCGCCTGGAGATGCGCTGCTGACCGGCGAGGAATTGGGCGACGACGTGGGCTATGGCCCTGCGCGGTTGCACGACGAGAAAGAGACGCAGGATTTCGCCCGCTTTCTGAACGTGTTGGATGTCGCGCGGCTTCAGGAAAGGTTGAACTATCGAGAGATGTCGCGCGTTGGCGTGTATTCCATGCCAATGGGACCGGGCTCGGACGCAGAGTTTGAAGCAGAGTTGCGTGCTGAAGTCGGGGCCTACTTTCCGCGCCTTCGCGATTACGTCGTCAGGATGGCCGAGAAACAAGACGGTCTGTTGATCTGGTTATCTTAGAAGCGCTTCGCAGTTACGCTCGCTCGACGTTGAAGCGGCGCGGCTTTTCGTTGCGCCGGGCGATATCGGCCATGGTCTGATAGGCGGTCTCGATATGGCGCGTGGCGCTCTGTGTATCGAACAGCAGACTTCCGTCGCGGTTGCGGATCAGCGTGTCCGTGAGCGACGCGAGATAGGCCGGATCGCTGGCAACGCGCAGCGCCAGCACTTCGTATTCGGCAAGCGTGCGCATGATCAAGGCGTCGAGGCCGATCGCCTTGAGCAGGCTTGCTGCCACGCGGCCGGCGAAGGTTTCGCCGAGACACGTCAAGACCGGCAGCCCGGCCCACAGCGCGTCGCTCGCCGTGGTGTGGGCATTATAGGGCAGCGTGTCGAGGCACAGGTCGGCCAGCCGGTGCCGCGCCAGGTGATCGGCGACGCTGGCCTTGGGCGCAAAGATCAGCCGCTCCGGCGCGACGCCGCGTTTCTGCGCCTCGAGCCGCAGGTTTGCCGCGGCCTTGGCATTGCCCGTTATCAGCCAGAGCACGCTGCCTTCGGTCGCCCGCAGGAGCCGCATCCAGATATCGAAAATTTCCGGCGTGATCTTCTGCGGGTTGTTGAAACAACAAAACACGAAAGCGTTTTGCGGCAAGCCGCATTCGCCACGCGACGGCGTGCGCTGGCCGACAGCACGCCGGTTGTCGTTGATCTGATAGGTTCCGGGGATCCGCACCACGCGTTCGGCATAGAATGCATCGTGGTCTTCGGGAATCACCGTGGCGTCGGCGAGGATGTAGTCCATGTAGGAGGCGCCCGTCGTGCCCGGATAGCCGAGGTAGTTGACCTGAATGGGCGCGGCGCGGCGCGCCAGCACGCCCAGCCTGTTGTCCTTGGTAAAACCCATGAGATCGACGGCAATGTCGATTTCGGAGCGGCGCATGAGCGCGGCGATCTCCCGGTCGCTGGTGTCGCGGACATCGATGAAATGCTCGAACGCCGCCTCCAGCCGCCGCCGCGGCGGCGAATTGTCGTTCTGTCCGAACGATAATGCGGTGATCTCGAAACGCGATTTGTCGTGCTGTTCGAACAGGCCGGCCGTCAGATAAGCCGTCGGATGCTCGTTGAAGTCGGCCGAGAGATAAGCGACGCGAAGGCGATCGTGGGCATAGGCCTCGCCCTGCCAAAGCGGCGGATAGGCCGGCTGCTCCTGCACGTAACGCCTGGCGCATTGCAATTGCTCGGCGGGCGATGAGGCGATCGCCACGATAGCGAAAGGCAGGCTCAACGGCTTTCCCGCTCTGACCATGGCCAGAAGCTCTGCGGTCTCCGCCGGCAAATTCGTCCAGTCGCAGATGCGGAGCTTCGACAATAGCCGCGGCGCGCGAAAATCGTCGGCCTGGGCGAAATCGGGGTTGAGCGCAAAACCGCGATCGAAACTGGTCACCGCCTCGTCGTGTCGGTTGAGCGCGATGAGCGCCACGCCGCGGTTCATCCAGTCCGCGACCGAATCCGGCGCCAAGGATAAAGCCCGGTCGTAGCTGTCGAGCGCCTCGGCATTGCGGCCGATCTTGCTCAAAACATCGGCGCGATTGGCGTGGGCGGCCGCGAGCTCCGGCGCCTGCGCGATGGCGCGGTCGAAACTTAACAAGGCGTCGTCGTGCAGCCCGAGTGCATGCAAGGCACGTCCTAAAATGACATGGCTGCGCGCCTGCTTCGGATCGCTGGCGAGCGACTTGCGGGCAAGCTCCGCGCCCTCCTCGAAGCGGCCGTGCTGGCAGGAAATCAGCGCCAGATAATAAAGCGCATCCGCATTGGCCGGATCGGCGCGCAACACTTCGGCGTAGCGCGCGGCGGCTTGGTCGACGGCGCCGCGGCGGTGCAGCGCCAGGCCTTCTTGCAGCAGATCGTTTACGGGGGAGACGGACATGGCTGCTTAAGGAAACACGCCTGACGCCGCTTTGAAATAAGGTAGAAAGCCGGTCCTGGCTGCAGGGCATTCGGCTTGCGGTCCAATGGGCAGGCAGTAAGGATGCGGCTCATGACGGCACCAGATCTCAGCGGGTGGCGCGATTGAGCGGGCGAAAACAGTCTTTCAGGCGGCCGCCGCGTCGCGGTCAGGGCGAACAGCGGCGTTCCGACGGTTTTGGGCCGGTCATCCTGTACGGCTGGCACAGCGTCACCGCCGCGCTGGCCAATCCAGCACGCCGCATCCGCCGCCTGCTGGCGACGGAAAATGCGCTGCGCCGGCTCGCCGAGGACGGCATCGCGCTCCCGCTTAAGCCCGAACAGGTGCGGCCCGATGCGCTCGCCGCCCGCCTGACGCCGGATGCGGTGCATCAGGGCCTGATCGCCGAGGCCGATCCCCTGCCCTCGCCCGACATCGAGGACTTGCCGGCGGCCGGCATCGTACTGGTGCTCGATCAGATCACCGACCCGCACAATGTCGGGGCGATTTTACGTAGCGCCGCGGCGTTTGCCGTCGAAGCCATCGTCACCACGGCGCGGCACAGTCCGGAGGCCACCGGCGTGCTGGCCAAGGCGGCATCCGGCGCGCTCGAGCTGGTCCCGATCGTCACCGTGCAAAACCTGGCGCGCGGGCTTGTGGCGCTCAAGGAGCACGGCTTCCTGACTGTCGGTCTCGACGGCAGTGCGCCCGACGATCTTGCCGCCCTCGAGCTACGCGCGCCGCTGGCCTTGGTGCTGGGCGCCGAAGGCAAGGGTTTACGCCAATTGACCGGCGCGACCTGCGACCGCCTCGCCCGCCTCGATCTGCCCGGCGCGATCAAAAGCCTCAATGTGTCGAACGCCGCCGCGCTCGCGCTCTACATCGCCAGTCGCGCCATTAGAGCGTGATCCCACATGAGAGCGTGATGCCAAAAAGCACGAAGGCCCGCACAGCGCGGGCCTTCGCATTTCGTGACCGGCAATCGGCTCGAACTAGCCGCGCCAGTACGGGCGATGCATCATCGACCGCCCACCGTAATAGTGCGGCCCCATCACATGCGGACGGTAGTAGCCCCCGCCGCCGTAGGCGACGTGCGGGTAGTAGCGGTGCGCATACCCACCACCATAACCGCCGCCATAACCACCACCATAACCGCCCGCATACGGCGGGTAGGCCGGGGCCGGAGCGTATTCTGCGGTTGGCGCGTAGCTGTGGAACGGCACCATGACGCCCGAGCCCTCAAAGTCCGGGCCCTGGTTGACGACATAGAGTGGCGCCGGGGTCGTATAGACCGCGGGAACGCCGCAATTGCCGCAGCCGCTGTTATAGCCGCCGCCATAGCCGCCGTAGCCACCATACCCCACCGGGGCTCCGCAGCCGCCGCAGCCGCCGCCCCATTGGGCGACCGGCGCGGCATAAACCGCAACGCTCGGCGCGCAGCACGTCACCGGCGCGCCGCAGTTGCCGCAGCCGACGGCGATTGGCTGCGGTGCGATCGGTGTTGCGTAGATGATCGGGGCGTAAGCCACGCCACCGCAACCGCCGCAGCCGTTTTGGGCAGACGCAACCTGCGTCATGCCTACTGTAAACAATGTGGCGATCGCCACGAGGATGGAACGCTGGAACGACATGATACTCCCTCAGTGAACAGCCCCGATGAGGAGGCGGATGAAAGCAGGCGCGGCCTGCCGACGACGTTACGAACTCCTGTTACGGACCTATCGGTATCGGTGGAGTGATTGGCGCAGCCGGGCCTAATGGACCTGATGGACCTGGACCGTGCGGACCCACGCTGTGTTTGAGCGGCGGCCCATGGCGACGGCCGCCGAAGGTTGGCTCAACGATCACTGGCGGCATCGGATAATCCGAGTATTCGGTCACCGGACCCGCGCCGGATTGGCTCGACCAGCTGCGATAGAAGGTCGGCGCCGGAGGCGGCAGCGGCCGATCCGGCGGCGGATTGATTTCGAGACGCCCATAGCCGGGCTTCTTGCCGTCCTTGGGGAAGTAGCTGGGCACATAATAGGGCGTCGACACCAACAGCGGCTGGTAGATCACCACCGGCGCCATCTCGCCGGGCCGGTCGAGACCGAATTCGCCCACCACCACGCCCCAGGAGGCGTTGATGCCGTTGATGATCACCGGCACGTCGCGCCGGCCGGGAATGACGATTTGCGGCTCGCGCTGCGCCAAAGCAGGCGACGTCATCACAGCCAGCAATAGTGCCGCTTGGACAAAACGCATGAGCAACCCACGATCGTCGCTAAACTGTCGCGGATAGTAGGCAACCCGGTCGCCAAATTCGTTTAAAACCGGGCCATTACGCTGCTTAATTGTGCGGTAACATTAACCGCGAGTTGCAGCGGCGCGGACCGGCCGGCCCGAACGGGCCCTCCTCTGTCCACAGACGCCTTCGACTTTCGGCGTACGACCTCTGGCGGACAGACAGGGTTGGCGGCCGCGGATTACCGTACCGGTTCGGGCCGACGGGGGCCAGCGGGCCGAGCTGCGATTTCCCTCGAACCAATAAAATCCAGCGGGGAGGAAACACGATGGATGACGCGACGGTAAAACAGATCGAGAGCGATCCAAATTTCAAAAAACTCGTCCACGACCGGACGTCATTCGGCTGGACGATGTCAATCATCATGCTGGTGATCTACTACGGCTTTATCGCGCTGGTGGCGTTCGCGCCGAGCGTCATCGCCGTAAAGATCGCAGGCTCGATCACCCTCGGCATCGTCCTGGGGCTGGCGATCATCTTGGCCGCGATCCTGCTCACCGGCATCTACGTCATGCGCGCCAACGCCGAATACGACGACCTGACCGCAGCGATCGTCGCCAAAGTCAAAGGGGGAAGGTAATGAACCGCTTCATCACATCGGGCGCGCTCGCCGCGCTGTTCGCGTTCGTCGGCAGCGCAGTTTATGCGCAAGGTGCGGCACCGGCCGCCGGGACCGATTGGAACGCCGTCATCATCTTCGCCGCCTTCGTGCTCCTGACCCTGGGCATCACCTATTGGGCGGCGAAGCACACCCGCACAACGAAAGATTTCTATGCCGCGGGCGGCGGCGTCAGCGGCTTCCGCAACGGCTTGGCGATCGCCGGCGACTACATGTCGGCGGCGTCGTTCCTCGGCATTTCCGCGCTGGTGTTCAGCACGGGCTATTATGGCCTGATCTACTCGATCGGCTTTCTCGTCGGCTGGCCCATTATCATGTTCCTGATGGCGGAGCCGCTGAAGAATCTCGGCCGCTTCACCTTCGCCGACGTCGTCTCCTATCGTCTGCAGCCGACACCCATCCGCGCCATGGCGGCGACCGGCACGCTGGTCACCGTCGCGTTCTATCTGATCGCGCAGATGGTCGGCGCCGGCCAGTTGATCGAACTGCTGTTCGGACTGCCCTACATCTCGGCGGTCATCATCGTCGGCGTATTGATGGTCATCTACGTCACGTTCGGCGGCATGATCGCCACCACCTGGGTGCAGCTCATCAAGGCGGGGTTGCTGCTGCTCGGTGCGACCCTGATGTCGGTCCTGGTGCTTGCTCAGTTCGGCTTCAACTTCAACGCACTCGTCACCAAGGCGGTCGAAGTCCATCCGAGCCACGGCGCCATCCTGCTGCCGGGCGCCGCGGTCGCCAATCCGATTTCGGCGATTTCGCTCGGCATGGCCTTGATGTTCGGCACCGCAGGCTTGCCGCACATCCTGATGCGCTTCTTCACCGTCAAAGATGCTAAGGAGGCGCGCAAGTCGGTGTTCTGGGCGACCACCTTCATCGGCTACTTCTACATACTGACCTTCATCATCGGCTTCGGCGCGATCGTGCTGGTCAGCGCCAATCCGGCCTACCATGACGCCAAGGGCGCGTTGCTGGGCGGCGGCAATATGCCGGCCATCCATCTCGCCCACGCGGTCGGTGGTGATCTGATGAAGGGCTTCATCGCCGCGGTCGCGTTCGCAACGATCCTGGCGGTGGTCTCGGGCCTGACGCTGGCAGGCGCGAGCGCGGTCAGCCACGACCTCTATGCCAGCGTGTTCCGTCACGGCCGCGTCGACGAAGCCGCGGAAGTTCGTGCGTCGCGGATCACCACGGTCCTTCTGGGTATTGTGGCGATCATCCTCGGTGTCCTGTTCGAGAAGGTCAACGTCGCCTTCATGGTCGGCTTGGCTTTCGCGGTCGCGGCCAGTGCGAATTTCCCGGTGCTGTTGCTGGCCATGTTGTGGAAGGGACTGACCACCCGCGGCGCCTTCATCGGCGGCTTTGTCGGACTCATCCTCGCGGTGGTGCTGACCGGCCTCAGCCCCGGCATTTGGGAAGCGGTGTTTGGGTTCCCGAAAGGCAGCGCCTGGTTCCCCTACACGTCGCCGGCGATCTTCTCCATGCCGGCAGCGTTCCTGGTCGCCTGGCTGGTCTCGATCACCGACAAGTCGAAGAGCGCGATGATGGAGCGTGCCGCTTACGAGGCGCAGTATGTGCGCCAGCAAACCGGCATCGGCTCCGAGGGCGCCGCCGCGCACTAGCACAAAAACCGCGGGACGGCCGTACGCTCCTTCCCGCAACTTCCTTCCCTCCCCCGTGGGCCATTGCGCCACGGGGGAGCTTTCTTACCGCTTAGGGGTCGGCGCGCAGGTCTATCGCATGAGCGCGACAGGGTGCGAGCCGTTATCTCGACGCAGGACTACACGCGGAGGCAACCGTGAAGCTTCATGCGCCGTCAAGGGGGTGGTTCATTGCTTCCCTGGTGATCGCCCTTATCGCAACGGTCAGTGTTCTCACGCCAATTCCGTACATCACCACGTACGGAGCTTGGCTTGCCATCTTCGCATACGTTTTGCTTGCCGTCGGCAACTTGGCATAGAGATGGCAGACGCCGCGTCGGCCGCGAGAGGCTACTGCAGTTCGGGCCAGATCAAGCGTCGCGCGATGAAATTGCGCAACGCCGTTGCGCCGGCGCACAACAGCGCAAAGCCCAGTGCCGCGCCAGCGATTTCCGGAACGCTCGTCGCGATCGCCTGATGCGTGAGAGCCAACGTCTTGAGCAATCCGGCGACGATACCGAGCACGGCGCCGTACGCCGCCGCGCGCGAAACCCTCCACTCGCGCGGCTTGTGTTCCGAGACGTAAAGCGACGGCAGCGGCATCTTACTCGGCGGCTTCGACCTGCATCGGCCGCTGCGCCTGCAGACCGGACAGATCGGGCAGCTTAAGCCGCACGATCTGCGTCTCGTCGCGCGCCACGATGTCGGCTGCTTCGCCGTCGTCGAGATGAAGCGCCGTGTATTGCCGGTACGGCGCGTCATGGGCGATGCCCGAACCCGACAGCACCAGATAGACGCTGCGTTCGCCGGCGCGATAGGTGGCGCCGCGAGCAAGTTTTACGATCGACGCCCCGCATTGCCGCTCGGTGAAGCTGCCGAGCGGCTTTTCCGACACGCCGGGCATGCCGTCGACCGGCAGCCATTCGTAATTGGCCGGATCGAGCACGATGGGATCGCGATAGCGCGGCTTTGGATAGTCCATGCGCTGGCCGTTCATATGCTCCCAGATCGCCTGGTAGCCGTCGGTATTGCGGCGGCCCTCGACGTCGTCATGGCGACGGAAGATGCCGCCCTCGAACGTGCCGAATTTTTTCAGCTCTTCCGTGCCGGCATAGACTTCCTCGCGCGACAGGTAACCGGAGCCGCTGGCGCTGCCGAATTGCAGCACCGCAGTGACCGAGGTGCCTTCCGAGCTTTGCGGACCATAGGGCGCGCCTTCCGGGAAATAGCCGACGCTGCCCGCCGGCATCTTGCCGTTGCGGTCGAAATTCATCGTGCCTTCGAGCTGGATGCGGAATTGATCGAAATTGTGCCGGTGCCGCGGCGAGGCAAAGTCGCCCTCGAGCTGCCCGATATTGAACTGGAAGTTGCCGAGCGCGCCGGGCGTGCCGTTGAGCAGGTGCCGGTAGTGAAACGTGCCGCCGCGATGCTGCAGGCCGCGCTTCCATTCGATATCTTCATACTGGACGATCTGCATCGCAGGCTTCCTCGGGCTGACATTGCCATATCGGCGCAATCCTAGTCCGACTTCACCCGCCTGTCAGGTGGGTAGCGGCGGCGAACGCGCTACGGCGCCCCGCCACGCTGGCCCGCGCCGTAATAGTCCACTAACATCGCCCCGGTCAGCGTGGGGGCAATGAGGCTCCTCAAGGCCGATTGCGTGTGCCGGCAACGCGTGCGGCAGTCTGGCGTTCGTCACCGACCCGCCAGCGAGGAGCGTCAATGGAAACGGACATGCTGCATTCCGCAGCGCATGCCCTGCTCATTATCCTCGACCCCACCCGCTTGATGTATCTCTTCGCCGGCGTGTGCATGGGGCTATCGCTCGGCATTCTGCCCGGCATCGGCGGCATCGCCGGCACGGCGCTGCTGTTGCCGTTCACCTACAATCTCGATCCGCCGACGGCTTTTGCGCTGCTGCTTGGGCTTGGCGCCACCACCACGACCGCCGACCCGATTGCCGCGATCCTGTTCGGCGCGCCAGGCCACGCTGCGTCGGCGGCCACCACGCTCGACGGCTATCCGATGACCCGGCGCGGCGAAGCCGGGCGCGCACTCGGCGCCTCCTACATGGCCGCCCTGATCGGCGGACTGTTCGGCGCGTTGCTGATGGCGGTCGCGCTGCCGATCCTGCGCCCGATCATTCTTTACATCGGCTCGCCCGAGCTTCTCGGCGTCGCCGTGTTCGGCATTTCCATGGTCGCGGTTCTCTCCGGCAATGCGCCGCTGCGCGGACTCACCGCCGCGTGCTTCGGCATGATGCTGTCGATGATCGGCACCGACCCGCAATCGGGCACGCTGCGCTGGACCATGGACACGCTGTATCTGTGGGACGGCTTGCCGCTGGTGCCGCTCACGCTCGGCATCTTCGCACTGCCTGAGCTGTGCGATCTCGCCATCGGGCGTATGGCGGTCGTCCAGGAAGGCATGACGCTCGACACCAAGAGCGGCATGCTGCTCGGCGTGCAGGACTGCATGAAACATTGGTTCTTGATCCTGCGCTGCTCATGGCTCGGGGCGGCGATGGGCGCCATTCCCGGCATCGGCGCCTCGGTGATCGACTGGATCTCCTACGGCCACGCACTGCGCACCGAAAAAGGCGCGTCGGAAACTTTTGGCACCGGCGACGTGCGCGGCGTCATCGCCGCCGAAAGCGCGACCAATGCCCGCGAGGGCGGCGCGCTGGTGCCGACCGTGGCCTTCGGCGTGCCGTCGAGCGCCGGCATGGCGATCCTGCTCGGCGCGTTCCTGATTCACGGCCTCGTGCCGGGCCCGGAAATGCTGACCAAGCACCTCGACATCACCTATTCGATGGTGTGGAGCATCGCCATCGCCAATATCCTCGGCTCCGGGCTCTGCTTTGCCTTCAGCGGCCAGCTCGCGAAGGTGGCGACGCTGCGTTACACGCTGTTCATGCCCGGCGTGCTGAGCCTGATCTATATCGGCGCGTTCGAGGCGTCGCGGAACTGGGGCGATATATTCTCGCTGATGTTCTTCGGCATGCTCGGCTGGGCGATGAAGCACTTCAAATGGCCGCGGCCGCCGCTGGTGCTCGGCTTCATCCTCGGCCAGGTGATCGAGCGCTACATGTTCATCTCGATCCAGCGCTACGGCATCTCCTGGATGCTCCGCCCGTTCGTCGTGGTCATGTTCATCATGGCGGGGCTGTCGTTGTTGCGGCCGCTGTTGGCGGACGTCCGCAGCCACGGCGGCGTGAAAAGAATGGTCTCGCAGTGGGGCCATCCGAAGTTTTCGCCGGAGAATATTTTTGCCGCCGGGTTGTTATGCCTGTTCATCGCGATGCTTGCGGCATCGCTCGACTGGTCCTTCGCCGCCCGCATCATTCCGACCATCGTCGGCACCGGTGCGATCCTGTTCTGCTCGTTGAGCCTGATCAACGACGTGTTCGGCCTGCACGAGCGCAACGGCGGCGGCGCGCTTGCCGCCAAGTCGCAAAAAATCCACATGGATATCGCGTCCAAGACCGCGCACCTGCCGACCAAGACCATCCTCACCCGCGGCTTCTTGTTCTTCGGCTGGATGGCCGGCTTTGCCGCCTGCATGGCGTTGATCGGGCTTATCCCGACCGTACCGATTTTCATTACCGCCTTCATGCGCTTGGAAGGCCGCGAGCCGTGGAAGATCGTCATCCCAATGGCCGCCAGCGTGGTGGCGTTGATCTATGTGGTGTTCGACCAGTTGCTGGCGATCCCATGGCCACCGACCTTGGCCGGGATGTTGTTCCCGGTTTTGCACGCGATACCCAGCGTGTGAGACAATCCGCGTCACTTCAACCGATCGCGAATTTTCTCCAAGCCCGCTTTGGCGCAATTGTCATCGAGATTGCCGCCGGGCGCGCCGGCGGCGCCGATGCCGCCGATGACCTCGTCGTTCAGCTTGATCACCACGCCGCCGGGAAAGAACAGGATATGCGGCAGCTTGGCGAGCGCAGCGATCGGACCGTCGCCCTTGGCGCGGTCTGCAAGAACCATCGTGTCGTTCTTGAACGTGACGCTGGTATAGGCCTTGTCGTGGGCGCTATCGAGGGTGTGGATGCCGGCACCGTCGCCGCGCACCGCCGCGATCGTGGCGCCGTCGGCGTCGACGACCACCACGGTCTCGGTGTAGCCGCCTTTGGCGCAGGACGCGACCGCCTCACTCGCCGCCTCGGTCGCAAGCGCGGCCGGAATGCGAT
Source organism: Xanthobacteraceae bacterium (assembly GCA_049584715.1). Lineage (GTDB taxonomy): Bacteria > Pseudomonadota > Alphaproteobacteria > Rhizobiales > Xanthobacteraceae > BOG-931. Next base: position 12,615 of record JBAUYI010000177.1, read on the forward strand.
GCGTCGGCAGCGTTTGCGCCAACACCGCCGATGCGCCGAATGCGGTCGCTGCGAGTATCACTGGCATTTTGACGACACGATTCATGGTGTTTCTCCCGTTGTGACCGGCCTTATGCGGTTGCGACAGTCACCCGCACCGATGCTATACCGAGTACGCAATCCTCGACCATACACTCGGTGACTGTTGGCTTCGATCCGATGAATGACCAAACCTCGCTGCCACTGCCGCAGCCCGAGAGCGTGGCCAACGATAAGAAAGCTTTCGACCATCTGCTGCTGTTCTTCGCCCTGGTCTATGTCGTCGAAGGTCTTGGCCAGATTGGCGGCTTGATCGCGCAGCCGTTGAACAATTATCTCAAAGCCTCGCAAGGCTGGACGCCGGTGCAGATCACCGGCTTCATCACGCTGTTCAACCTGCCCTGGATCATCAAGCCGCTTTACGGCTTGATTTCCGATTTCGTGCCGCTGTTCGGCTATCGGCGCAAAAGCTACCTGCTGCTCGTCAATGTCGCGGCCATCATCGGCTTCATCTGGGTGACGCAACTCACGGCGCCAGGCGACCTCTTCATCCCGCTCATGGTCACCGCTTATACGATGGCGATATCGAGCACGCTGTGCGGTGCCGTGCTGGTGGAGAACGGCCAGCGGCTGCACGAGAGCGGCACGTTCGTCAATCAACAATGGCTGTGGTTCAACATTGCGGCGATGGCGGCCGCCGTCCTCGGCGGCCAGCTGGTTGAGCATCTGTCGCCGGCCGGAGCGCTGCACAGCGCCGCCGCGATCGTTGCGGTCGCGCCCCTTGTCGTCATCGTCGGGACTCTGCTTTTGGTTCCCGAGAAAAAAGTATCGGTCAATATTGCGGGGATGAAAGACACGTTCGAAAGCTTGAAAGCATCGTTCCGGCGCCGCGAGCTGTGGCTCATCACCGGATTCCTGTTTCTGTACAATTTCAGTCCCGGATTGAGCACGCCGCTTTATTTCACCATGACCGACAGCCTGCAATTCTCGCAAGCCTATATTGGCATTCTCGGCTCGATCTCGTCGGCGGGTTGGGTGGTCGGCGCGCTGCTCTATCGCCGGCTCCTCGGCGAGCTGACGTTGAAGAACCTTCTCAATCTCAGCATCGTGCTCGGCACGCTGACCACGGCGGCGTTCGTGTTGCTGTCGAGCGAAGTTTCGGCCGCGATCATTTATTTCTGCTACGGCTTTGCGGCAATGCTGGCGATGGTCGCGTCGCTGACGCTTGCCGCCGATTATTGTCCGCCCCGCGCCGAAGGCTTCGCCTTTGCCGTGCTGATGTCGGTCAGCAATCTGGCGTCGTCGGCGGCCGACAATGTCGGCTCCTTCCTTTACGGGCACATATTCGACCACAATATGCGGCCGCTGGTCCTGATATCGGCGGCGGTCACGGCGTTTGCCTTCGTGCTGGTTCCGCTCTTACGCTTGGGCGACAAGCGGCAGGGTGAGCCCGCGCCAGGCCTCAATCCCGTGGAACCGTCTCACCCCTGAGCGCGTTGATACTCGCCTACCTTTGACGGCGCTATTTTGGGTGCCTGATCATGCGGAAAATCGGTACGATCGTTGCGGTTGCCGCGCTTGCCGCCGCCGCCTTTTCGCCGTTGCCAAGCGCCGCCTTTGGCTTGCGTATCGGGCCATTCTATCTTGGCATACCGCATTTCGGCTACCGGCACCGCCATCATGATGCCCCCGCGTTGCGCGACGAGGCGAGCCTCAAGACGGTCCCGCCCGGCCAAGGGGCGGCGAGCGCGCAGGGGCCGGCGTCGCCAGGCCTGATGTCGCCGCTGCTCTACCCTGTCCTGGCTCTGCCGGCGGTCTATGACGAAATCTTTTCGCCGCCGTCGGCGTCGCCTTGGCCGTTCAGCTATGACGCCATCTTGCAGACCGCGTTTGCCAAAACGGCGCCGGATCAAAATGCAGCGGCATGTCCGCAACCCAACCGCCAGTCTGCCGTCGCCGAGCGCATACGCGCCGCAATCAGGCCGACCGGCAATCAGTTGCAACAGATGCAAAAGCTCGGCGGGGCGCTCGGCTTTGCCTCCGACTATTTGGCCAAAGCCTGCCCGGGCGAGATTCCGCAAGACCCCGCCGCGCGTCTGCAGCTGATGGAATGGCAGACCGAAAAACTTGCCGAGGCGCTCGATTTTGTCCGCCCGCCGTTGCAGGAGCTTGAGCAATCGCTGAACGACACGCAACGCGCCCGCTTCGGCGTGCCGCTTTCGACGGCGACAGCCGCCGTCCGCCCCGGCCGCGCCAACATTATCGCGCCGGCTTGCGCTGTTGCGCCGACCAGAGTCGACGCTTCGATCGAGCAGATTTCGCTCGCCGTGCAGCCGACCTACGCCCAGCGCGATGCGATGGATGGTCTCAAGCAGGCCTTCCGCAATGCGGCCAACGAACTCGACGCCAACTGTCCTTTATCGTTGCCGAGCGACCCGCTGGCACGATTGGGAGCCATCGAAGCCCGCCTCGACGCGACCTGGCGCGCGCTGGTCTCCATCCAGACCGCGCTGGCCGACTTCGAAACAAAACTCAGCGCCGACCAGCGGGTGCGCTTCGACGCGACGGACTTTGCCGCGGCCCAATAATATCGACCATCAGTTCTGAAAATACCGATTCGTCGGCCGCGGCAGGCCGAGATTTTCGCGCAAGGTCGCGCCTTCGTATTCGCGGCGGAACAGACCGCGGCGCTGCAATTCGGGAATGACCTGATTGACGAAGTCTTCAAGGCCGCCGGGCAAATACGGAAACATGATCGTAAAGCCGTCGGAGCCTTCGGTCTCCAGCCATTCCTCCATCTCGTCGGCAATCGTCGTTGGTGTGCCGACCATGGCGAGGCCGGAATAGCCGCCGAGCCGCTGCGCGAGCTGCCGCACGGTGAGGTTTTCGCGCTTGGCCATTGCGATAGCGCGCTCGCGCCCGCTCTTCGAAGCATTGCTCTCGGGGATTTCCGGCAACGGTCCGTCCGCATCGAATTTCGACGCATCGTGGCCGAGCGCGATCGACAACGAGGCGATGGCGTTGGCGTAGTTGACGAGACTGTCGAGTTTTGCGCGCTTGCCCTTGGCCTCCTCCATCGTATCGCCGACCACGACGAAACAGGCCGGCAATATCTTCATGTGATCGCGGGCGCGGCCGAGCTTTTCCATGCGGCCCTTGACGTCGGCATAGAACGCGCGGCCGACGGCAAGATCGCTCTGCGCCGTGAACACCGCTTCCGCCGTCTCTGCCGCGAGCTGGCGGCCGGAATCGGACGCGCCGGCCTGCACGATCACCGGCCAGCCCTGGATCGGGCGGGCGATATTGACCGGGCCGCGCACGGAGAAATATTTGCCCTTGTGATTGAGCACGTGCATTTTCGCCGGATCGAAAAAGACACCGTCCTCGACATCGCGGACCCAGGCATCGTCGGCCCAGCTATCCCACAGCCCGGTCACCACATCGTAGAACTCCCGCGCGCGCCGATAACGCTCGCCGTGCTCCATATGCTCGTCGAGGCCGAAATTGAGCGCGGCGTCCGGATTGGACGTGGTGACGATGTTCCAGCCGGCGCGGCCGCCGGAGATCCAGTCGAGCGAGGCGAATCGCCGCGCAATGTGATAGGGCGCATCGAACGTGGTCGAGCCGGTGGCGACAAGCCCGATGCGCTCGGTGACTTGCGACAAAGCCGACAACAGCGTGAACGGCTCGAACGAGGTCGAGGTGTGGCTGCGTTTGAGCGCATCGATCGGCATGTTGAGCACGGCCATGTGGTCGGCCATGAAAAACGCGTCGAATTTCGCCCGCTCCAAAGCCTGGATCGACTGCTTGATATGGGCGAAGTTGAAGTTCATGTCCGGCCAGGCACCGGGATAGCGCCACGCGCCCGTGTGGATCGACGCCGGCCGCATGAAGGCGCCGAGGCGCAACTGACGTGCTGCCGCCATGGATAACCTCAGTTATTTGCGCTTCGATTTGGATTTGCGGGCGGCATAGCGGGCGTCCCTGGCCGCCTTTTGTTCGGCTTGCAGAGCCAGCTCTCGCTCGGCGCGCTCGGTCTTGTCGCGCTCGGCCTGCAAGGCTGCGTCACGTTCCGCCTTAAGCGCGCGCTCGGCATCTCGCGCTTTGGTTTCGGCTTTTTCGGCCTCGCGGACAGTTCTGACCGCCCTGCGGTCGGCGGCGCCCGCCGTTCGCGCCGTCAGCCGTTCGGCCAGCGCCGGATCGGCGGCCTTGGCGAGAAACTTCTGCAGTGCCGCCTTCTTGGCCTTGGCGGCGGCCTCCTGCCGCTCATGCAAGTCCGGATTCTTAAAACCAGCCATCGCTCTCGACCTCGTTGGTCCCACCGCAAATCGGAAGGCTCACGTGTACCCAATACCCTTCAACGCGCGCGCCAGCCAACCACTGTTGCTTCGATGGGGGTGCTTGTCGCCACGCTTTGCCAAACACCGCTCTTCCATTGGCACAGGAACGGAATGACATAGGTGCCGACGTGATCCTCGCACAGGAGCTCAAAAGGCTGGTCCGCCGGCGGCACGCCGTCATGGGTGAAGGCGCCGATTCGCTCTTGCCGTGTCGCCATGCGATCTTGATGATCCGTGCCGTTCCGACGTCGATGCAACCATATGGTGCTGCGACGGCATCGCAGGATGCATATATAACGCCCATCAGTGAGGAATCAACCAGCGAGCGTCCCATGGCATTCAAGCCGAACTACGGAAGAGATCGCGCCGAGCGAGCGCGAGCGGCACGCACGCGCAGCGAGGAAAAGCAGCTCAAGAAGGACGAAAAAGCTGCGCTGCGTAAGGCCCGGCGCGCCGAAACGGATCCCGCACCGGACGATACCAATCCGCCACCGGATGAAACGCACAGTTGACGCGTCAACTGCCCGGTACAACAGCCAAAACCTTGGAGTTTTTTGCAATGTCCATGTCCGCCCCAGTGGCGACCCGCGCGGCCGCCGCGCCGCCGGCCGATCCGCGCAGCCCTCAGCGCGTGCGTCACGAGCCGCGCCGCCGCATGCTGACGATCACGCAGGTCGAAAAGATCGCCGCCCACATGATCCGCGTCACGCTGACCGGCGATCTCGAAGGCTTCAAGAGCTTGGGCTTCGACGACCACATCAAGCTGTTCTTCCCCGACGGCACCACCAACGCCGAAGGCGCGCCCAACATGCTGGGGCGCGATTTCACCCCGCGCCGTTATGACCCGATCAAAAATACGCTCGAGATCGACTTCGCCATTCATGACGCCGGGCCGGCGACGCGCTGGGCGGAGCAGGCGCAGCCGGGGCAAACGCTGTCGATCGGCGGCCCGCGCGGCTCCTTCATCATCCCGACCACCTACGATTGGCATTTGCTGATCGCCGACGAGACCGGGCTGCCCGCCGTCGGGCGGCGGCTCGCCGAATTGCCGGCAGGGACGCGGGTCGTCGTCGTGGGCGAGGTCGACGGTGCGGCCGACGAGATTGCCTTCGAGACCAAAACGAACGCGACCGTTACCTGGGCACACCGCAAAGGCGCTGCCGCCGGCGCAAGCGACGTGCTGGCGAAGACGCTGTCGACGCTGCAACTGCCGGCCGGCGATTACTACGCCTGGGTCGCCTGCGAGTCGCTCACCGCCAAAGCGTTGCGCCGGCAACTGATCGCCGACCACGGCGCCAATCCGAAATGGACCCGCGCGGCCGGCTATTGGCGCCGCGGCGTGGTTGCCGTGCATGAGGTGCACGACGAGTAAGGGCCGCCCGGTTTTCCGAGCGGCCCTCGCGCGTTCATCTGAACGTTGAGGCGCGGGGTGATCCGATCATCCCCAGCGAATGGCGATGGCGCCGGCGATCGAGCGCGGCCGGGTGCGGACGCGGTTGCCGTCGTTGCCGGATTCGATGACCCACGCGCCATCCTCTTGGCCTACGATCTTGCCGACGTGGTGCGACCAGACCACGACCGCGCCGACGCCCGCTGGTCCGGCCTGTCCCCAGTGCGCCCAATTGCGCGCCAGATTGAACGCGGGACCCGGATCGCCCGACACCAGCTGCCGCATCTCCCAACCGCACCACGCCGACGGACGCCCGCCGATACCGGCACCGATTTGGCCGCCGTATGCGCTTCGTTGCGGATAGCTTTGCTCTGAGTAATTTCGGCTCGCGTAATTTCGGCTGAAATCGCTTTGGCCAAAATAATTTTGCCCATGCTCGGCAAACATGTTTTGCGCGGCATCATCGCCGCGTCTTTGATCAACAAGTCCTGGCGGCGAATAATGCCGGGCAAAATGCGCGGCATGATGCCGATGCTGGCGATAATGCTCGCGCGCTTGTGCCGATTGCGCAAACACCACCATGGCCGCAGCGGCGACCGATAATGTCGTTAACTTCATACGATAGACTCCTACTCGTTACATTTGGACGCCTCGCACTGCCGTCACTCGCAAATGAAAACCCCGCCAAACCGTGAGGTGATGGCGGGGTCAAGCAACGCAAAGCGAGAGGCGTCATAGCACCAATGGAGTCATTCGCACGGCCCGGGATTGCATAGCGCGTATCAGCTGAGCGGCCACGCGAGTCTCATTTTCGCCCCTTTGTGTGATCCGCAATCCGTCGTGTAAAAGTTCCATTCAAATTATCTGCGCGACATATGGTTAAGACCGCACACCGGCCGAAACCCTCGACGTCAGAGAGTGCTCAAGCCTGAACGATTTATCTTTTCTAGGGCATCCGACCGGCTTCCGAAAGGAAACTCTTGAATCGTCGCGCAACAACAGCTGGAGCCACCGTCGGCCGTCCGAGCTTTGCCATCGAGCCTGGCGTTATCCGGACGTGGATCATCGCCGGGCCGCCGCCGTCCGCAGCCGAGCGATAGGCGGCCTCGAACGATTCAAGGCTGCTGCAGCGAGCGACCGACCGATATCGGCAAGCCAGCGCCACCGCGGCAAAGTCAACCGAGGCGGAAACCGTCGGTTGCCCGCCTGTGGAATCGTGAACGCCATTGTCGAGCAAAATATGGATCAGGTTTCCGGGAGCGTAGGCGCCGATGGTCGCAAGCGTGCCCAGTTTCATCAATGCCGCGCCATCGCCGTCCAGGACCACAATTTTCAGCGGACTGTTTAAGGCGATGCCCAAGGCCATTCCCGAGGCGCAACCCATTGATCCGACCTGATAGAGGTGCTGCGCTCTGTCCGACAGCGTAAACAGCTCGCGACCGCATTTGCCGGTCGTGGCGACCACCGCTGTCCTGTCATCGGTCAGGGCCAGGAAGCGCTCCAAGACATCTGCGCGAGATGGCGTGGGGCCGGATTCATCCGGGCGGGTTTGCTCCCCCGCGGCAGGCAAGACACGAAACGGCGGCGCGCTCAGCTCCTGTTCTTCGACATCGTCTCGCCGCATCACAAATGCAAAGGGCAAGCCGCTGGATTCCATTCTGCCGCCTGCACGATCGAGCGCGGGGCCGAGTTCTGCCATCGAATCGGGAAACAGCTCATGCGGGATCTCAATCACGTCCAGGAGAGCCCGCGTGATTCTGCCCATGATTTCATGCTGAGGTTCGTCCGTCAGGCCGGGTTGTCCCCGCCATGTGGTCACGAGAAGCGTAGGGATGCGAAACGGCGGATTGAGCGACGTCAGGGGATTCACCGCATTGCCGAGCCCGGAGTTCTGACAGATCACGACGGTTCCTCGGCCCGCCAGCCACGCGCCCGCGGCGATCGCAACGGCTTCGCCTTCGCTTGCGGCGCCGACATATGTCAGAGCGCTGCTGCACAGCACCCCATTGATCAACGGGCTGAGAAAGCTACACGGCACGCCGGTGTAGAAATCATGGCCCCTGTCGCCGGCCGCCTTGATGAAATCCTCAGCGGTGATCATGGGCACCAAGCTGAATTGCGCGCAGTCCTCGCGGCGGGATTTTAAGCGACTCTCGCTTTGGCGGGACGCGCTTGCGTGGAAATCCAGGCCAAGTCCGGATCGGCAGAACGGAACCACCTCGAGGCGACGCGGACGGCATTCGTCGCCGCTCCGAGACGAATATTATCCGCGGCAATCGTAAGGCAGAAGGATTTCTTGGCGCTGTCGCGCGGATCACGCCTGATCCGGCCCACCAGAGCCCGATCCCGTCGATGAACAGTGGCAAGAGCCGTGAGCTCGCTTCCTTCACTGCCGGGAAACAGATCAATCCAACGCGATGCCGCCATGCCGAGGATACGCTCGATCTCATCCAAGTCCGTCGGATGACGCAAACGCACCCAAACATTTTCGTAGTGGCCGACGGCGACGGGTACTCGACAGCATTGTGCACAGATGGAGAGATCGCCGATACCAAGGATGCGCTTGGTTTCCGCCATCAACTTTCGTTCTTCGCTTGAAAAGCCGGTGTCGTCAGTCCTGGCATTGTGCGGAACCGTGTTTCCGACATAGGCCGAGACGTCATGACTCGAACCCAGCACGTCTTGCTCCCGCGCGATCCGTTCATAGGCTTCTTTCGCGCCGGCCAGGAAGTCGAGCAGCGCGGCCTTGCCCGCGCCGCTCACCGCCTGATAGGTGCTCACCACCACGTCCTCCAATCCCCATTCCTGATGCAGGACCGAAAGGCACATCGCCAGCGGTATGGTGGTGCAGTTTGGATTGGCCACCAGATTGTGAGCGCCGACGAGGTCGCAGTTCACACCGGAAACCACAAGAGGCACTTTCGGGTCAGCGCGAAACGCGTTGCTTTTGTCGATGACGCGGTACCCGAGTTCGACCAGCCGTGGCACGTATCGCAGGCTATAGTCGTCATCGAGCGCGACGAACGCCAAGTCGCCCGTGGGAGCATCTGAACGCTCCAATGCGGTGGCCGCCGACACGGAGTAGGTTTTGCCCCTATGGGCGAACTCCTGCGTCTTGCTCGCATAGAGATCGATGTCGCAACCCGGCCAAGCCCTCGGAATGAGCTCCAGCAGCTCTGCGCCCACAAGTCCGGTCGCTCCGACCACACACGCCTTCATTCTGGAACCCCAAAGCAGATCGATTTTGCGCCGGTATCCCGCAATCGGAAACAGAGCGCAAGCCGAAACGGCCTTGACGGCGACACGGTGACTTGGCGCACCGCCCCTGCTATCAACTCCTGGTGAATCATTGGAGAATAGAAATTGGTACCTAAATGGTACCCAATTGGTTCAAGGAAAAAGCCAAGCCATTGAAAAGCCGGGTTAGCTCAGCGGTAGAGCAGCGGTTTTGTAAACCGTTGGTCGGGAGTTCAATCCTCTCACCCGGCACCAATAAATAAAGCGACTCCTGGCGACATTTAGCAGTTCTTAAAGCGGGGTCGCTCAGTTCAGCGGCAAGACATCTTCGGTGGCATGCTGCCCAAAAATCATTCGCAGTGGCGATAAGTTCCTCTTGCGGAATCAAACAAGAATAGCCGCCAATATGATAGCCGGGTCAGATACAGAGGCGGTCATGCGCGCCCATATCGTGATTGCGGTTTTGGCAGCGCTGGCGATGTTTGCAGTCGCTCATACGGCGAGCACACAGATTCGAGTCATCGGCGCCCCTGACTGCACCGTCGATTGCTCGAAACATGAGGCCCAGGCCGACAACGGTATCGGAACGAGATTGCCCATTGATCCTAATGACTATGACGACGACGACAACTGAAGCAAGTGGCCAAGCGGCCGGCAACGCGGTTGCGAACTCGCTGGCGACCGCGCCTTACAACGTCTTCTGCTTGTCGCCGCATTCCTTGCAGGTATAGGCGACGCGGGTCTCGCCCGGGGCCGCCGTGACGCGGTTGGGCGCGCCGCACTTGCCGCAGATGGCTTCGATCCGGGTGTTGCCCTGCTTGACGGCGACGGTCTTGCGCTCCAGCGCCTCTTTCACCAGCCGCTCGGCTTCGTCGCGTTGCGATTGCTTCGACATTGTCGCTTTGCTTCCTCGGTGGAGCCCCGGTCCTACATGCGATTGCCGGTTTCGGCAACGAGCTTATCTCGGTTTATTTCCGGATGAGGGATTTACCCCGGCAGTCGCGGGCGGCGAATGCACCCGTCCCCATGCAGCCGTTGAACTGCGATTTGCAGCGCGCCGTGCAATCGGCGTTCAGGACCGCCGGACAGCGGGTGTAGACGCACTGGAAAAAAGCCTCCGAGCAGGTCGTCGCGATCGTGCAGATACCGGCATCGCCTTGCGCGGCCGCTCCGCCTGAGGTGACAGCGGCAAGGAACGCGGCAAACACGATCCAGCGACACTTGAGCACGGGCGCAAATCCCCTCGCGTTTTTCGCCATAATGGGTTGCAACTATGCTTACCATCGCCTTCCTACCATTGCCCTTGGGCCGCCAAAAGGACGCCGATGCTGACCCGCCGCTCTCTTCTCGCCGGCTCCGCGGCCCTCGTCGCCGGCGCCGGTCCCGCCGCCGCAGCAGCGCCGCCGGCCGACAAGCAGGCGCCGGGCCTCTATCGCTACAAGATCGGCGCGTTCGAGCTGACCGCGCTCTATGACGGCATCTGGTATCGGCCGATCACGGACAAATTCATCCGCAACGCGCCGTTCGCCGAAGTCGAGCACGCGCTCGATGCAGCGTTCATGCCGCACGACAGGCTGGAGACGCCGTTCACCACGCTGATCGTCAATACCGGCAAAAAGCTGGTCCTCATCGACACCGGCACCGGCGGCCAGATCGCGCCGACCGCCGGCATGATCGGCGCCAATCTCGCCGCCGCCGGCATCGATCCGAAGGCTGTCGACCAGATCGTCATCTCGCATTTCCATCCCGACCACATCAACGGCATCAAGGACAAGGACAACGCGCTGATCTTCCCCAATGCCGAGATTTTGGTGCCGGCGCCGGAATGGGCCTACTGGATGGACGACGCCAATTTGAACGCGGCGGCGCCGGATCTGAAACTCACCTTCCTCAACCAGCGGCGCATCTTTGCCGACATCGCCAAGCAGGTGACGCGCTACGAGCCGGGCCAAGAAGTTTCGCCCGGCATCGTCACCTTGCCGGCGCCGGGCCACACGCCGGGCCATACCGTCTTTGCGGTCCATTCCGGCGATCAGTCGCTGATGGTGTTGAGCGACACCGCGCAGCATCCGGCGGTGTTCGCGCGCCATCCCGACTGGCAGGCCGCTTTCGACATCGACGGCGATGCCGCGGTGGCGACGCGCAAAAAACTGTTCGATCGCGCCTCAGCCGACCGCATGCTGGTGACCGGCTATCACTTCCCGTTTCCGGCTTGCGGCCATCTGATCAAGACCGCGGACGGCTACGAGCACGTGCCGGTGCCGTGGCAGCCGACGCTGTGATTCCTTCCCGACGCTTGCGCAATACTTCGCGTCCCCACCCCTGCCCCCTCCCCACAAGGGGGAGCGGAATAAAGATCCGACTTGCGGGCGAACGGCGAGCACAAAGAACGCCCGCAAGTCGGTGCATACGATCCGGGCTCCGACCTCATCACTGGTTCCTGAGATCCCGGGCCGCAAGCAATTCCGTCACGCCGACGACTTCACGCTCTTCGCGGCCTTGGCGGGCTTATTGGCAAGGTGTTTGGCCACATGGGCGACGTGATGGCGGACATGGGTTCGCGCGTGCTTGACCGTTTTGACCGGCTTGAGCGCTTCGCTCTGTTTGATCGCGCTTTGCCCCTTGGTGTTGGCGGACGCGGCGGCGGCCGCAGGCGCCGTACCGGCATCGCTCGAAGGCTGCGCCGCGAGTGCCGGGCCGGCGACCAGGGCGGTCGCGATCAGGGCTGCGGTAAAGTTCCTCAACATGGTGTTCTCCTCGTTTGTTTGACGGCGTCGGATGCGAGTCGCGCCGATTGTCGAGAGGAGATTTACGCCGCCGGCACTGAATGCCCCCTGAAGCGCGCCAGTGGAAACCGTTCACCTACGTGAACTTTCGGTAATACCACGACTTTTTCGATAGTGCCGCGGCCGGGATGAATCGCTATGCTGGCGGTGTTCTTATCGCGGTACCCCAACCGGGAGGAATTCATGCGCAAAATCCCCTTGCTCGCCGCCATCGTCCTGAGCGTCGCCATCGGCGCGCCCCGCTTTGCCGCCGCCATGGAGACCAACAGCCCGGCGGCGCCGCAAAATCCACCGCCGTCCGACACCACGAAGCAGAAGACCAAGAAGCCAAAGAGCAGCTCGGCCGATAAATTCCTCAACGACTGGCACAAGGCCTACGCGCTGGTCTACGACAAGGGCGACTATGTCGCCGGCATCGCCGCGCTGCGCACCATGGGCTATGACGACAATGTCGATGTCGCAACCCTGATCGGCTACGCCAGCCGCAAGCTCGGCCGCTACGACGACGCCAAATATTGGTACGACAAGGCGCTCGCCGCCGATCCGAACCACGCGCTGACCTGGTCCTATTACGGCATGTGGCAGGCCGAGCAAGGCAATCTGCTCAAGGCCAAGGACGACCTCGAAAAGGTGCACATGATCTGCGGCAACACCGAATGCCACGAATATGTTGCGCTCAAGGAAGTCATCGACGGCACCAGGACGTACTAGGCCGCGGCATCGATCTGAGCTCGGATTGAATCAGCCGTCATTGCGAGGAGCAAAGCGACGAAGCAATCCAGGAGGCTGCGCAAGCCGCTGGATTGCTTCGCTTCGCTCGCAATGACGAGTCAACTTTATCGGCGGGCCGGGAAATAACGGTCCAGCCAGTTTCGCAGAGTGAGCGCGACGCGCGGATCGGCGTCGACGAACATGAAATGCGTGACGCCATCGAGGAGATGCAGCTCCACCGGCGGCTTGGCCCGCCGCACCAGGCTGAACGCCTCTTCGTAATTGGTCACGGTATCGGTCGCGCTGTGCAGGATTAGGATCGGCCGCGGGCCGATGCGGGCTACGAATTCCTCCGGCCGGAACATGAAGAAGCCGATCGCGGTCTCGCCGGTGAACTGCATCAGCGAGCCGTTCGATGTCAGGTTGACCTGCAGCGTTTTCGGCATTTCGAAAATATCGAAGCGGTGGATCATCTTCGCCGTGCCGGTGCGCTCGCGATGCGCGGCGATGTCGTCGAGCAGCGCGCAGAATTTGGCCCACGATTCCGCGCTGTGCATGCTTCGGATCATGCGCTCGCCGTTGGCGACGCCGTTCTCGACGATGACGGCGGCGACCCGCGGATCGAGACCGGCCGCCTGCACCGCGACGCCACCGCCGAGGCTCGATCCGCACAGCGCGATCGCCTCGGGATCGACGTCGGCACGGCCCGCCATATAGGTGACGGCGTTGCGCGCATCGGCGACTTCCTCGGCTGGAATGACGCGACCGCGCTCGCCCTCGCTGTCGCCGCAGCCGCGATAGTCGAAGCGCAACGCGACATAGCCCCAGGCGGCGAATTGCCGGCAGGCCCATTCGGGTCCGCCGTTTTTGTTGGCGCCAAAACCGTGCATCATGATGATCGCCGGCCGCCGTTCGCCGGGCCGATAGTCGTCCGGCACATGCACGACGCCGGACAGGTTTAGCCCGTCGGACGCAATGGTGACGGTTTCAAGCATCGCGCCGCTCACGCGTTGCCGCCAATCTCGTTGGAAATGTCATTCCAGATGCACGCCGGTCTCGCGCGCCACCCCTTGCCACAGCTGCGTCTCGTCGGCGATCACCTTGGCCAGCACGTCGGGGGCAAGCACATGAGGTTCCAGACCGATTTTTCTGATCCCCTCCCGGACTGGCTCGCCCAAAATATTCAGATTGACCGCCTCGTTGAGCCTGGTGATGACCGCCGGCGAGGTCCCCGCGGGCGCCATCAGCACGAACCAGACCGCCGTCGGGAAACCGTCGAGGCCGCTGTCGTGCAGCGTCGGCACGTCAGGCAGCTCCGGCCAGCGCTCGGCGCTCGATACCGCAAGCGCGCGCAGCTTGCCGGCCTTGATCAGCGGCAGCAACACCGACTTCGCACTGGCATTGACCTGGATGTGGTTGCCCAGCACGTCGGCGATGGCCGGCGCCGCACCCTTATAGGGAACGAACACCATGTCGGCGCCGGTGCGCACCCGGATGAATTCGAGCATCAGATGCGGCGCGATGCCGAGCGTTGCGCCTGACGTGAGCTTGCCCGGATTGGCCTTGGTATAGCTCACGAGCTCCGCGAGCGTATGCACCGGCACCTCCGGATTGACGACGACCGCGTTGGAGTCGGTCGCTACCGCCGACACCGGCACAAAATCCTTCACTGGGTCGTAGTCGAGGTTTTTGTAAAGCACCGGCGCGATGGTGTTGTCGTTGCTGCCGCCAAGCAGCAGTGTGTAACCGTCGGGCGCCGCGCGCGCGACATCGCGCGCGCCAATTCTGCCGCCGGCGCCGGCGATATTTTCGATGATCATGTTCTGGCCGAGCTGTTCCGCGATGCCCTGCGTCGCCAGCCGCGCGATCGTATCGGTCGGACCGCCCGGGGGATAAGCCACGACAACTTTGACCGGCCGGTCGGGAAAGGTTTGCGCATGCAGCGGCGCCGCGGCGCACAGCGCGGAGGCGACAGAGACGACTGCAAGAAATGTTTTCATTGCACCTTCCTCAATCGAGCCTGACGCCCGCCTCGCGCGCGACCTTGTCCCATAATTGCACCTGCTCGCTCATCACCGCACCGAACTCTTGCGGGCTGAGCGGCTGCGCTTCGAGGCCGAGATTAGCCACCGCGGCCCGCGTCTCGGGCAACTTGAGATGGGTATTTTCCGCCGCATTGATCTTGGCGATCACGCCGGCAGGCGTGCCGGCCGGCGCGAACAGGCCGAACCACAGCAGCGCCGGAAAGCCGTCATATCCGCTCTCACGGAACGTCGGCACGTCGGGCAGCTCGGGCCAGCGCTGCTCGGTCGTCACCGCGAGCGCGCGCAGGCGCCCGGCCAGGATGTGCGGCAGCAGCACCGCCTTGGTCGTCACGTTGATCTGAATCTGGTTGCCCAACAGATCGGCGACGGCGGGCGCGGCGCCCTTATAGGGGACGAAGACGATGTTGGTGCCGGTGCGCACGCGGAAATATTCGAGCAAGAGATGCGGGGCGATGCCGATGGCCGCGCCCGAGGACAGTTTGCCCGGATGATCCTTGGCGTATTGCACGAGCTCGGCGAGCGTGTGGGCCGGTACCGCCGGGTTCACCACCATGACCTGGGAGTCGGTCGCTACTGCCGCCACCGGCACAAAATCCTTCACCGGATCGTAGTCGAGGCTCTTGTAGAGCGCCGGTGTGACGGCATTGTCGTTGGTGCCGCCGAGCGCCAAGGTGTAGCCATCGGGCGTGGCCCGCGCGACCGCCCGCGCTCCGATCCTGCCGCCGGCGCCGGTGATGTTTTCCACCAGCACGTTCTGCCCAAGCTGGGCGTAAAGCCCCTGGGTCGCCAGGCGCGCCGCCGTGTCGCTCGGTCCGCCGGGCGGATAGCCCGAGACCACTTTGATCGGGTGATCGGGGAAAGTTTGCGCGCGAGCCGGCGTCGCGACAACCGCAGCGACGACGAAAAGCGCAATCGCGGCGAGCCTGCTCACGTCTTCTCCCCTCGCGTTTCTGTCACGATCCAAGCGTGGTAGTCCGGATCGACATTTTCGATCGGCAGCACGAGTATGGCAGGCGTGGTGTAGGAGTGCATCTGCCGAACCGCCGCACGCACCGCCTCGGCAAGCGAAGCGCGGGTCTTTATGATCATCACCACTTCATCGCCGCGGTCGATCGTGCCCTGCCACCAGTACAAGGAGACCATGCCGGGGAGGATGTTGACGCAGGCGCATAATCGGCGCTCGACCAGGGCGCGGCCCGCAGCCTCCGCCTCGACAATGGATGGATAGGTCGTATAGACGAACACCGCGCGTTCCATTTTGACCCCCGTGGCGCCGCGCCGCCGCTGTTTTATAGCCCGATCCCATTATGGCAAAGCGCCGGACCGCAGCCCATTTCAAGCGCATCGCCTTCGTCGCCAGCGACGTTCCGGCGGCGCAGCAGGCGCGCCGCCAGCTCGTTCGCCGCTACGGCGACGCCCGGGCGGAAACCGCCGACGTCGTCGTCGCGCTCGGTGGCGATGGCTTCATGCTGGCGACCCTGCAACGGTTCATGAATTCCGGCAAGCCGATCTATGGCATGCACCGCGGCACGGTCGGCTTTCTGATGAACGAGTTTTCCGTGAACGGCCTCGCCGAACGGCTGTCGGCCGCCCATGTCAGCGTCATTCATCCGCTGTTGATGCGTGCGCGCGATGCCGCCGGCCGCATCCACCGCCACCGCGCCATCAACGAAGTCTCGCTGTTCCGCCAGAGCTACCAGGCGGCACGGCTGCGCGTGCTTATCGACGGCAAGGAGCGCCTCGCCCAGCTCGTCGCCGACGGCGTGTTGCTGGCAACGCCCGCCGGCTCGACCGCCTATAATCTCTCGGTGCAGGGGCCGATCATTCCGATCGATGCGCCGCTTTTGGCGCTGACCCCGATCAGCCCGTTCCGGCCGCGGCGCTGGCGCGGCGCGCTGTTGCCCGACCGTGCCAAGGTCACCATCGAGGTGCTCGAAGCCGAAAAGCGCCCGGTCGCCGCCGTCGCCGATCACGACGAGGTGCGCTCGGTCCGCTCCGTCGAGATCAGCATGGATCACAGCATCGACATGCACATGCTGTTCGATCCCGGCCATAGCCTCGACGAGCGCATCTTGAGCGAACAGTTTGGATACTGAAGACAGAGGACGGACGAGGGACGACAGAGGACGGATGAAAAATATCCCTTATCTGTCGTCCGTCGTCTGTCGTCCGCCATCCGATTAAAGGGGTCGACCATGGACACGAGGACCGGGAGCCATTTCCGTATGACGATCATTCGCCGGATTGCGGCGGCGTGTCTCGCGGCGCTGCCGTGGAGCACGGCGCGTCAGGCCGATGCAGCCGAACCGCCGCTGGTCATCGCCAAATCCGGCTATTTGTTTGCCGGCGGCAAGATCGACACATCGCTGCCCGGCTCGCCGATGGTCGGGCAGCTCTATGCCGAATTCCAGATTCCGCAAAAGCTGTTGCACCCCTACCCCATCGTCATGATCCACGGCGGCAGCCAGACCGGCACCAATTTCACCGGCACGCCCGACGGCCGCGAAGGTTGGGCGCAATATTTCCTGCGCCGCGGCTACGCCGTCTATGTGGTCGATCAGGTCGCGCGCGGGCGCGCCGGTTATTGGACCGACAGTTATGGCGCGATGACAGCGCCCGAGCTCGAGCGCGAGCTACAGCGCTTCGCCGCGCCGGAGCGCTATAAGCTGTGGCCGCAAGCGCATCTGCACACCCAATGGCCGGGCGCGGCGCAGCCGGGTGACCCCATCTTCGACCAGTTCTACGCGTCGCAATTTCCGTCGCTGAAAGATTTCGCCAAGCAGCAGGAGCTCAATCGCGACGCCGGCGCGGCGCTGCTCGACAAGATCGGCCCGGCGATCCTGCTCACCCACTCGCAGTCCGGCGCCATGGGCTGGCCGATCGCCGATAAGCGGCCGAACCTGGTGAAAGCGATCGTCGCCATCGAGCCGAGCGGCCCGCCGGCCCACGATATCGAGTTCAAGGGCGCGCCCGATTGGTTCAGCGATGCCGCCAAGACCAAGATCTCCGGTCTCGGCGACGTACCGCTCACCTACGATCCGCCGCTCAAGGACGGTGAGCAACTCGCCTTCGTGCGTCAGGACAAGGCCGACAAGCCCGATCTGGTGCGCTGCTGGTCGCAAGCCCAGCCGGCGCGCAAGCTTACGAACCTCAAGGATATCCCAGTCCTGATCATCTCGTCGGAGGCGTCCTATCACGCCTCCTACGATCACTGCACCGCCGCCTACCTGACCCAGGCCGGCGTCGCCAACACCTTCATCCATCTCGCCGACCGCGGCATTCACGGCAACGGCCACATGATGATGCTGGAGAAGAACAGCGACGCCATCGCCGGCGTCATCGAAGGCTGGCTGAAGACGCTGCCGGCTAAAGCGGCAGGCCGTTCGGCGCAGCGCTAAAAACCGCACATATCCGCGGCTTAACCGTAGCTACGGTTCGCGATCCAGCCGCTCTATCGTCGCGGCGGCGAGCCGCAAGTCGGCAGCGAGGTACGGTTCACCGGCGCTTTGCGCTTGTTGCGCCCTACCCCGCAATTTACGAATGACGTTGACGGGCATCGCCTCGGTCGATTTTTCCGGCCGCAATTTTGCAATGTCGGCATCGACCTCTTCTGCGGCGCGAACTCGCCGCCAATCTTGTATCCGGTAGTAGATTTCAATAACGACGATGAGCGCTAGAACCGGCCCTAGACCGAGAACCAGCACAATCGTCGCAAAACCCCCGAGCAGGCAGACAGCGGCGACCGCTATTGCGCCATAGACCAGGTAAAGGATACTGCGCGCCCGGTTATCGCTGACGATGTCAGCCCTTACTCTGTCGGAATATTCGCCCATTTTGTGCTCGTGGCTTCCCAATCTACCGGCACTTTCGCAGATTTCAAACTGAGGCACTACCCAAAAGTAACCGCGCGTTAACGACAAATATTTACCTTTTCACCGTGCGGAGGTGCGCCCGGCGTGCGCCGCATGGGAGTTTGCATGGTCCGCATCGATTTCAACCGGCTGCGCTTTCTGGTCATCGACGACAACGCGCATATGCGGCGCATTCTGCGCACGCTGCTGCATGGTTTTGGCACCCGCGAGGTGTACGAAGCCGAAGACGGCGCCGCCGGCCTCGAAGCCTTCACCCATTACATGCCCGACATCGTGCTCGCCGACTGGGTCATGCCGATCTTCGACGGCCTGGAATTGACGCAGATGATCCGGCAAACCGGCGCCAACGCCAACCCCTACGTGCCCATCATCATGCTCACCGGCCATTCCGAGAAGAAACGCGTCGTCAGCGCCCGCGATGCCGGCGTCACCGAGTTCCTGGCCAAGCCGATTTCCGCCAAGGCGCTCTACGAGCGCATCTTCAACGTCGTCGCCAATCCACGTCCGTTCATCAAGACCCGGACCTATTTCGGGCCGGATCGGCGCCGCAACGTCAACCCGAACTATGTCGGCCCGGAACGGCGCAAGGGCGGCAAGGCCGAGGTGATGCGCCAACAGCCGCTGCTCGAAAAGGCCCGGGTGATGGTCTGATGCCCAAGAGTCTGACGCCCAGGAGTATGACTAGCGATGTCCCGTCGTAAAGACGACACCCCATCGGTCGCCACTTACGCCGATTACGAAGTGATCACGCCGCCGCATGAGCTGCGCAAGGTTTTGGCGCAAGGCGGCGACGTCGTCGACGACCCGGTAGCGCGCGCCGAAGCGGCGCTGGCCGAGCTGTCGAGCGAGTTCTCCGGCTGGATGGAGTCCGAGTGCAACCGGCTGGAAGCCGCGCGGCAGGACGTCAAGCGCGACGGCTTCACTCAGAAGGTCCACGAGGTGCTGTTCCGCGCCGCCCATGACATCAAAGGCGAAGCCAGCACGTTCGGTTTTCCCGCCGTTGCCGGGGTCGCCGAAAGCCTGTGCCGGCTCATCGAACACACCCCGGACATGCAGCGCATTCCGCTGACGTTGGTCGACCAGCACGTCGATGCCATACGCGCCGTGGTCCGCGAATATGCCCGTCCCGACCTGCTCAACGCCGCCACCGCGCTGACCAGGCGGCTGCGCGAAGTCACCGACGAGTTCCTCAAGGTGGAAAACAGTTTCCGGCCGGATTATCTGGAAAACATTTTCGCGCCGCCGCTGGTTCCCGGCGCTTAAGCTGCGACCGAGCAATCGTCCGCTTCGACACTTTCCGCCACCAGCCCATCGCAGAACAACCGCGCTTCCTCGCGCGCGGCTTCGGTGGCAAAGCGGCGCAATAGCGTGAGCAATGGCTCGAGCTCGCCGAGGTCCTGATCCTCGCAGCGCGTCAGCACGCGCTCGATCATCCGCCGCTTCAGCCGCGCGGCGTCGCCCGGCTCGCTGGCAAAGCCGCCTTCGCGCATCGCTTCGATCGCTTCCTTGAACGCCGGATAGGTCGAAGCCGGCAGCGCGGCCCGGTCGAATAGCGCCCGCAAACCGGCATTGCCGCGGTCGTGAATGAGGCCCGAGACGCGTGCGACCGGCATGTCGGCAAGCTCGGCGAGCGCTTCCTCGAACAGCACGACATTGCCGGAAAGCAGCGCCCGCAAAATCAGGCCGGCCGTGAGCTGGCCGGTCACGCGCAAGTGGCGGATGAGCGGGCGAACTTCCGACGTCGCGCTGTCGGCGGCGATGGCGACCGTCGCCTTCTCGCAAGCCTCGCGCGCGATGCGCTGGGCGTGATCGGGGTCGAGCCAGGCGCGTCCCGCGATGAAGCCGGCCAGCGTTTGCGAAAGCTTGGCGACCAGGGTTTGCCGCGTCGCCACCGCAAGATCGTCGCGCGCCAACAGCGGCTCGCGGATCGCCGCGAGATGACCGAAGCGCTCGACGATGCGATCGGTCGACAGCGGGGCCAAGTCGGCATCGTGATTTTCGACGAGCACCAGGCAGGCTTCCGCGGTGCCGACTTCGGCGATTGCGGCCGCGACCGAGCGCGGCAGCGCCGCGCGGGTCGCGACCGCGACCTGGACCGCCGGACCGCCGGTCGCCACCGCATCGACCAGATCGGCATCGACGAACAGCGGCGACAGCGCCAGCACCGGCGCGGCGATGCTCGGCTGATCGGCGGCAAGCGCGAAGATGATTGCCGGCGGCGCGTCGGGGCTCGCGGCCAGCACATCGGCGAGCGCGCGGCGCACCAGCGGCGAGGGATCGTCGAGCAGCATCAACATCGCGCCCTCGGCGGCGCCGAGATCGTCGGGCGACAGATCGGAATAGAGGAAGGCACGCGCCAGCGCGCTGGTCGCTTCGGCCCGCTCGCCAGCCGGAGCGGTGCGTATCCACTGGAGAAAATGGCGGACGATCATTGCTGGTTCACGCAACACGGGATCATTGCAGCGGCGATCTTAAAACGCGCCGGCTTAACAAAGCGTTCACCATAAATGTTTGCGATTGTTGCCGAAACGTTAAGACCCCTGCCCGGGGTCGCTGAACAGATTGCGCATGTCGCCGCGGCGCGACGGCTGGCTTGATGCGCCGTTGCCGTCCGGTGGCGCATTCGGCGTGGTCCAGAGCTGGCTGACCACGGCCGCGACCGGCGCGGTGCGATCGGTATCCTGGAATAGTCCGTGGAAAATCTCGTTCGTCGCCTGCTTGGCCGGCGTCGGCGTGGCCGCGGCGAACGCGCCGGTCATGCCGGCCGTATCGGGCACCGCCGCTGTCTTCGCAGTGGGCGCAGCATTCGCAGGGTTCGGTGCCGCAGCAGGGGTTGGGGCCGCGAAGGCGGCAAGATCCAAAGGCGCGCCGGTGGCTTGGGCGACGCTGAGCGTGCCGGGAGTAACGGTAGCGCCGGTAGCGTTGGCGGCTTGCGCCGCGCGCACGGCATCGTTGCGGGCGACGTCGTAGCGAGCGGTAAGAACGTCGCGCACCTGGGCGAGGCTGCGCGCGTGACCGGTTGTCCGATCATAGAAGATCGAGGAATTGGCGTTGGCGGCGTTCGGAAAATAGTCCGTGCCCTTGGCATTCGGATTGTTGGCGGCAAGCGAGATCAGCCGCGCCGCACCGCCGGCGCCGAGAAAGTGAGCGATGTAAAGCTCGCCTTCGCTCGGCTGCCGGCCGAGTTTCGTCGCCAGATAATCCGCATTGGCCTTGGTGAAGGCGCCGGCCATGACCGCGTTCGCGGTCGGATCGTTGCGCAACTTGAGAATCTCGGCGCGCATCGCCGGATCGCTCACCTGGTAATGGCCGGACGAGGTTTTGGTGATGGCGTCGGCATAACGGCCGTAGCCGAGCTGGGCGCCGGACTGCTTGATGGTGCCGAGCCAGGTCTGCTCGATGAACTGAAACAGCCCGCGCGCCGACGACGTCGCGGCGCCGGCCTGCGGGTTCAATCCGGACTCGACCTGGGCCGTCGCCAATAGATAATTGAAGCTCGTCCCGGTGGCCGCGGACGCTTGACGAATAGCGCCCGTCACCGTCGAACCGGCGGCGTGACTGCTGGAATCGACCAGCATTGCGTTGGCTCCCTCGCCGGCTCCCACCGGACTTAGGAATGATTAACGATTATGGTAAACGGGGGCTTAATGGAACTTGCTCCTGGAGGCGAAAAATGACCCAGCAGGCAGCCGTTCGGCACAAGCGCGGCGGGCTCTATTTCGAGGATTTCATCCCCGGCGAAACCGTCGAGCACCGCTATACGCGCACCGTCACCCAGATGGACAACATGCTGTTCTCCAACATGACGCTCAATCCGCAGCCGCTGCACATCGACCGGCAGTTCTGCGAGCAGGAGACCGAATGGGGCCAGCCGCTGATGAATTCGCTGTTCACGCTCGGCCTGATGATCGGCATCCAGGTGTCCGACATGACGGTCGGCACGACCATCGCCAATCTCGGCATGACCGAGGTCAAATTCCCCCACCCTCTGTTCGAGAACGACACCGTGCATTGCACCACCGAAATCATCGGCAAGCGCGAATCGAAATCGCGCCCCGGCGCCGGCATTGTCGAGTTTCACCACCGCGCCTACAATCAGAACAACAAACTGGTCGCCGAATGCCGCCGCCAGGCGTTCATCTTGATGCGGCCCAAATCTTGATGCGGCCCAAATCTTGATGCGGCCGAAGTGATGCCATGCTGCTCAACATCAGCCAGATTGGCCAGATCGGTTTGCCAGTCAGCGACGTCGATCGCGCCGAAGCCTTCTACGACAAGGTACTCGGGCTGAGAAAGCTTTACCGTTTCGGCAACCTGACATTCTTCGACTGCGCCGGCGTCCGCCTGCTGCTCGAAAAGTCGAACGACATGACAGACATCAAACGGCGCGGCTGCATCTATTTCCGTTGCGCCGACATCGCGCTTGCGGTCGCCGAGCTGAAAAAACGCGGGCTCGCCTTCGACAGCACGCCGCATCTGATCGCCAAGATGGACGACCACGATCTGTGGATGGCCTTCTTCCGCGATCCGGACGGACACACCCTGGCGCTGATGCAGGAAGCGCCCAAGGGATATGCACCCGCGGGAGCGAATTAAGCGATGCGCTCGCTCCTCTTCGTTCCGGCCGACAGCGCGAAAAAGCTCGACAAGGCGATGACGAGCGGTGCCGATGCGCTGATCGTCGATCTCGAAGATTCGATCGCCCACGACGGCAAGGCGAAGGCGCGCGAGAGCGCGGCGGCGTTTCTCAAGGATGCGATTGCCGCGGCGTCGCGGCCCTATATCCTGGTGCGCGTGAACGGGCTGCAGACCGGCCTTATTGACGCCGATCTCGATGCCGTCGTGCCGGCAAAGCCCGACGCCATCATGCTGCCGAAGGCGGAAGGCGGCGCGTCCGTCGTGCACGCCGATGCAAAACTCGCGGTGCGCGAGGCGATCGGCGGCCTGCCCGATGGCCACGTCAGGATTCTCGCGCTCGCCACCGAAACCGCGGCCTCGCTGTTCGTCACTGGCACCTTTGCCGGCTCGAGCGCGCGCCTTACCGGCCTGACCTGGGGCGCGGAAGATCTTTCCGCCGAGCTCGGCGCGCAGGCGAACCGCGACGCGCAGGGCCGCTTCCTCGATCCCTATCGACTGGCGCGGGTGCTTTGCCTGGCCGGCGCCGCCGCCGCCAATGTGCCTGCGCTCGACACCGTCTATGTCGATTTCCGCAACAGCGAAGGATTCAGGCGCGAATGCGAGGAAGCGTGCCGCGACGGCTTCGTCGGCAAGATGGCGATCCATCCGGCGCAGGTGCCGATTATCAACGAGGTGTTCACGCCGAGCGCGGATGCACTGGCGCGTGCGCAATCCGTCATCGATGCCTTCGCCCAAAATCCCGGCGCCGGTGTCGTCGGCATCGGCGGCGTGATGTACGACCGCCCGCATCTGGCGCGAGCGATGCGGCTGTTGGCGCAAGCCGCGCCGACAAAAAGCTGATCAGTCTTTGGCCCGATACGCCGCTTTCGGATCGAACACGCGTTCGTCGCGGAACTCGAGCGTCATCGCGCCGGCTTTGCCGAGCGGCACCGCGCGATAAAAGCACGAGCGGCGGCCGGTGTGGCAGGCGCCGGCGATCTGCTCGACCTTGATCCAGACCGCATCCTGGTCGCAATCCATGCGCAGCTCGACGACGCGCTGGGTGTGACCCGAAGTCTCGCCCTTCTTCCACAGTGCGCGGCGCGAGCGGCTGAAATACCACGCCTCGCTGGTGGCGATGGTTTTTGCCAGCGCTTCGGCATTCATGTGCGCGACCATCAGCACGTCGCCCGACGCCGCGTCCGTCGCGACGCAAGTCACGAGCCCGTCGGCGTCGAATTTCGGCGTCAGCGCCAAACCTTCTTCGAGGTCGGCGCTCGTTCCCGGCGGGGCGAAGGGTGATGTGTCGGACAACGAAGCCCCCGCTTTGCCGGCGTCAGCCCGCAGCCGCCGAGCCGCGCACCAGCGTGACGAACCGCATCTGGTCTTCGGGACTGTCGCGGAACGTGCCGAGAAACCGCGTGGTCACCGTCGAGACACCCGGCTTGCTGACGCCGCGAACAGACATGCAGGTGTGCTCCGCCTCGATGAGCACGGCGACGCCGTGCGGCTTGAGCACGTCCTCGATTGCGGCTGCAATTTGCGAGGTGAGCTGCTCCTGGGTCTGCAACCGGCGCGCATAGACGTCGACCAGGCGGGCGAGTTTTGAAAGGCCGACCACCCGCTCGACCGGGCGGTACGCCACATGGGCCTTGCCGTAGAACGGCATCATGTGGTGCTCGCAATGGGAGGTGAAGCGGATGTCGCGGATCAGCACGAAATCGTCATAAGGCTCGGTTTCGCCAAACGTGCGCACCAGCGCCTTGGCCGGCACTTCGTGGTAGCCGCGATAAAGCTCATCCAAGGCCGCGACCACGCGCTTGGGCGTCGCCTGCAGGCCCTCGCGCATCGGGTTGTCGCCGATATAGGCGATCAGCGCCCGCACCGCCGCCTCCGCCTCCTCCCGCGAAGGCCGCTTTTCGACCGGCACGGGCGTAGCGTGCACGTGGTCGATCAGCGCGGCAAACCGTTGCTTGATAGCGGCGTCCATTGTCTCTCCAATCGCGCGGCACAAAGGCCGGGGTCTCGGCCCCCGGCCCGAACTTCAATTCCACCACGCCAGCGCCTATATAGTCGATTGGCGGGTGGAGACAATAAACCCAGTTCCAGCCGGGCAAATCTGCGGTTCAGCCATGCTCAACGAGGTCTACAATCGCCGCATCATCGAGCTGGCCGGGACGATTCCGCGGATCGGGCGGCTCCACGACCCCGACGCCAGCGCCACAGCCCATTCAAAGCTCTGCGGCTCGACCGTCACCATCGATTTGAAAATGGACGGCGACACGGTGACCGATTTCGCCCACGAGGTGAAAGCCTGCGCGCTCGGCCAGGCTTCGTCCTCGATCATGGCGCGCAACATCGTCGGCGCCAAAGCGGACGAGCTGCGGGCGCTGCGCGAGACCGTGCGAAAAATGCTCAAGGAAAACGGCACGCCGCCGCAAAACGGCAAATGGGCCGATATCGCCGTGCTTGAGCCGGTGCGCGACTACAAGGCGCGCCACGCCTCCACGCTTTTGACGTTTGACGCCGTGGTCGATGCCATCGGCCAGATCGAAACCAAGCGTGGCGCCAAACCGGCAGCGCCCTAACGCGCAGACCATGACCCTCGACGACTTGTTCGACGCTTCCCGCCGCAGCCCGCGCCTCGCCGGCCGGGGTTTTGTCAAAATCTACCGGCTCACGCTCTCTCCGCTCATCGGCTTTCATTGCCGGCATCTGCCGACATGCTCCGACTACGCCGACCAGGCGCTCGATCGCTTCGGCCTGTGGGCCGGCGGCTGGATGACGCTGGCGCGTTTGTTGCGATGCCAGCCGTGGGGCACGTCGGGGTTGGACTTCGTGGCCGACGCATTGCCGGCGAAGGCGCGCTGGTACCTGCCGTGGCGTTACGGCCGCTGGCGCGGCGTCGACGACCGCCCCCGCGCCACTTAGAGCATGATCCCGAAAAGTGGAAACCGGTTTTCGGATAAGACCATGCTCAAACAAAAATCCTAGACTATGATCCGATTCAATTGAATTGGATCATAGTCTAGGCGTGAGCACTATTGGGCCGCTGCTTCGAGCTGAGCCAGCGGCTGCGAAGCCGTCGTCGAGCCGAGCGCGACGGCCTTTTGGTACCATTGCCGCGCCTGCGCGGCGTCCGGCGCGGCGCCAATCGCACCGAGCCGGCGGAGGATCAGCGGATCGAAGGTGGCGCCGAGCGCCAGCGCGGCTTCCGCGCTGCCACCCTCGGCGGCGCGCCGCAACAACAGTCGCGCCGCGGCAAGATCGCCGGTGCTGAAAGCATCTTTGCCGCGCTTGAGCAGCATGGCGATCTCGTCGGAAGCGAGCGACAAGCTGACGGGCGGCGCCACCGCAGCATCGCTGCTCGTCAGCGCTATCACTGGCTGCGGCACGGGTGCCGGCATAGCCTCAGCCGGCGTCGGTGACGCATTCGCCTCGCTAAGGCCGTGTTGCAGCAAAAGGCCCGCCGCCGCGGGCGTGCGCAAAGGATCCTGCTTTGGCGTGTCCGCGACGGGCGGCGGCACCTGAATGTCGGCGTGCACGGTATCGTGGTGCAACAGCCGCGCGCCCGGCAGCGATATCACCAGCCATGCGACCGCCGCCGCGACGCCCGCGACAGCGCATAGCCGCAGCGCCATCGGCCACAGCGATTGAATATCGTCCACCGGCGGCTCCGGGACCGCGTCGGGATCGAGCGCGAGCTGGCGTTGCAGCTTCACCATCGCCCGGTCGCCGCTGAATGCATCGTCAGTGACGCCGATGCGCCACCGGCTCGGCGGCGATCGGACCAGAGCAGCAGCGGGCCGCAGCGGCTCCCGCACTCCCTGCTCGCGCGCCCACGGCGGGGCATAGTGCAAGGCTTCGTCGAGATCTTCGGCGTGGTGGATCGGAGAACTCATGATCGCCTCCCTGTGCTCTCAAGCTCCGATGTTCGGTTACAAATCGACTTTTAGATCGTCTCCGTCGTTAGTGTTGACGGGCCTGCCATTGCAAAAATTGCTGGAACAATTGCTCGCGCTCAGGCGAGCTATCGGTCCCGATATTGGCACCTGACGCGCGCTTGCCTGCCAGGAACTGATCGAACTGATCGCGGGTGGCGCCCGGCGCCGGCTGCGTCTGGCGATTTTGTGCGAGCCATTCGTCGGCCGCGGCAAACCGCGTCCAGCCCGGCAGCGTCGCGGCCAGATTGGTCTCGCGCCATTTCGGATGGTGCGGCGGCTTCTGCAACGCGGCGATCTTGGGAAAGAACACATTGACGAAGTTGGCGATACGCCGGTAGCGGTCGGAATCCTTGGGCCAGTTGTAGGCGATCAGCACCGCGCTCGCCGCGATGGTGCTGACGTCATGGCCGGTGTCGACCATGCCGGGATAATCGCCGTGGCCGAGCACCGCTGGCAGGTAGTCGGCCTGCAACGGCTTCGAAAACGGCACCGTCAGGAACTGAAAGCCGTCGCTTGACCGCAGCTTGCCCATGGCGCCGGTCGGCTTGCCGGCAATCAGGATGGTCGCCGCCAGTTCGCCGGTCTTGAGTTTTTCCAGCGCGTCGCCCTGGCCCATATTGACTTCCTGCGGGTGCAGTCCGAGGCGTCGGAAAATATCGCGGCTCGAGAGCTGGCTGCCGCTGCCGATGTCGCTGAAATTGACCTTCTTGCCGTCGAGCTGTTCGAGCCCGGTGATGCCGGAATCGGCGCGCACCACGACGTGCATCTCTTCGTTGAACAGTTTTGCGATGTAGACGATCTTGTCGTCGATATTGCCGATCTCGTTGCTCTCGCGATATTCGTTGAGGATGATCGATTGCGTGATGCCGAGATCGACGCCTTTGAGGAAGCGGACGTCGCGGATGTTCTGGCCGCCGCCCTTGCCGATCACCGGCAGGATGCGGAAATTGTCGCCGTCATCGAGCACGTCCGACATATCGTAGGCGATGGTCAGATAGGTGGCGTTGGGATTGCCGGACACGATGGCGATCGTGTTGCCGTTGAGCCGTTCGCCGAGCGTGCCCAGATTGGGCTTGTCGGGCAGCGGCCGCGCCCCGGGATGCGCGGCATACGCGGCATAGACGGTTTGGAGGGAAAAGGCTGCGGCCACCAAAACCGCGACCAATACGCAAATCACCTGGAATGGCCGCTTCGGCCACCGCAAGCCCCCCTTCATTGCAAACCCCCGACGGCGGACTGCCGCTTACGCACACACACACTGGCGTTGCAGCCCGCAACGTTTGAACGCACACCCTTGCCGCGCTTGAGAGCTGGACGCGTTTGATTGCGATACGCGGTCTCGCGCGAACTTGGGTTCCACGTTCGTCAGGCAATGGGGCGGCGGTATGATCTTGCCTTGATGATTCTTGGGCGACGCGCGCCGCAATTGCCGGCCACGATTTGAATCCGCTTGATTGCGCCATTGGATTGTGGCGCATTTCGGCGAAAGAGCCGGTTGCACGGTTAATTTCACCTGCTATATCCCTTTTCCTACGCTTACCTGCGTTCGTAGGCAGCGAGTGAGCAACAGGAGCTTTTGACAATGGTCGCCGTGACCTTTCCCGACGGCGCGCGTCGGGATTATCCGCAGAACACCACCGGCCTCGACATCGCCAAGGGGATTTCGCCGTCGCTCGCCAAGCGCACGGTCGCCATGGCGCTCGACGGCAAGCTCGCCGATCTTTCCGATCCGATTGCGCACGACGCCAAGATCGAGTTCCTCACCCGGGACGATCCGCGCGCGCTTGAGCTCATCCGCCACGACGCCGCCCACGTCCTCGCCGAAGCGGTGCAGACATTGTGGCCCGGCACCCAGGTCACCATCGGGCCGGTGATCGAGAACGGCTTTTATTACGATTTCTTCCGCAACGAGCCTTTCACGCCGGAGGATTTCGCCGCCATCGAGAAGAAGATGCGCGAGATCATCGCGCGCGACAAACCGTTTACTAAGGAAATTTGGTCGCGCGAAGACGCCAAGAACGTATTCCGCGACCGCGGCGAAAGCTTCAAGGTCGAGCTGGTCGACGCCATCCCGGAAGACCAGGAGCTCAAGATCTACAAGCAGGGCGACTGGTTCGATCTGTGCCGCGGGCCGCACATGACTTCGACCGGCAAGATCGGCAATGCGTTCAAGCTGATGAAGGTGGCCGGCGCCTATTGGCGCGGCGATTCAAACCGCGAAATGCTCTCTCGCATCTACGGCACGGCGTTTGCGAAGCAGGAAGAGCTCGATGCTTACCTCAAGCAGATCGAGGAAGCCGAAAAGCGCGACCACAGAAAACTCGGCCGCGAGATGGATCTGTTCCATTTCCAGGAAGAGGCGCCCGGCTCGGTGTTTTGGCATCCGAAGGGCTGGACGCTGTTCCAGACTCTTGAAAATTACATCCGGCGCCGCCAGAGCGAAGCCGGCTATGCCGAGGTCAACGCGCCGCAGCTGATCGATTCCTCGCTGTGGGTGGCGTCGGGCCACATGGCGACGTTCCGCGACGGCATGTTCCTGGTGCAGCCGCGCGAGGAGGACGAGCGCACCTTCGTCATCAAGCCGATGAACTGCCCGGGCCATATCCAGATCTTCAAGAACGGGCTGAAATCGTATCGCGACCTGCCGTACAAGATCGCCGAATTCGGCAAGGTGCACCGCTTCGAACCGTCCGGCGCGCTACATGGGCTGATGCGCGTGCGCGCCTTCACCCAGGACGACGCGCATATTTTCGTCACCGAGGAGCAGATCGCCGACGAAGTGCTCAAGGTCAACGATCTGATCCTATCGATCTACCAGGATTTCGGCTTCGAAGACGTGCGCATCAAATTCTCCGACCGGCCGGACAAGCGCATCGGCGACGACGCGGTGTGGGACAAGGCCGAGACGGCGTTGATGCAGGCGCTGACAGCGTCCGGCCGGCCGTGGACGCTCAACAAGGGCGAAGGCGCCTTCTACGGCCCAAAACTCGAATACGTGCTGCGCGACGCCATCGGCCGCGATTGGCAATGCGGCACCGTGCAGGTCGATCTCAACATGCCGGGCCGGCTCGGCGCCTTCTATATCGACGAGCACTCCAACAAGATCACGCCGGTGATGCTGCACCGCGCGATGTTCGGCTCGCTGGAGCGCTTCACCGGCATCATGATCGAGCATTATGCCGGGCATCTGCCGCTGTGGCTGTCGCCGCTGCAGGCGGTGATCGCGACCATCACGTCGGACGCCGACGATTATGCCCGCGAAGCGATCGCCGCGGCGCGGCGCGCAGGTTTGCGCGTCGAAGGCGACCTGCGCAACGAGAAGATCAACTACAAGGTCCGCGAGCATTCGCTGGCGAAAGTGCCGGTGCTCCTCGTCGTCGGCCGCAAGGAAGCCACTGAGCGCACCGTCTCGATCCGCCGCCTCGGCCGCGAAGGCCAACAGGTGATGCCGCTCGATGCGGCGCTCGCGGCGCTGGCGCGGGAGGCGGTGCCGCCGGACGTGGCGCGGATGAAAGAGGCGGCGTGAGGTCGGCCAACTATTTAGCGCGAGCAATATCCTCTAGCGCCGCGGCGATCAGTGCTGGATCGCCTTCTTCTAGGACGGCCTCCAGATAGTTGGCGATATCCTCGTCGTTCCTTAGGTTGGCCGCTGGATCCCACGGCAGTGTTCGTAGTTTTGGCCGTCGCTTCGGTTTTTTTGCAGACATGGAAATCCACTCGCGTGGTCAACCTCACCGCGCCAACACCTCGACCTCGCCGTCGACGCCGGTGATGACCTTGAAGTCGCGCTGATAGGTCTTGCCGGAATTGCGCGCGACGAGGTGATAATCGCCCTCGGCGAGCACGACGCGGGGAAAGGCGCCGATCGATTCCTTGATGACGTCGCCGCCGGGGGTGAGCACCGTCCATTGCGTGTTGGCGAGCGCCTCGCCGCCGGTTTCGTTCACCAGCTTGAAGGTCAGCGCCGCGGCGCGGTGGGTGACGACGATGTCGGTGAGCTTGGCGGCCTGCACATGCACGTCCGAGCGCACCACCGAATTGGCCTCGCCGTAATTCGACACGATGTAATAGGTGCCTTCGGGCAACAGCACGACGTCGCCGGTGATCACGTTCTGCGCCACCGGCCGGCGGTTGGAGGTGTCGAATTGGCTGCCCGGATAGACGTCGAACGCAATCTGCCCGGGAGGAATGCGCACGTCGCCGACGCGGCCCTCGAGCCGCACGCCGCCGGCGGGGATATCGAACATTTCGCGGACCGTGTCGGCGCGCAGCTGAATCGCCTTCGCGGCGCTGGCCAGCCCCAAGCTTGCATGCACGACGTAGCTGCCGGGCGGCAGGATGAAAGTCGGCGCCGCGCCGCGGTCTTCCTTGATCAGGCGGAACACCCCGGTGGTGTCGGCCTTGGCCGCATAGACCCGCCAGATCAGGCCGCCAGAGATCGCCGGCGCATCGCGGCCGTAACGGGCGGCAACCGCAAGCGCCACGTGGCCGGCCGGGACGATCGGAGTCCCTTGCGCCATCGGCGGTGCGGAAGACGGCGCCAACGGCACCGGGCTCATGATCGTCGCGCCGGGCGTTCCGGTGCCCGCCGTCGGCGGCACCGGCACCGCGGCTTGCGGCGCCATCAGATTCTGCGCCGCGGCGGCGGCTGGCACAAAGCAGATCACCGCCACCACCAACAGCTGCCAGCACCGAAATGAAGTTAAGCCCCGCCCAGACATGTCGTTTTCTCGTTCTTAATCGCGGCAATTTCATGCCGAGGCCGGTCACTGCGATGGGCGATTTGGGCTATTGACCGACAGGAGGTATAGGCTGAGGTGTTAGCTGTAACCCCTGGGAAGCACTACGAGAACAGACGGTTTGACAAGCAAGCTGCGTCGTCGTGCAATTCATGGTGCACGACGTGCTCGCCGTCGGATTGGGACCTGGGGTCTGGGCCTGTGCGATTGTCGACGTTGTCGAACCAACGGCCGGCGCCGGCGGCAAGAAACAGGTGGTTTGGCAGGTCGCGGCCTGCGCATTGCAAGTCATCATGCAATTCGTCGTGGTCGAGGATTGCGCCAAGCGGATTTTTTCGCCGGCGGACGCTGCGCCGGCGAAGCCCGCAACCGCTACCACGGTGAACAGAACGGCCAAGCACCGCATGGCTGCCTCTACCGGTCTTCAGTCGCCCTCGACACTATAGCCCGATAGAGGCCGGTCAGGAATGTGCCTGCGCCAAGTCGTTTACGCCCAAGTCGTTTACGCCTAAGTCGCTTACGCCCAAGTCGCTTACACCATCGGGCCGCTTACGCCGTCAGGATGTAGTCGCGCATCGCCGCCGAGTCGCGCTCCATCTCTCCCAAGCGGTGCTTGACCACGTCGCCGATCGACACCATGCCGGTCAGCCGGCCCTGGTCGACGACAGGCACATGGCGGAATTTGCCCGCGGTCATGCGCTCCATGATCGAAGCGACCGTCTCGCGCTCGTGGCAGGTGGAGACTTTGCGGGTCATCGCTCCGCTCACCGGCTCGTCGAGTGCCGCCGCGCCGCGCTCGGCGAGCGCCCGCACAATGTCGCGTTCGGAGAGAATGCCGACGATGCGGCGGTCGGCGCCGAGGATGAGCAACGCACCGATGCGCTTTTCGGCGAGCAGCGCAACTGCGGCGGCAAGACTGGCATTGGGTTCGATGGTGACGACCTCGCGGCCCTTGCCCGCGAGGATGATGCTGACTGTCATCATAGCCTCCCTGTGCTTCACCGCGCTGCGCTCGCTTCGGCGGTCGGCGTGGTGAAGGTGTTAGTTACAATGTTTTACACCCGCGCCGGGTTCCACCCGCATCACAAATGCACGTGTTGCAGCGCACTGCTTGCGACGCACTGTGCGTGGTGCACCGCGGGAAGAAAATACATCGCTAGCTGGTCGGCCCAGTGTTGCCCGGCTCGGTGTCCGGTTCCGGCTGCGGAACAGCTGGATCGAAAGCGTTGAACAGGATCAAGCCGGCAAAAAAACCGCCGATATGCGCCTGCCAAGCGATGGCCTGCCCGTCCTCGCCGCCGAGCGACACGGTGCCCAGCCCGAACAGCATGTTGAGGCCGAGCCAGACCACGAGGAACATCAGGAACCGGACGTCGGTCAGCGTCGCAAACAGCGGCCGCGCCGGCACGCGATGGGCGTCGGGTTCGCCCGATAGACCGAGCATACCGCCCTGTTGGAAAACAAAGCGCATCGCCGCCGCCATGGCGCCTGAAATTGCCGCCGACGCGCCGATCATCGGCGCCATCTGTTCGGGATTGCTGACGAGATAGGCCAGCGCACCGGCGGCCGACGTCACCAGCATGAAGGCGGTATAGCGCACAGCCCCGAAACGACGCGCAAGCGCTGTGCCAAACGGCAACAGCCATGCCAGATTGAGACCGATATGCAGCCAATCGGCGTGGATGAAGGCGTAGGTGAAGAAAGTCCACAGCTCGGCGCCAAGGCCGCCGGGAAAACTGCCGACCAGACCGGCGTCATAGCGCGCCGGAATGAAGGCAAAGATCAGCAGAAATTGGGTGTCCTGCGCTTCGGTGAAGACCCACATGCGCAGCGCATGGACGAGCAGCAGCACGACGACCGTCGCAACCACGACCGGCGGCACGTTGAAGATCGGCTCGTGGCGTTGTGTCACCGGGCGGATACCTGCGCCTCGTCGAGATAGGCCGTCGTGGCGGCCCCGGCAAGCGCACAGCGCGGCATAAAACAAAAGGGAGGGTTTTTGGCCCTCCCCTTTGCACCCTGTAAGCGGATTGCTGCGTCGACGCCGGCGATTTCGGGTTCTTCCCTCGATCTTATCGCGGCATCCGTTGCCGGTGCCGCGCCGTCGGCCGCATCAATCTCGCCTCCCTCTATGTGATGAACGCCGCCAGGATCACGGGCGGCGTCTGATTGAAGTTCTCGTGAGCGGACCCTAGGCGGCCGCATCGGGGCCGCCAACGTCAACGTTTCGTTAAGATTAACTTTGCGTCTGCACCGCCGCCGCCCGCCTGCACGCCGCCGCGGCACGCCGCCTGCTCAGTACCCCAGCAAAGAGCCGCACGAAGCAAAAGCTGTCCCGTTCAGGGACAGCCGGGCGGTCGCAATGCAGGAGCGGGCGTCATGAAACACGCAGCGAGCCGAGAGCTTTACGCTTACTGGGAAGAACGGCGCGGCCAGCGCCCGGCGCCGGAGCGTACCGACATCGAGCCTGGCGCCATACGGGCGGCCTTGAGCGATACCTTCATTCTCGAATTGGATGCCGCCGACAGCCATTCGTTCCGGCTCGCCGGCACCCGGGTCTGCGCTTTGTTCGGCCGTGAGCTCAAAGGCGAATCCTTCGTCGACCTTTGGGCCCTTGGCTGCCGCGGTCCGATCGCGGATCTGCTCGCCATCTCGACCGACGAAAGCGTCGGCACCGTTGCCGGCGTGACCGCGCACTCTACGGCGGGCGAGCCGCTCGAGCTCGAGCTTCTTCTGCTGCCGCTCGGCATGCGCCGGCCGCGGCTGGCGCGCACCATCGGCATCCTGGCGCCGCTCAAGCCGCCGGCGTGGCTTGGCACGAGCCCAATCGGGGCGCTGACGCTCGGCAGCCGCCGCCATGTCGGCGCGGTGGCAAAGACCCGCATTTTGCCGCGCTTCATGGCGCCGCGGCGCGGTCTGGTCGTCCACCAAGGCGGACGCACTTAGGCCTTCCGGCCGAGGCGCCATCCAATAACCCGAAATTATGACAAACGCTCAAGGATGGCGGCTAACGAGCCATTAACATCGCGCGCCTAGGTTTGGCCACGAGCGGTGGCAGGCGCATTGATCGCATGGCTTTGGTTGAACGAAAGGCGAGTTTGCGGGCGCTCAGCCAGGATCGCCGCCGCCACCAGCGCGTCAAAGTCAATTTGCTCGGCCGCTACATGCTGGCGGACCGCCGCGAGTTTCCTTGCCAGGTCGTCAACATGTCGCCGGGCGGCATGGCGCTGATCGCGCCCGTAACCGCCGCGCAAGGCGAGCGCATCATCGCCTATGTCGATCATCTGGGCCGGCTTGAGGGCCGCGTCGCGCGCATCTTCCAGAACGGTTTCGCGATGACCATCGGCGCGACCGCGCGCAAACGCGACAAGCTCGCCGCCCAGCTCACCTGGCTCGCCAACCGCAACATCCTCGGCCTGCCGGAAGACCGCCGCCACGGCCGTATCGTGCCGCGCAACCCGGTCGGCCGCCTGATCATGCCGAACGGCGTCAACCTCACCTGCCGCATCATCGACGTCTCGCAATCGGGCGCCGGTGTCGCCACCGATCAGCGGCCGCCGATCGGCGCGCTGGTCACGCTCGGCACCATACAGGGCCGCGTCGTGCGTCACCTCGAGGACGGCTTCGCCATCGAGTTCACCCGCCTGCAGCATCCCGACTTTCTGGAAGACAACGTCACCGGCGGGTAAAGGCCGGCGCGACAATTGTCGGCTTTGCCACGCATTGCGCGCCGGCCGCTGCGCGTTTTTCACGCTGCCACAGCCGCAAACCGCCAACGCCGCCGCCGGCGCGAGGCCGCGCGCGCATTGACAAACCTGCGTGCAGCGCGATTGTGACACGATACGTACTATTTGAATTAAAATAGAATAATTCTAATTTTATACAATATTAGTCCCAGTAATCCCGCGACTTTTGCAGTCTATTGAACAGATTTTACTTCAAATTGAACGATTCAACTTAGCAGCACCGCAAAAGCTTTGTGCGAAACGTGTCCCCGTTGAGACGGGATGGGGTCACATGCGTTCGCGTACAAAAACAATTCTGCGGCGGAGTGCGGTCGCGATCTTCGTCGCCGCTACCCTGATCGCCACGGCAAAAACCGGCACGGCGCAAGAACGGGGGCAAGAACGGGGACAAGAGCGTCCGCTGTTCATCTCGGTCGGCGAGGCCACACGTGCGCCGATCGGCTGGGTCGAGTTCTGCGTCGAATACGATCCGGAATGCAAGACGAAACCATCGGCGCCGCGCGACGTTGTGCTGTCGGGCCAAGCCTGGAAAGACCTGGTGCGGATCAACCGCTCGGTCAACACCAACGTCAAGCCGATGACCGACATGGATCATTGGGGCGTGGTCGAGCGCTGGAACTATCCCGATGACGGTTACGGCGACTGCGAGGACTACGTGCTGCAGAAGCGCAAGATGCTGATGCAGGCCGGCTGGCCGCGCGAAGCGCTGCTGATCACCGTGGTGCGCGACAAGAACAACGACGGCCACGCCGTGCTCACGGTCAAAAGCGACAAGGGCGAATACGTCCTCGACAACCAAACCGACGACATCGTGCTGTGGTCGGACACCGGTTACCGCTTCGTGAAACGCCAGTCGCAGTCCGATCCGAATGTCTGGGTCGCGCTCGGCGAACCGCGTCCGGTGCCGCTCACCGCAACCGCGCGCTGATTGCGAAACAAACACAGGAGCTACGCGAGCTCGGTCACGTCCCCACCCCTCCCCGTCCCCAGACCGGGTTCGCGCGCGGCCGGCTCTCCCCCAAGAGCCGGCCGCACCTTTTTCTGCAATGCCGCGTTGCCAGAACAGCGAGGCCTTCCGCCAAATTACTTTCCCCACGACGTTCGCTTGCCGGTTTTCTTCGAAAATTATGAGAGCGGCGGCGACGCACATAAACGCCGCGTAAACAAACGCGCCGCTTCAGCGACGGTTTGCGCCTTGCCGTCCGTGGCAATAAGCCCATAAGTGTCGTTCGACGGGCCTGTTATCGCGCGGTGAAGCGTCACTGTTTCTACTGGGAAGCGGCATCCATGGCCTGCACTTTGCAGACCACGGTTCCGGTGAGTCGGCTGCGCGAGCAACGGGTGACAGGGGAAATTTTTCCGGATGATTGCGCTCGTCCGCATCGCGCTCCGACGTCCTTACACGTTCGTCGTGCTGGCGCTGGTCATTCTGATCATCGGGCCGCTGGCGGCGTTGCGCACGCCGGTCGACATCTTTCCCGACATCCGCATTCCGGTGGTCGCCATCGTCTGGCAATACACCGGCTTGATGCCGGAGCAGATGGCCGGACGCATCACCACCCAGTCGCAGCGCGCGCTGACGACCACCGTCAACGACATCGAGCACATCGAGGCGACGTCCTATAACGGGCTCGGCATCATCAAGGTGTTCTTCCAGCCCGGCGCCG
>JBAUYI010000178.1:0-2001 GCA_049584715.1 Xanthobacteraceae bacterium
ATCCCAAGAAAGCGGCTCATGGCCCGATTGACGCGCCTATGAATCTGGATGGCGGCGGCGCGCGTGGGCAGAGCGAAATAGAGGGAATCGACCCGACGTGCCTCGAATAGGCGCGCGAAACGCCAAAGAGCCGCTTCTGTTTTGCCGGAACCCGTTTCCGCTTCAAGAATGATAAGTCGCTCGTCGAGAGAGTACTCGGCAGCCTGTCTTTGTTGCGGGCGAGGTCCTTCGTAACCGGTCAAGACCTTAAATGCCGTTCGGCCGACGACCTTTGCCTGAAGCGCGCTGACGTCGAGGCCGATCTCAAGCGCTGCACGACGGGCTATTTCCCGCGCTTTGGTCATGTAATCGCTGTCGAGGGATGCGACGAATTTGAACAGGCGTTGATCCGATCCGAGCCAGTCAGCGAGAGAAACTAACCCACAGAACAAATGTTGGAAATCGGGTTTGTTTGGCAATGCCTCCTGACACGAAACGAACGCCGCAGGAAACCAGCGTCTCATCATCGTTCCCATTTCGGCGGCGGCTTCGACGGCGTCGTATCCCGCAACGCGGCCCCAAGTGGTCTCGCCGGCCGTCGGATCGGTTTTCAGTGGGCGCCCGTGGTGAGAGAAAGATGCGTATAACAGGTCGGCATCGACGCCCCATTTCAGAAGATCGTCTAGACACAGTCGCGCAGCGATTTCACGCGGACCGTGCGCGGCGAATATTGCAGCCCCTTCGGAGACATGTCCTCGAAGCGCTCCCTTCCAAAGGCCGAGCGGCCATCCCTTGGCTTGAAAGCCCGGATGCAATTTGCCCGCATCGTGCAAGAAAGCGAGTGCACCGAGGCGGGCGAGGGTTGCAGATGACAGTTTGGTTCCCGCGGAACGTTCAAGCCTTGCTCGAATTGTCGGCAGAGACACCAGCACTTCCAAGCATGCGGCAACATCCGCAGAATGGTGAACGAGCCGATGGAAATGATCGTCTTGAAATTTTCCCCACGTAACTCGCACCGAAACGTTCTGGTCCAAGCGATTCTCCTGCAAGACATATTTTGATGATTGCTGTGCCGGGCGGGAGCGCGGGGGAAATTTGCGGGGCCGTCTCTTTAGCACGTTGCCCCGACAGAGTTGTCGTTAACATACATGCCCCCGTATTGAAATCACTCCTCACCGCGAAGCGGCAGCGCCCCGGCGGCATTGTCGACGAACAGCTCGCCATCGCGCACGTATCGGGCGGCCGTGCCATCGCTGGCGTGGCCGGTCTGGCCTCAGATCTTGAGGATAGAGACGCCTGCTTACGCGGCACTGGTTGCCAACCCGGCGCGCAAGCTGTGGCCCGAGAAGC
Source organism: Xanthobacteraceae bacterium (assembly GCA_049584715.1). Taxonomy (GTDB): domain Bacteria; phylum Pseudomonadota; class Alphaproteobacteria; order Rhizobiales; family Xanthobacteraceae; genus BOG-931. The sequence continues at coordinate 1,330 of JBAUYI010000178.1, forward strand.
CCGACGGTTCATAACCGGCTGCCGCGGCGCGCTGGCGTGCGCGAACTCGCCATGGCGCGCTGGGGCATGCCGTCGCCGGCCTTCGCCATCGCAGCCAAGAAGACAGATCCCGGCGTCACCAACATCCGCAACGTCAAATCGCCCCACTGGCGGCGATGGCTCGGCGTCGAAAGTCGCTGCATCGTCCCCTTTACCAGCTTCGCTGAGATCGAGGTTTTGCCGGACGGCTCCCGTCCGCCGGTATGGTTCGCGTTCGACGATAGCCGCCCGCTCGCCTTTTTCGCCGGCATCTGGACGCGGTGGACGTCGGTTCGGAAGGTCAGGGAAGGCAAAACGACGAATGACCTTTTCGGCTTCCTGACGACCGAGCCCAACGCGATCGTTGGGGCGGTTCACGCGAAGGCCATGCCCGTCATTCTGACCAAACCAAACGAAATCGGGATGTGGATGTCAGCCCCGGCACCAGAGGCCTTGAAGCTACAGCGCGCGCTGCCCGACGATTCGCTCCGCGTCGTTGCAAGGGGACAGAAGGAGGATGTGGCAGCCGACAACGTGCGGCTCGACGCCGCGAAATGACCGGGGAGCAATGCCGCGATGCGCGTGAGCGCCTGAATTGGACCCGCTTCCCCTTTGGTTTATCGTGGCCTATTAGGACGGCAGGCGAGGCCGGAC
>JBAUYI010000179.1:0-3961 GCA_049584715.1 Xanthobacteraceae bacterium
CCACAATAACAACGGGAAATCAGTCAGTTAGCCAACGCAGGCGGCGACCTAGTCGCTGTCGCCCGCATTTGCGGTTTCGACGACCCGCTCCTGGCGCATGCGTGAGACGATGTGGGCGAGTTCTTCCTTCGCCAACGTCTTCATAGTGAGCCGCACCCGATAGAACCCGCCGGGTTTTGGCCCATCGACCAGGGTGGCCTGGTACTCCTCGAGAAAATGGGTGATCTCGCCGGCGCTGGCCTCGCGGGCGAAACGCACCATGGCGAAGGTGCCGTGGCCGGTCACCGTGGGGTTGAGGCTCGCGGTCTCGAACGGGGCTTGCGGCTTGGTCGCCATGCTCACCAGCAGGAACGCCTGCAACGCGATCGCGGCCACGGCAAAGGATGCGGCAACGGCGAGCGTGCGCGGCGAGAAACCGGCAATGATAGCGGCGAATTGGCCGGCAACGGCGCGCGCCGAGTTGCGCTTGCGCGCGGCCGTGGTCTCGGCGTCGATGGCGGCCATCAGCCGGTCCATGCAACGCGCCGAGGGCACGCCAAGGGATTCGTTGAAAGAAATCGTCTCGGCGAGTTCCTCGCGCACCAGATCGGCATGGCGGGCGAGAGCGGGATCGTAGCGTAGCGCATCCTCGACGCGCTGGCGGTCGCGCCGGCGCAACGTGCCCGCGGCATACCACGGCAGCAGGGTCTCGATCTCTGTAGGTTCCATGTTTCCCTCGCTTATCATGGCCAACCTCGATCAATTCCCGCCATTCTGCACAACTCTCCCAGCTTCTTGCGCGCGTAGAACATGCGCGTCTTTACCGTGTTCTCCGGAATGCCGACAATCTGCGCCACCTCTTCGACCGATTTCTCGTGATAGTAGACCAAATCAATGACTTCCCGGTGTTCCCGCGTCAGCGCAGCGAGGCACTGTCGCAACTTTTCGCCCTTGTCGAGCTTCTCGATAGAAATCGCTGGATTGTCTGAAGGTTCCTCGATCGCTTCCATCGTTTCTTCGTCGAGTCCTTCTTCGCGCCGCTTGCGTAAACTCGAGAGCGCCTTGAAGCGGGCGATAGCGATGAGCCAAGTCGAAACGGCACTTCTGCCTTCAAATCGACTGGCCTGGCGCCAGACGTCCAGGAACACTTCGCTGATCACATCCTCCGCCGCCATCTCGTCACGCAACAGGCGAAGGACAAACCGATAGATCCGCACGTGATGCCGGGCGAACAGCACCTGCATCGCGAGCCGGTCGCCGCGGGCGATACGGCCTATCAGCAACTCGTCTGCCGGTGCCTGCATCGCCTCGAGGATCAGCTCATTGATTGGTCGCGCATAAATGCCGCAGGGTTCAAATGCCCGTGAAGAAATTACCGGAACATTAAATGGTGGCGCGGAAGGTGAGAAACTCTTTTACTTTCAGCCCCTTAGCCGCGAGACATGGGAGGTATAGCCCCGGCGCGACCATGTCCGGTTCGTAATGACCCGAATGCCGGGCGGGCGCAAGGCTCCCGTTTGTCGCTAGGGCCGGGTGCGCGGCAGGGTCGATTCCAGCGGCTTCTCCTGCACCAGGATCATGGCCAGTTGCGCGATGGCGAGCGTAATCGCGGCGGCGAAGAACACTTTGGCAAAGGCTGCCACCGAGGTTCCCGCCAAGGCGAGCTGGCCCAACGTGTCGCCCGAGGCGCCTATGGGAACCGCCGCGAGCACGATGGCGCCGAACACCGCGACCAGGATGGTGCTCATCAGCGTGCGCACGAAATTCATGGTGCCGATCGCCGCGCCGAGATGATGGATCGACACGGTGTTCTGCAGCACGACCTGGGTCAGCGGTGCCGTCGGCCCAAAACCGACGCCGATCAGGAACAAGATGATCTCGAATTGCACCGTGGTCATGGTCGCCGCCGACCACGCCAGTGCCACCACCGCGCCGATGCCGACGAACAGAAAAATCATCGGCAGGAGCTTGTAGTGCTTGACCCGGCCGACGAGTTGGCTGGACAGGCCGGCGCTGGCGTTGAGCGTGACCATCAGGATCATCAGGCTCAAGCCCGACGACGTCGCCGACCAGCCGAGCACGCTTTGCAGATACATCGGCAGAAAAATGTTCAGCGCCAGGATCGAGCCCCAGCCGAACGAGTGCGCCAGCATGGCAAGCCGCGCCGTCGGATCGGCGAGGATGGCGAGCGGAATAAGCGGTTCCGCCGTGGTGAGCTGGCGCACGACGAAGCCGCCGCCGAGCACCAGCGCACATCCGACCAGCGCCAGCACCGGCGAGGAGAACCACGGATAGCGCACGCCACCGAGATTGAGCGCCAGCATGAACGACGAGCTTGCCGCCATCACCAGCACCGCGCCGGCGAAGTCGAGCTTGTGCGGCCGGTCATGGCGCGGCAGCTTGCGCAGCATGGTCAAGGTCAGGATCACGGCGCCGACGCAGAGCGGGAAATTCCACAGAAAGATCACCCACCAATAAAGGTGATCGCAGATCCAGCCGCCAAGCACCGGCCCGGTGCCGCCCGCGGTGGTAAAGGCGATGGAGAAATAGGCGTAATATTTGGCGCGATCCTTTGGCGCGGCGACGTCGCCTAAAATCATCTGCGAGATCGCGGTCAGGCCGCCGCCGCCGCAGCCTTGCACGATGCGACCGCCGATCAGCATCAGCATGCTGGTCGACGACGCCGCCAACAGCGAGCCCGCCATATAGACGCCGAGCGCGATCAAGAGCGCAGCGCGCCGGCCATGGATATCGGCGAATTTTCCATAGAGCGGCGTCAGCGCCGTCGAGGCGATCAGGAACGACGTGATCAGCCACGGCAGATCGTGCACGTCGCCGAGCGCGCGGCCGATGGTCGGCAATGAGGTCGCCAGGATCGACTGGTCGATCGAGCCGAGAAACACCGGCAGCATCATGCTGACGACGATGAGCCGCCTGTCCTTGTGCGTCAGCGGCTCGGCGATAGCCGGGCCAACGCCAGGCTCGCTGACTTTGGCGTCCATGAACGTTCACTCCGCTGCGACCAAGGTTGCGCAGCGCTCCCGGCGGAACGGCTTTTTCTAGGTGAATACCGGCAAAACCTGCCGCTGTCATTTGCGGCCTGGCGCATGGCAGACCTGTCTGCCCCACGCCGAGCCGGCTAACAGAGAGTTTTCCGTCCTCAGCGCACTTTCAACTTCAGCAGCGCGTCGGCAGTGCCGTGGCAAAACTTTGCCATGTCGGACGGCGCGAGCCAGATCTTGTCGAGGAACTGACGGCCCATCATGTGGGTCGAATACGGATAATCGATCGAGAACATGACGCGGTCGATGCCGAAGGTCGTCAGCGCGGCATAGAGCGGCGGCTCGTTGAAAATGCCGCTGGTGGTGATCCAGACTTGGTCGAGGATGGTTTGCGGCACCGAACGCTTGAGATGCTCGATGTCGGCGGAAAACACCTGGCTGGCGCGGTCGAGCATCATCGGCAGCATTTCGCCCATATGGCCGATGATCAGCTTGAGCTTTGGATGCTTGTCCAGGGAGCCTGCGACCACCATGCGCAACACATGCACCGCGACTTCGGAGTGCCAGCCCCAGCCCGCGGTTTCGAGCACGCGGCCGGCGCCCTCCGGCAGGCCGGAGAAATAAGCCTCGCGGACCGCCGCCGGCGGAATGTGCGGATGGATGTAGATCGGCACGTCGAGCTCTTCGGCCGCCGCAAGGATGCCGTCATAGCTCGGATCGTCGAGGAATTTGCCTTCCGTCGTGCCGTTGACCATGGCGCCGACGAAGCCGAGCTCCTTCACGGTGCGCGCCAGTTCCTTGGCCGCGGCGTCGGGGCTTTGCATCGGCAGCGAGGCGAAGCCGGCGAAGCGAGCGGGATATTTGGCGCAGGCCGCACCGAGATGATCGTTGATCTCGCGCGCCATCGCCACGCCGTCGGGGCCCGCCACCAGATCCGGCCCGGGGCCGCTGTTCGACAGCACTTCGACGGTGATGCCGGC
>JBAUYI010000180.1:0-16218 GCA_049584715.1 Xanthobacteraceae bacterium
TTGCTCTATCGGTAAAAGACCGACGACGACATGATGAGCTCCGCAGGGGCTGCCCTCGTTGCGTCTCGAGAGCGGTCTGTCGAACGCGGCCGGCCCGATCGCGGTATAGGCTTGAATGACAAACGCTTCCAGATATCGCCGCTGCGGATTTTTGCTGCCAACTTTGGCGGTGCTGTGGTCAGCAGGTCCTTACGCACCATATGCGGCCGCGGTCCAGGACCACCCGCCGGCCGCCATGACGCCGACGCCCGCCATGGCCAAATACCGGCAAGAGCTCGATGCCTATTTGCAGGCACGGGAAGCCTATCAGGCCGCCGCCAAAACCTACTGGACTTCAATCAGCGAAAAGCGGCGCGCGCGCAACGGCAAGCGTGCCCGCGGCGCGCCGTTGGCGATCGACGATTACGTGCTCGACCAGCCGCCGGTCTATTCCGGGCCGCCGAAGCCGCGCGATTCTTCGAAGCCCTCCGAGCCGCCACAACCGCCGCCCTATGTTCCCGTAGTGGCCGATTTCCTCGCCGCCGCCGTCGCCGAGTTCAAATTCACGCCGCGCGCGCCACGCAACGACAGCGAGTTCAAACGCGCTTATGTAGCCGCCGCGGCGGCGGCCGGCTTAAGCAAAGATCAGGTCGTGCGCATTTACGGCTTTGAGGCGACCGGCAACGGCACTTACGACCTGCAAGCCGGCCTCGAATACAACAAGAACGGCCGCGCCATCACCACGGCACTCGGCTACAACCAGCTGCTGGCGACCAACAGCGTCGAGATCCTCGCCGAAAACGGCGAGCGTTTCGTAGCCGCACTAGCGGCAAGGGCGCAGCGATTGCCGGACGGCGATAAAAAAGCGTTGGAGAAGAAACTCGCCATCGTGCGCAAGATGATCGCGTTTGCGAAAAGCGTGCCGGACGATTGGAACGAGCACGAAGCCTTGGCTGGAACGCAAAAGGGCCTCGCCATCCACGCGCTGAATCTCGACCTGGATTTAGGCCCGCTGCTGCAGACCCAAAAGCTTCTCGACTCCGTCGTGTTTGCCCGGCGCAAGGGATTTGCCGGACCATTGAGCGCCGCGGAGCTCGAAATGATGAACCTGACCGGCGACGGCAACGGTTTTGACATGGTGACGATGCCGGCCGACTGGCGCGACAAGGTGCCAACCGCCAATTTCTTCCAGCAGCACGGCTACGCCGACAATCCGGTGGTGCAGAGGAATAACGTCGTCGCCAAGCTGCTCGCGGCGACCGATGCGGTGATGGACGGTGAGGTGAAAAAAGTAGGAGCGCGAGAACTGGCGGCGGCTTTTCCTTGATCGCGTCGAAGACTGCGTCCACCGACCGCGAAGGCAGGCCCGGATAAGCCGTTCTCTAGCGCCGCGTCGGCTCGATCGTCTTATCCCAGCCGGCGTTCAAGACCTGCTGATCCAAGGGCCGTTTGAGCAGTCTGAAGCGGTTCGGATCGAGCGCGGGCTGCCCCGGCTCCACCGGCGCGAGCGCGGGCGATGCCGTCTCGCCGGCCGATCTTTGCAAGCTCGGTTGCTCGCCGATGCGGCCGCGCCAGCGCTCGACGACCGACGCCAGCGAATGCGGAGCTTTGCTGCTTGCCGGCGAGACCTCGCCCAGATTCACCGTCTCGCTCTTCGGCAATACGCTGTCGGACAATTGCTTGAATTTCAGCCGCGTCGGCAAGGCGACGCCTTCGCCGAAGGCCAGGGCTTCGCCGGTGCCGAGCGACGGCAGGAACGCCAGCAGATTGGCCGCGGTATCGGCGACCGCCGAACGCAGCAGCGATTGATCGCGCTCGTTGGTCATGCGCATGGCAAACAGCGTACTGCATTGCGACAGGATGGTCGGGTCGAGCTCGGCGGGCCGCTGCGTGACCAGGCCGAGAAAGACGCCGTATTTGCGTCCCTCTTTGGCGATCCGCGAAATGGCGCGCCGGGTCGGTGCGAAGCCGATATTGTGGTCGGCCGCCATGTAGCGATGCGCTTCCTCGCACACCAGCAGCACCGGGTTGGTGCCGTCGCTCCACAGGCCGAGGTCGAACGCCATGCGGCAGGTGACGGAGACGACGGCGTCGACCACCTCGGAGGGAAATCCGGCCAGCTGCATGATCGTCATCGGCCGCCCGTTCGGCGGCAGCCGGAACAGCGTCGCCAGGATTTCTGCCATGGTGTCGCCGCCCACATTGGCGTTCTCGAACATGAAGGCATAGCGCGGATCGCCGCACACGCTTTCGATGCGGGTGATCAGCTTGTGATAGATCATGCGCGAGGAGCGGTTCTCGAGCTTGCCCATCCGCGAATCCAGCAGCGTGATCAGATCGGCAATGCGATAGGGCACCGGGATGTCGAGGGTGTAACGCGCGCCGACCTCGCCGCTCTTGGTGTTCAGCCGGCCCTGGGCGGAGAACTGCTGGGCGTACAGCGATTTCGCCAGCGGAATGGCCTCGGACAGAAAGTCGATCTCTTCATCGAGGCCGGGCCGGCCGCCGAAGAACACGTCGACGATCTCGTCGAAATTGAACAGCCAGAACGGCAGCTTGAGATTGCTTGGATTGAGGATTTGGGAGCGGTCGCCGAAGCAGCGGCTGTATTCGTTGTGGACGTCGAGAACAAAAAACCGCAGATCGGGGCGAGCCTCGACGATCTGCTGCAACAGCAAGGCAACGGCGCTCGATTTGCCGACGCCGGTGGTGCCGAGCACGGCAAAATGCTTGCTCACCATTTCGTCGACGTCGAGGCGGGCGGCGATGGCGGCGTCGAGCTGCAAATGCCCGATGTCGATCATGCGTGAGCTGCTGGAATGAAAGATCAGGCGCAACTCGCGCGCGGCGATGAAAGTCACCGTATCGCCGATTGCCGGATAGGTGGTGACGCCGCGCTGGAAGCGCGCCGACGCGGAATCGTAGTTGGAGATTTCTCCGATGAGCTCGAGCTGCGCGGTGGCGACATGCTGATCTTGCGGTGTCGGCCCCGGCTGCAGGGAGACGTCGGTGATGAGGCCGATGAGCAGCGATTTATTGGCGCACACGCCGAGGAATTTGCCGACCGTGGCGCGGGTTTCCTCGGGGCCATTGGCAGAGGCACCGGTAAGCCCGACGCTGGCCTGACAGCCGCGGACCGAGTTGACTTGACCCAGGAGAGCGACCTGCGGCATTGGCTGTCACCTTATTGATTGCTAACCGGGATAGTCCCGCGAACGTCGGCTTAGCTTCGTTTTACAGTGGCATACCGGGCTGGAAATTCCGTTAATTCGGCAATATCAATGCGGCTTTATCGCCTTGAACTCGCGCACGGTGCGCCGGCGCTGTCCGGATTCGCACCGCAAAGCCTGTCGCACCGCCGCTTAAGCAAGAATTAGCCACATCTGTTCGATGCCAAGTCCATTTGATGTACGGCGCGGCCGGCGCCGCGATGCCGTGGACCTAGCGCCGCGCGCGCAACGGCGCCTGCTCGCGCTGCGTGGCATGGGAGCGGGAATTGCCGGCGCCGCCATGCCGTGTCGTCGTCAGGTCTTCCATGAAAACCGGCCGGGAATAATAGTAGCCTTGCGCATAGCGGATGCGGGTCGCGGCTTGCAGGAAGGTAACCTCTTCCAGGGTCTCGACGCCCTCGGCAATGACCGTCATGCCGAGCGGCTCGCTGAGCGCCTCGATGGCCTTCAAGATGCTCTGGCTGCGCGGGCGCTTGTGAATATCGGTGATGAACGAGCGGTCGATCTTGAGCTCGTCGGCGGTGATGTCGGCCAGCGCCGCCAACGACGAATAGCCGGTGCCGAAATCGTCGATCGAGACGCGGGCGCCGATCTCGCGCAGCATCGGCAGGACCTGCGACTGAAACAGGCTTTTGGCCACGAACGCGTCTTCGGTGACTTCGACGATGAAGCGGTCGGCATAGGTCGTGGACTTCAGCTCGTCGCAAAAGTCGCGCATGAATCGGATGTTGCAGGCCTGCTTGGCCGCGATGTTGATGCTGACGGAGACGTGCGGACCGAACGCTTCGTCGATCAGGTCCATCGAGCGGACGATCTGATCGAGCGCCAAGTGCGCCATATCGTCGATCAGGCCGAGCTCGGTTGCCAGGCCGATGAAGTCGCCGGGAGCCTGGATCTCGCCGTCCTCGTCACGCAACCGAATCAGCGCTTCGACGCCGACCACTTCCTGGCTGCGGATATCGACCTTCGGCTGGAACGCGCAGCAGAAACGGCCGTCGCGGACGGCCAGCCGCAGACGCTGTTCCTGCGCCATTCTCTTGGTCATCGCCCGCCCCATGTCGGAATCGAACAGCGCGGCGCCACCCTTGGCGCCCTCCTTGATTCGATACATGGCGGTATCGGCGGCGCGGCGCAGCATCTCGTAATTGCGGCCGTGGTCGGGATAGACGCTGAGCCCGATCGATGCCGAGGTGAATATCTCGAACCCTTCGATCAGGAACGGCTCTTTGAGTTGCTGCAGCAGGCTGTCGATGAGCTCGGCAAGATCCTCGTCGCGGGCAAGAGGATGCACGACCAGCAAGAACTCGTCGCCGCTGATGCGGCTGAGAATGTCGGACGGGCGCACATTCGTCGCGATCCGTTGCGCCACCTTCACCAACAGCGCGTCGCCGATCGCGTGCGTATAGTAGTCGTTGATGTGCTTGAAATTGTCGATGTCGAGGAACGCCAGCGCAAACCGCGGCGACAAATCCGGGCTGGTCAGCAATTGCTCGACGTGCTCCTGAATCAGGGTGCGGTTCGGCAATCCGGTGAGGTCGTCGAAATAGGCGCGGCGCGACAGCTCGACTTCGGCCTGCTTACGCTCGGTGTGGTCGATCGCGGCCGTCACCAGCACGGCGCGGTCGTGGATGCGTGCCGGCCGGCAATATTTCAAAAGCGTGCGTTCGCCGCCCGCGCCGGCAACACGATCTTCCGTCATGGTCACGGCGGGCGCGCTCGCTTGCAAGCTTGTGCCCTCGCCGCTGCCTGGCGTGGCGCCGCTCGACGCCAGGTCCGGCGCCGCGTCGGAAAATTCGGCAGCCATGTCGTTGGCAAACAACGGCTTGCCGTCTTCGGCCTGCACCGTCACGCCTACCGGCAGGTGCTTGATGATGGATGCGAGAACACTCAGCGCGCGGCGCGCCTCGCGCTCGCTGTTCTTCGATTCGGCAAGGAGCCGCTGCAATTGCGCCGTTTCGTCCGAAAGAGCGACGGTTGAGGCCGCCGCTAGCCCGCTGTCTCCGTTGGCGGGCGAATCCGGGATTTGATCGGACGATTCGGGGTTCGCCATACGCAGCGCTCGAGAACCATTCCAAGGCGGCCGACGCCGCGAGTGAAGTGCGGTCCGATTGCTAAAGCGCGCCGCAAGCGGAGTTGGTTTTCGGACACTAAGCGCGGGCGAAGAAGAAAAACTTAAAATGGAATTCGAATCCCGCGGGTATCGGTAGGGACCGTTCCCGCGGTGATTAAGCGATCATTAACGGGCAAGCGAGACGCGCCACGACGGCAACGACACGGCGCTCGAACTGTCACGGGATGACGCCGAATCGCTTGGCCAGGTCTGCCGGCGTCATGTCGGTCGGTTTTCGATCGAACCGGATGCCGGCCTCCTGCAGCGCTCTCGCGACCAGCGAAACGCAGCCGTGACCGCTGTCGGGCATGCGGAGGCGATCGCCAAGCGCAATGGTGGCGGCGAGGAGCAGAAAATTGCGCAGGCTGTACTTTTGCTTGAGGCAGGATCGCGCGAATTGGACGGCTGCCTTGCGCCCGCCGTCCGGCAGGTCAAGCCAAACATAGTGGTAGTCGCACTCGCGGTATTGCCGGATGTGGCTGATGACCACGCCGCGCGCGTTGACTTCCACGATCTTGCCAGTGTGGCTGACGACGAGCGCCACGTGGCTCCAATAGGTGTAGGGACGGTCCTCGGGCGCGCGATGGCGGATGCGGACGAAAGAGCGGATGAGCCATCCCAGCCAGTGTTTGTGGCGCACCAGGATGATGTCACCCGGCCGAGGACGAGAGATCGCCTCTCCGGGCCGGCAATGCACATAGGCCGGCATGTTCATCATGGGCAGTGTGTCGACTGCGGACATTTCTGCTGACGCCTTGCTTCGATGAGGGACAGCACAGCAACCCGGCGGCGTCACCATTGCCGCATCGGCAAACGGCGGCTGGCGCGCGGCACGATCAATAACTGCAGGCAGATTTGGCGCGGCAGCTGGCACAGCAGTAAAAGCGAGTTCAGAGTCACCCGGCTCCGTTTTCGAAATGCGATGCGAGATCGGTGGGGTCGAGCGCGGTGTTGTACAGCGCGACCGACTGAATCAGGCCCTGGAAAGGAACCAGCGGGGCGCCGGGGCCGCCATCCTGCGTTCGCGGAGTCTGAGCATTTTGATTGTCGCCGGCGCCGATGAAGAACGTCACCGGCTGGGTCGGATCGATTGCGACGTAAGTCGTTGTAGTCGCTGGGGAGGGTGGCCAAGCCGGTGTCGGCGGTGGCGCCGGGGTATTGCCATCGCTACCTTCACTAGCCGGGTTTATCCAGAGGCTGAGCACTTGGGTGGCGCTTTCGAAGGTCACCGCTACATACGTCAGGGAATTATTAACAGCAGCCGGCACCATTGTGTTAACCGTCGCAATTGCTGTGCCGTTTCCGATGTCGAACTGCCATTGGTTTTGTTGATTGATATAGATCGTAAAGCCTGTGCCGTTCTTGGTGCGTGCGGCAAACACAACCCAATTGAATCCCATTACGGTCCATCTGGGCTGGATCCAGGCTTCGAGTGTGAAGTCGGTCAACGGTGGCGAATTCGCCGCCCACGGAATGCTGACGTAACCCCCTTCGAAATCGACGCAGGCTGGCAGATTCTTGCTTCCTTCAGCGAACGCGTCGCCGGGCACAATCGAAGCCTGGTGCAGATTAAGCGTTGGATTGAGATCAACCGGTGGATTGCCCATCGTTGTTAGAAATGTCGTCCCCGATGGATAGATCGGCGGATTCAAGTAATTGCCATTATGATTATTTCCGGAAATATCGAGGGCGATGCCAACGCTAGTGCTGCCCTGGGGCGGCGGCGGCAGCGCCGGCGCCCCCGCCGGCAGCTGCGAATTTGGGAAATCGCTCAGCGGCCAATAGGCGACAAGGCTTGCTTCTTCGAGAATGTTGTTGCTGTAGGGTGCTTCAAGTCCGCCAGTCTGAAGAACGCAGCCGACGAAGCACACCGACCAGACGACGGCCAGCATGCCGATCGGGACCAAAAAGAAAAGCGTGGTGCTCATGTTATCGACTCCATGTGTCTCCTGGCACGGTCAGCCGTGTCTGTCGGCCCGATCAATATTGCGGGCGAGATTTAGTCGCGGCAGCTGGGCACGGCAGTTAAAGCGAGCTAAGTGTCGGATCCGGCTCCGTCTGCGAAATGCGATGCGAGATCGGTGGGTTGGAGCGCGGAGTTGTACAGCGCGACCGATTGAATCAGGCCCTGGAAAGGAACCAGCGGGGCGCCGGGGCCGCCATCCTGAGTTCGCGGAGTCTGAGCATTTTGATTGTCGCCGGCGCCGATGAAGAATGTCATCGGCTGGGTCGAGTCGACTGCGACGTAAGTCGTTTGAGTGGTAAAATTCGCCGTCGGCGGCACCGACGTATCATCGCCGTCCGGGTCTATCCAGAGGCTGAGCGTTCCGGTGGTTCCGCTGGTGCTTTTGAAAGTCAGCGCTACATACGTCGTGGCACTGGGATTAATCGGCGCCGGCAACATTGTGTTAACCGTCGTAATTGCCGTGCCGTTTCCGATGTCGAACTGCCATTGGTTTTGTTGATTAATATAGATCACAAAGCCCGTGCCGTTCTTGGTACGTGCGGCAAACACAACCCAATTGAAATTCATTATGGTCCACCTGGGCTTGATCCAGGCTTCGAGTGTGAATTCGGTCAACGGTGGCGAACCCGCCACCCACGGAATGCTGACGTAACCGCCTTCGAAATCGACGCAGGCCGGCAGATTCTTGCTTCCAGTCACGACCGCGTCGCCGGGCAACATCGAAGTCTGCCGCAGATTAAGCGTTGGCTTGAGATCAACCGGTGGATTGCCCATCGTTGTTAGAAATGTCGTCCCCGATTGATAGATCGGCGGATTTATGTAACTGCCATTATGATTTTTTCCGGTAAGATCGAGGGCGGTGCCAAGACCGGTGCTGCCCTGAGGCGGCGGCGGTAGCGGCGGGGCCCCCGCCGGCGGCAGCGAATTTGGGAAATCGCTCAGCGGCCAATAGGCGATAAGGCTTAGTTCTTTAAGAATGGTATTGCTGTAGTTCGGGCCTGGAAGTCCGCTGGTCGGAAGACAGGCGCCGACGAAGCACAACGACCAGACGACGGCCAGCATGCCGATCGGGACCAAAAAGAACAGCGTGGTGCTCATGTTATCGACTCCGTGTGCTTATCGACTCCATGTGCCTCCCGGCACGGTCAGCTGTGTCTGTCAGCCCGATCAGTGTTGCAGGCGGGATTTGGTCGCGGCAGCTGGGCACACGGTTCAAGTGAACCAAGACGTGATAGCTCCGTCTGTGAAATGCGTTTGGAATTCAGCAGCGCCGTGCACGCTCAGGTGTAGCGCGACCAATTGAATCTGGCGCGACAGCGCGATGCTCATGCTCCCTGGGCCCCCGGCACAGTCAGCAAGGACGAAGAATAGGCGTAAAATCTAAGGTTGAGAATAACACCCGAACGCCGCTTGTCAACGCGGATACCAGCGCTGTCAAAATGGCAGAGGCTAAGTTTTAACGAGCGACAGTACCAACATACCGACGCCCATCACGATTGCCACATCGGCCAAGTTGAATAGCGGCCATCGGCCGATCGCGATGAAATCGACAATCGCTCCGTGCCGCAATCGATCGGCAATATTGCCGGCGGCCCCGCCCAAGGCGGCGCCGATGGCAGCGGCATTCAGTGGGTTTTCGGCAATCATCCCCGCTCGCAACAGGACGGCGGCGATTGCAATTGAGGCGATCCAAAGCCCTACGTGCGTCAAGGGCGTGAAGTAGAACATCAGCGGGCCCCGCTGCATCAACACCTTACGGACGGATAAAAATCCTGCGTTCGAATCTGCCGTCCAGGACCGTGATAAGACGAACGCCTTGCTGGCCTGATCGGCTGCGACCACGCTCACGGCGGCGGCTATTTCAATCAACATCAGTTTATGTCCTCGAGCGCGCTGCTTTTTGCGGCGCGTTGCGCGAATAAAGTGGAAACCACACCAACGGACAGGTAGATTAGCTCACAGCATGAACCGTACAACCTTGGTATGCGACACATAGCTGAACGTTCAGCCCTGCAGCGGAAGGCCGATGCGTAAGATCCTCATCAGCTGGCGCGGATGGAATCTCTACAGCTATCCGACCATGCTCTATGTCGGCATGGTTTGCGGTATTTTTGTCGCCGCTTGGGTCGCCGGACGTTCCGGGCTTGACCCGGACCGGTTCGTGCTGGCGTCGATGATCTTGTCCGTACCGAGCCTGATCGGGGCCCGGTTGTTTTTCGTGGCGAGCCACTGGGATCTCTATCGAAACGATCGCGCGCGGATTTGGCGCCGCTCCGAAGGCGGCATGGCGATGTATGGCGGCTTGTTGCTGAATGTGCCGCTATCGATTCCGCTGCTGCGCGTCATGGATCTATCGTTCGCCAAATTCTGGGACGCGGCGACCTTCGTCATGCTGGTCGGGATGATCTTCACCAGGTTCGGGTGCCTGTTGAACGGTTGCTGCTCGGGCCGCCCGTCCGCATCCTGGCTCGCCCTCAATCTCCCCGATCATCGCGGCATTCGGCGGCGACGCGTGCCGACGCAATTGCTGGAAGCCGCATGGGCTGCGGTTCTGCTGACCGCTGCATTCGTCCTGCGCGGACACGAGCCCTTCGATGGCGCGATATTCTGTTCAGCGCTGCTCGCTTACGGAATTGGCCGCTACTTCCTGCAGAAACTGCGCGACGACAAGACCGAATCTGACTCAGGTATCATGCAGCTTACGTCGGTGATATTGGCGCTGGCGGGGCTGATCGGAATGGGCGTTGCCTGGACTTGGTAGGCCGTTGGCGCGGCGGCGTATCGGGCGGGCAAAATCGAGGAGCCGGAGGTGAACGCACCGCAGCGGCCATGTCGGGCCTATTCGCCCGCCTTCGCGGGCGGCGGGATTGCGACCAAGGCGTAACATTCGCATGATTTTTGCCAAAGGGATGCAAAGCTAGAGCCCCGCGCCATTCGCATGGATTCGATCTTCGAAACGCTCCTTTGCTATACGCAGAAACATCCGCAGAAGCTGCTGTTCTCTTTTCTCGACCTTGGTGGAAGGGAGATGGAGAGATACACCTACGAAGCCTTCGTCAAACGAGCAAACGTCATAGCCGGACATCTCCGCCGCGAATACCGCTTTCAATCAAATGACCGGATTTTACTGGCCTATCCTCCTGGCCTCGAGATTATCTGCGCGTTCTTTGGCTGCGTTCGTGCCGGCCTGATTCCGGTTCCGGTCTATCCTCCAAGCAGCCACGGATTTCAGGCAGCCTTGTACAAAATGGCGCATATTGCCAAGGACTGCGATGCTGCCGGCGTTCTCACCAGCCGAGACTACTATCGCTCGATCACCACGAATCTCGAAAGAATTGTTGCTCCGGAAGATCAGGATTCGCAGTACGTCTCCAATCTGAAATGGATCGCGTCCGAGAACCTGTCAGAAACGGCGTCAACAGATTGCGATAGCGGCTGCGATATCCTTTTTCTGCAATATACCTCCGGATCCACCACAAATCCGAGAGGCGTAATGGTGACACACGCCAACATCCTGCATAATCTTACTCTGGTTGCAAATCATTCAGATCCGGTCGCGGTGTCATGGCTTCCGCAATATCATGATATGGGCTTGATCGGTTATTATTTGTATTCCGCCTTGGCGGGAGGAACAACTTACGGCTTCTCCGCCGCGGACTTCATCCGGCGTCCGGCTCTTTGGTTTGATACTATCACGCGGTATCAGGCGAGCGCGTCATCAGCTCCGAATTTCGCTTTCGAATATTGCCTGCGTCCGGGGCGGCTTTCCGAAGAGACGCTGGAGAAAGTGGATTTGAGCTCGCTCAGGTTTCTCATGACGGCCGCCGAGCCGGTCAGGCCCGCGACCTACCAGCGCTTTCTCCAAACGTTTGAGCCTTGCGGTCTAAATCCTGAACATTTTGTTGTGGCCTATGGACTCGCGGAAAATACCCTTGCGGTCACGAGTTATGGTCGCACCGTGCTGTCCATCAATAAAAACGCCTCAGCGCTCAGAAGGGCGCGCGCGATATCTCGAGTATCCGAAATCTCAGCCGCCAAGCAGATCATCAGTTGCGGCAAGCCGCTAGGGGATGTTGCCGTAAAGATCGTCGATCCTGAGAAACATATCGTTCTTGAAGACGGTGACATCGGGGAGATATGGCTTGGGGGGAAGAGTAAATGTCGAGGGTATTGGAATAAACCCGAACTCACGCAGGAGACGTTTCACGCCCGCATCATCGGAGGCAATCAGGACGAAGAGGGCTATCTCAGGACCGGGGACGTCGGCTTTCTCCACGACGGCGAGCTTTACGTCTGCGGGCGCATGAAAGATATGGTCATAGTCCGCGGTCAAAACTATTATCCGCAGGATATCGAGACCGTAGTTGAGGAGGCGTCCGACCTGATTCGCAGGACCTGCGTCGTGGCGTTTGAAATCGCGGAGGACCACGGCCCGGCATTGGCTGTGGTTGCCGAAGTCAAGAATCGAATTTCGCTGCCAAATCCACGCGATATTGCCGGCGCCATAAGAAAGCACCTCAATTTGGAGGTTGCACTGATCGCTTTAGTGGCGCCGAGAACGGTTCCTAAGACGAGTTCGGGTAAAATTATACGCTACCTGACCCGACAGATGTGGCTGGATGGAAAGTTTCAGGTCTTGCAGCTGTTCTCGCGCAAGGCCGATGCCGAGGATCGACCGACCGACAGCACGAGCTTTTTGCCGTTTCATTTCCTGAAGAACCGTTACGGTCTCACGGGTACCGAGCCCTATTCTCTCGCCGAAGCCGGCGTCGATTCTCTGGATCTCATTGTCCTCATGCACGAGATCCAGGAACTGCTCAAGGAACGCGGCGCCGACATGCTGGCCGGCCAAATCAACGTCGATCTTATTTTGAGCATCAGAGTGGCCGAACTATTCCGCCTGGCCGATATGTTCGAACGTTCGCCGGAAGCCGCCGTGCTTCATGTGAGTCATTCTCTACTCCATTTGCGGGAAGAGCATCGTAAAGCCCAAGAACAGATGATGTCGCGCGATCGAAGGATAAGATTCGCGCTGCCAGCTGCCAATGGGACATCCCGTCGTGGCTTGGTTGGCGGGATTCTTCTCACTGGAGGGACGGGCTTTCTCGGTCCATTTCTGCTGAAGAGTCTATTGGAACAGAACGACGACAAAATCTATGTGCTGGTTCGTGCTTCGGGGGACTCTGACGGCAAGGAGAGAATAAGGGCGGCCATGCAGTCAACCGGGTCTTGGCCGATGGCTGCTTTGCTGCAGGAATTCGAAAGACGAGTCATTGCAGTTTGCGGAGATATGGGCCAGCCGAACCTGGGACTGTCGGAGTACACCTGGGACTTTCTCGCGGATCACGTACAAACGATCTACCACAATGCGGCCGCGGTGAATTATCTATTCAATTATGACAAACTGCAGGCCGCAAACGTTGCCGGCACTCATGAGGTCCTGAGGCTGGCGTTCGAGCGCAGTACCAAGGTTTTCAACTATGTGTCTACGACGTTCATCTTTGGATGGGCGGTCAAGGAGACTTTGTACGAAACAGACTCGAACGACAAAATGGAGCTGCTCGATTTCGGCTACAGCCAGTCTAAATGGGCCGCGGAGCAAACCGTATTGGATGCGGCACGGTACGGTTTGAAGATCCGCATTTTCCGTCCTTCTCTCATTAGTCCCTCAGTGACCGGTGGAGGAAACAATATCGATATCGCAATTCGGCTACTTGCCTTCATGGTCAACCATGGGATCGGGGTTGCAGCGCTCAATCAGGTCAGTTTTGTGCCGGCAGACGTCGCAGCGAACAATATCGTCGCGATTTCCAATATCCCGGATACAATCGGCGCCTCCTACCATGTAACAAGAGACGACTATGCAAACATGATGGATATCACGAACATCATGACGAGCGTCACTGGGCGGTCATTTCGGTTATTCAAGCTATCAGAGTTTGTCCCGGAGGTGATCAGGAGATGCACGAAGAACGATCTGCTATTTCCACTGCTTGATTTCCTGATTGGATCCGTCAACAGCATCTCTGCCATGGAGTTCAAGCGGTATGACAGCTCCGCTTATCAGAAGGCGAGGAATATGTCGGGCGCCAGCTTGCCGGATCCGTCGCTTGAAGACACGGTGTACGGAATTTTACGGTTCATGGAGAGGAAAAGGCTCATTCGGCGAGTCCGCGAGCTGGACAGGCGGCTTGTATCCGAGGTCATTTAGGAATGAACCACTCCGTTGGGGCCGTGACGGCAGGCGGCGCAAGCGACAGCGCAAGTCGATTACGTTGTTCGGGCTTCCCAGCTGAGCGTTGGTTGCGGCCGGGCACTGTCATGCTCCGCGCAAAATCCATGCTTGAGCGCATGAAGATTGCCCATCGCAAGCAACAGCGAACGGCGATCGTGATTGAACGACTGGCCGCGACGGCAGGTTTAGTTACATTTTTTATTGTCGGCTACTTTGGCGTCGGACGCTCGACTTCTTCGGCAATGACCTTCGACATGGCGACGTCGCTGGATCGGCGAATCCCCTTCATCGCGCAGTCCGTCTGGATATATTTCTGGGTATTCACGGCGGCGTTGATTCCACTGTTTGTGGTGAAGTGCCCGAGACTATTTCGTCGCACCGTCCTCGCCTACGGCTTGGTCATCGCGATTTCCTTGATTTGTTTCAAAGCATATCCGGCAACATCAGCAAGCTTGCGGGCTGCCGGCGCCGTGCTGGATGTCTCTTCGCCTTCCAATTGGGCGGTCTCGGTTCTGTACTCTCTAGACCCGCCCTATAATCTCTTCCCGTCCCTCCACCTGTCTCTAGCCTTGCTGGCGGCGTTCTCCGCGTGGAAGGCCAAGAGACTCTACGGAGTGGGAGTCGGCGTGGGAGCAGGCTTGGTCGCGGCGGCCGTCTGCACCGTCAAGCAGCACGTCCTGGTCGATGTCCTCGGCGGCGCCGTTCTGGCGTCCCTATTGGGCGGATTGATTATCGGCACTTACCGCGCAGAACGAGGCGTCACGCCGGCTTATGGCTGGCGCGGGCCCGAACTCTATGTCGGCCTGCTTGTCCTCGCTTACGCCGGCATTTACGCGGCATACCTATGCGCTGCGTGAGTCTATCGATGTCAGCCGGTCCTCGACGAAGGCAATAGGACTCGCGGCTGAACCGCAATGTTGCTGCCGCGCTCCGCTTCGAGATCGAAGCTGATCTCCAGGCCTACGGCTATCCGCAGTATCGACCGCAACCGGCCGCTCGCCGTAGCCGCGACGATGGCCGCGCGTTTCCAACAGCCTTTATGCATCTCAAGACCTTGTGACAGACTTCGAATCTGAGGGTTGGGCGTTGAAATCTCTCCGAGCGCGACAACCGACGAAGCGCACATCAAAATGTCGGCAAATACGGAGCTTTAAATGGTGGGCGCTGTAGGGATTGAACCTACGACCTCTCCCGTGTGAAGGGAACGCTCTCCCGCTGAGCTAAGCGCCCGGTCATGTCGACGAAGAGCCGCGATTTAAGGAACGGGGTGGCAGGGTGTCAAGCGAAGCTTAGTTCGACGAGGCCACCCGCGAGGCGGTCGACTGCAGTGCGCGGATGCGGTCGGCGAGCGTGGTCTTGTTTTCCTGTGGCGAATCCATGCCGCCGGCGGGCGCCTCGCGCGGCTTGCCGTTGATGTCGACGACGGGTGCGGAGGCTTGGACGCTGCCTTGGCCCAAAGCGGGCGCGTCGACGGCGAGCATCGAGACGATCGTCGAGCCCGGGCCTTCGAGCGCTGCGGTGAGGCGGGCGACCTCGGCGGCGACGTCGTTGATGCGTTCGCGCAACAGCGCGTTCTCGACACGCTCGGACGCCCAGGTCGATTCCGCGTCGCGCTTCATGGTGGCAAGCTCGCGCTGCAGCTTGTTGCGCTCTTCGACCGCGAGCGCGAGTTGCGCTTCGAGCTGCTTGATGTCGGAACGGAATTTGTCCGAGGCGATGGAGCTGCGGCCGCCGACGGAGGCCAATTCGCTGCGCAAATCGGTCTCGGTCTGGCGCGCGGCTTCGGCGTCGTTGCGCAGCTTTTCGATCTGGTAATCGCGCTCGGCCAGCGCGCGGCCCTGGTCGCCGAGTTTTGACTCCAGCTCCTGCACCCGCTTGTGCAGGACTTCGGCTTCGGTGGTCTGCAGCAGCAACTGCCGTTCGAGATCGGTGGTGCGCTCGCCGAGGCTGCCGAGTTTTTCGCGGGCCGCAGCCAATTCCGCCGCCGTCGCCTCGGAATCACTGCGCTCGCGGACGAGGCGCAGCTCGACATCCTTCACCGTGCGTTCGTAGTCGGCGACGCTGACCTTCATCGCTTCGACTTGCGTGCGCAAGGCGGCAAGCTCGACGCGCTGACCGTCCGACGTGATCGAATGCTCGCCCAGCTCGGCGACGAGCTTGACCAGCTCGGCCTCCTTGTCGGCGAGCGTGCGCTCGACTTCGCGCAATGCGCTGTTTTTGACCTGGAATTCGTCTTCGGTGGTGCGCAGCTGTTCGCGCTGGGTCTTGTCGCGGGCTTCCAGCGCGAAGATGGTTGCGGTCTTCTCGCCGAGCTCCTTCTTGAGCTGATTGATGGCGTCAGCCTTCTTGCCGAGCTCGGCCAGCTGCGACGTCGTCTTGGTCTTCATCTGCGCCACGCTCATTTCGAGGCGGCGGGTCGACATGGCAAATTCGGCGCGCAACTGGTCCTTGTCGGCGCGGATTTCGGCGATCGACAGCGGCGTCGCCGCTTCGAGGCGGCGCATGGTCAGGCGCACGGCACGGTTATGAACCAGCGGGACGAACAGCAGTCCGAGCAACGCCGCAACCAGGAAACCGATGCCGAAATACATGACCGGTTCGATCATGAGACTACGCCTCCGTCCGCATCGCAGCACCCTGCCATGCGGATACGCACCGCACCACATTCACCGGCCGTTAACCTAAACCGACTTTCGCC
>JBAUYI010000181.1:0-9531 GCA_049584715.1 Xanthobacteraceae bacterium
GCCCAACCCTACCTGGAAAATGGCAGACGCAGACGATCTCCCGCCGGCAGACGGCGGTCCCTCCGATATCCGTCCGGTTTCGATCACCGAGGAAATGAAGCGCTCGTATCTCGATTACGCGATGAGCGTGATCGTGGCGCGCGCGCTTCCGGACGCGCGCGACGGGCTAAAGCCGGTGCATCGGCGCATTCTCTATTCGATGCACGAGAACGGCTACGAGTGGAACAAGCCGTATCGCAAGTCGGCGCGCGTGGTCGGCGACGTCATCGGCAAATATCATCCGCACGGCGACCAGGCGGTCTACGACGCGCTCGTTCGCATGGCGCAGGATTTCTCCATGCGCCTGCCGCTGATCGACGGCCAGGGCAATTTCGGTTCCGTCGACGGCGATGCACCGGCGGCCATGCGCTACACCGAGGTGCGGCTCGAGCGCGTGGCAGGCTCGCTGGTCGAGGATCTCGACAAGGACACCGTCGACTTCCAGGCCAATTACGACAATTCCGAGCGCGAGCCGGTGGTGATGCCGGCGCGCTTCCCCAATCTTCTGGTCAACGGCGCCGGCGGCATCGCCGTCGGCATGGCGACCAATATCCCGCCGCATAATCTCGGCGAGGTGATCGACGCCTGCGTGGCGCTGATCGACAATCCGGCGCTGACGATCGAGGATTTGATCGGCATCATTCCGGGCCCGGATTTTCCGACCGGCGGCATCATTCTGGGCCGCCAGGGCATCCGCTCCGCTTACCATCTCGGCCGCGGCTCCATCATGATGCGCGGCAAGGTCGAATTCGAGACCTTGCGCGGCGAGCGCGAGGCGATCGTCATTTCCGAAATTCCCTATCAGGTGAACAAGGCGCACCTGGTCGAGCGCATCGGCGAACTGGTGCGCGACAAGAAGCTCGAAGGCATCTCGGCGCTAAGGGACGAATCCGATCGCGACGGCTACCGCGTGGTGATCGAAATGCGCCGCGACGCGGTGCCCGACGTGGTGCTCAACCAGCTCTATCGCTTCACTGCGCTGCAATCGTCGTTCAGCGCCAACATGGTCGCGCTCGACAACGGCCGCCCGCAGGTGATGAACCTGAAGGACCTGCTGACGCTGTTCATCGCCTTCCGCGAGGAGGTGATCTACCGGCGCACCAAGCATCTCCTCGGCAAGGCGCGCGATCGCGCCCACGTGCTGGTCGGCCTCGCCATCGCGGTCGCCAATATCGACGAGGTGATCAAACTCATTCGCGCCGCCAAGGACGCCAATGAGGCGCGTGAGGCGTTGATGAGCCGCGATTGGCCGGCCAAAGACGTCACCGCCATGGTCACCTTGATCGACGACCCGCGCCATAGCGTGTCGCCGACGGGCGCGACGCGGCTGTCAGCCGAGCAGACCAAGGCCATTCTCGATCTGCGGCTGCAGCGGCTCACCGCGCTCGGCCGCGACGAGATCAAGGCCGAGCTCGACAAGCTCGCGACGGAAATCGCCGACTATCTCGACATTTTGCGCTCGCGCGCCCGCATCCAGACGATCATCAAGCAAGAGCTCGCCGCCATCAGGAGTGAATTCGCCACGCCTCGCCGCACCGTGATCATCGATCAGGAAGGCGAGATGGAGGACGAGGATTTGATCCAGCGCGAGGACATGGTCGTCACCGTGTCCCACGCCGGCTATGTCAAGCGCGTGCCGCTGTCGACCTACCGCGCGCAAAAACGCGGCGGCAAGGGCCGCGCCGGCATGCAGACCCGCGAGGAGGATTTTGTCACCCGGCTGTTCGTCGCCTCGACCCACACCCCGGTGCTGTTCTTCTCGTCGCGCGGCCAGGTTTACAAGGAAAAAGTCTGGCGGCTGCCGCTGGCGGCGCCGCAGGCGCGCGGCAAGGCTTTGATTAATATTCTTCCGCTCGAGCAGGGCGAGAACATCACCACCATCATGCCGCTGCCCGAGGACGAAAAGACCTGGGAACAGCGCGACGTGATGTTCGCCACCACCCGCGGCACGGTGCGGCGCAATAAACTATCGGATTTCGCCGACGTGCGCCGCTCCGGCATCATCGCCATGAAGCTTGACGAGGGTGACGCCATCGTCGACGTGCAGATCTGCACCGAGAGCGACGACGTGTTGCTCACCAGCGCGGCCGGCCAATGCATCCGTTTCGCCGTCGACGACGTGCGCGTGTTCCAGGGCCGCACCTCGATGGGCGTGCGCGGCATCAATCTGGCCGACGGCGACAAGCTGATTTCGCTGTCGATCCTGCGCCACGTCGAGGCCAGTGCCGACGAGCGCGTCGCCTATCTCAAGCGCGCCAACGCAGTGCGGCGCGGCGGCAACGGCGAGGCCGAGGACAACGGCGCGACCGACGGTGAGGAGGCCGAGGGCGCCATCGAGCTCGGCGAGCAGCGCTACGTGGTCATGTCGGAAGCCGAGCAGTTCGTGCTCACCATTTCGGAAAAGGGCTTTGGCAAGCGCACCTCGTCCTACGAATACCGCACCACCGGCCGCGGCGGCAAAGGCATCGTCGCCATGGCGATCACCGAAAAGAACGGCCGCCTGGTGGCGTCGTTCCCGGTCGAGGAAACCAACCAGATCATGCTGGTCACCGACGGCGGCCAACTGATCCGCTGCCCGGTCAACGGCATCCGCATCGCCGGCCGCTCGACCCAGGGCGTGATCGTGTTCTCGACCGGCGAGGGCGAGAAGGTGGCGTCGGTGGAGCGGCTGACGGAAGAGGGCGAGGAGAACGGCGGGGAGTGATTAATCCGCAGGACGGGTAGAACGAAGTGAAACCCATCATTTTTCCCTTCTTGGGCCCGACGACGGGTTTCGCTGCGCTCTACCCGTCCTGCGGCTACGGCATGGAACTTTTTCCCCGTCGCCGGATTAGCCAGCGGGCATATTCACGCGGGGAGTTGGTCATGAACCTTTCCAACCAAAGTCTTTTGGTCATTCTCGTCGTCGGCATCGTCGCCGGCTGGCTGGCCGGCCGCGTCATGGCCGGCGGCGGCTTCGGGCTGATCGGCGATCTGATCGTCGGCCTGATCGGCGCCTTTATCGGCGACTGGCTGTTGCCGCGGCTCGGCATTCATCTCGGCAGCGGCATCGTTTCGCTCATTCTGAACGCCTTCATCGGCGCAGTCGTGCTCCTGCTCATCCTTCGTCTGGTGAGCGGCGGCGGCTTCGGCCGGGCGCGATGGGGCGGCAGGCGCTGGTAGCGCCGTAGCCCGGGTTGAGCGCAGCGAAACCCGGGATCACCGTAGCGGGAGCCTGCAGTTCCCTGATTTCGCGGAGCCTGTCATCGGGCCGGCCACTTCGGGCCGGACCCGTTGGCTCAATCCAGGCTACTTGGTCAATTGGCCGGCGGCCAACCCGCCGCCGGATACGGCACGTGCATGGTCATCAGCACGATCGGCGCGCCGCCGCTCGGGATCACCTGGTGCGGCGTGTTGTAGGGGATCAGGATCATATCGCCCTTGACCACCTGGTGCGACACGCCGCCCGAGATCGATGAGCCAGTGAGATTGTTGGCGTTGACGCGCTTCTCGTCGACCAGCTTGCCTTCGGTGACGATGTTGCCGGCGCCTTGGAGCACGACCATCAGCTCGGCGTCGTGCTCGTGCAACGCCGCCGGCGCGTTGCTGGGGCGGTATTCGAGCTGCGCCCGGTAGGGCGCCAGCAGCAGGATGGGCTCGGCCGTCACCGGCGCGTCGCCCTTGCGGTCGGCTTTGGCCTTGTCGACCAGGGCCGCGATGTCTTTGTCGCTCATGAACACCGAAACCGGCGCCGCGGTTTGCGCCCATGCGTTCGATGCGACGGCCGTGGCAATGATGGTGAAAGCTGCGAGTTGCGCGCGCATAAAATCCTCCCGGTATTTGTTTTGTAGCGCCGCCCATGATCGGGCAGGCGGGCGCTCGACACAAGTGCCGATTGTGCCGTTGCCGCTTGCGCGCGCGTCCTAGGCGACTAACATCGCCAAACCGCCGTCCACAGAAAGTATTCCAATGACCATGCCGATTACGCTCAAGGACGTCACCATTCACCCGGTCATCGAGCAACAGGGGCCGTTCTTCGACGCCATGGGATTTTTCCCGACCATGACCAAAGAGCTGCTCGATGAGAACCGCTCCTGGCTGCAACCGGCCTTTCTCGACCCCGCCGACAAGCTGATGCTCTGCATCCAAAGCTTCGTCATCAAGACGCCGCACCACAACATCCTGGTCGACGCCTGCGTCGGCAATCACAAGCCGCGGCCGACGCGGCCGTTCTGGCACATGATGAACAGCGACCGGTTCGAGAAGGGGCTCGCCGCGGTGGGCCTCACGGTGAACGACATCGACTACGTGATGTGCACGCACTTGCACACCGATCACGTCGGTTGGAACACAAAGCTCGAAAACGGCCGCTGGGTGCCGACATTTCCCAAGGCGAAATACATCATGGCCGACCGCGAGCTCGAGCACTGGACGGCGCGGCAGAAGGATAATCCCGACAGCGTGCCGTGGATCACCGACTCGGTGCTGCCGATCATCGCCGCCAAGCGCGCGCAGATCGTCAAAAGCGATTTCACCTTCAATGAGCAGGTGCAATTCATCCCGACGCCCGGCCACACCATCGATCATTTCTCGGTGCTGGTCGGCCGCGCCGGCGCCGACGCGCTGATCACTGGCGACATGATTCACTCACCGCTGCAAGGCAAATATCCCGAGCTCGGCATGATGGCCGATTACGATTCACCGCAGGCCGGAACAACCCGGCGCAAAGTGTTCGACCGTTTCTGCGAGGAGCCGACCATCATGTGCGCCACGCATTTTCCGTCGCCCTCGACCGGCCGGGTGCGGCGCTGGGGCGACGGCTTCAAATTCGTCGGCGCTGCCGATTGAAACACCACTCAGCGAAAATACCCGCATCGCTGCGCGCGAATAATCGGCGCAGCAAAATTGGTGCAGCAAAAGAGCACGCCGGGGGCGACCGAGTTGGGGTCCTGCCTCACTGATGCGACCCGCGGAGGTCGCGCCCGGCGAACCGTCCGTGTGTTTGCCGCTATGCTGCGGTCCGAACGCGCGACACAGCAATCATCGCGGCCTTTTGACCCGGTGGTATCATTGCGACCTCCGTGTCCAACAAGGGTACGCTTGAAAGTTTGGACCAAGGAGTTGGATTGTCAAGCAATCAATCGGCGCCGTGCCGGGAAAAATTTTCGTTCAGCTTGCGGCGGGAACCGGAACAATTTCGCCGGATGAGGTTTCGCGCCTCATGCTTCTTACGCATCGCGCGTCAAGGGATGCCAACGTTGCGCATTTGTGATAGTGTGGCGTCATGACCGAATTACACGATCGCGATCGTACCGCTCATTCGCACGACGACGCCGAGCGCTGGAAGCACGACGGCGTGCGCGTCATTCCGGGCAATCAGCTCGACCCCAACGTGCCGTCGACGCCGGGCATGGACCGCAAGGCCGCGATCAATTTCGCCCGCGCCGGCGCGCAAAAACTGTGGGCCGGCACGGTGACGATCAAGCCCGATGCCAAGACCGGTGCGCATCATCACGGTCATCTCGAGAGCATCATCTATGTGGTGCGCGGCAAGGCGCGCATGCGCTGGGGCGAGCATTTGCAATTCACCGCCGAGGCCAATCCCGGCGATTTCATCTTCATCCCGCCCTATGTGCCGCATCAGGAGATCAATGCCAGCCCCGATCAGGTGCTGGAATGCGTGCTGGTGCGCAGCGACGGCGAGGCCATCGCCATCAATCTCGAGATCGAGCCGGTGGAGAAGCCGGAAACCGTGCTGTGGGTCGACCCGATTCACCGCGACGGCGCGGTGAAGACATAAACGGCGCCGCAGCTAAAAGCAGAGCGTGCCGACGAAGTTGCCGCGTTTGTCTTTGACGATCATGGAACATTCCAGGCGCTTGAGCGCGGCCTTGGCGTCTTCGTTGCCGAGCGCGGCGGCCTGCTCGTAATAGCCCTTGGCGGCCTTGGTGTCCTGCGGTCCGCCGCGGCCTGAGAGGACGAAATTGCCGAGCCAATCCAACGCCTCGGCGTGACCCTGGGCGGCGGCCTTTTCGAACATGGCCCGCGCCGCGACATCGTCCTTCGGGCCGCCGGTGCCTTCCGCATACATCACGCCGAGCTGATATTGCGCTTCGGCCGAATTGGCGTCCGCTGCTTTCATCAGCATCGCCCTGGCCTGGGCGGGATCCGCCGGCGGCCCGGCGGCGCCACCGCTGGACAGCGCTGTGAGACGCGTCACGCCGCGCGGATTGCCGGCCGCGGCGGCGCGCTCGAACAGCGCCCGCGCCTGCGCTTCGTCCTTGGCGACGCCAGCGCCCGCGGCATAAAGGATGCCGAGCTCGACCATGGCCGCGGTGCTGCCTTTGTCGATCGCCTTGCGATAGGCGGCGATCGCATCGGCCAGTTGCCCGTTGGCGGCGTAGGCGCGGCCGAGCTGAAACAGCGCCCGGCGCGACGACGGCGCCGCGATCTTGCAGAATTTGATCGCGGTGGCGACGTCGGACGGCGCGATGTCGGCTGTGCCTTTGACGTCCGCCGGCTTGTCCGGATCGGTGGGGTCGGCGGCGAGCCGGTCGCACAGCACCAGATCGGCCGATTGCGCGCGGGCCGGCGACTGCGCGGCCGCCAGCGCAAGCGCTGCCAGGGCGAACAGGCAAGCGATCGAAGCGGCGCGGGATCGTTTCGTCATGGCGCCGATTTTATCACGAACTTGGTCCGGCGCGCACCGTGGGCGCGCCGTCAGACCGGCTTTTCGCCGAGGATGGTCAATCGCCGCATCAGGCGACGTTCGGTGGCGCTGAAATCGGTCCGGGCGTGGAGCGTGCAGCGGTTGTCCCACATCAGGAGGTCGTACGGCCGCCAGATGTGCTCGTAGATGAATTGCGGCTGCTCCTGATGATCGAACAGCGCGCCGAGAACGGCCTCGCTTTCGGCGTCCGGCAGTCCCTCGATGGCGACGGTCATCAGCCGATTGACGTAGAGCGCCTTTCGCCCGGTGGCCGGATGGGTCCTGACGATGGGATGCCAGTACGACGGAATGCCTTCGCGCGGTTTTGTGCCGCGCTTCATCGAGGCGTTGTCGTAGTCGTAGGCATTGAGCGCGTTACGGCCTTCGATTGTCTTTTTCAACGGCTGCGGCAGCGTTTCATAAGCGCGATAGGCGTTGGCAAACAGCGTGTTGCCGCCTGTGCCCGGTATTTCCAACGCATACAGCATCGACGCCATGGCCGGCCGTTCCTGATGGCATTGGTCGGTGTGGAAGTGCATCTCGCCATCGGGCAGGGCGCCGATCAGCTGGCCGTTTTCGCGGATGTTGGAAATCAGCATCACCGCGGGGTTCTTGGTCGTATAGCGCCGGGTGTGGCTCACGGCCGGCGGCCCAAACCGCTCGCCGAAGCGGACCTGGTCGTCCTCGGTGAGGTGTTGATCGCGGAACAGGATGACCAGATTGCGGTGCCAACAGTCGAGGATCTCGGCAAAAACCTCATCGTTCATCGGTGCGCTCAGATCGACGCCGATGATTTCGGCGCCGATCGCCGGCGCCAGCGCACGCGTGCGGATTTCCGATGTTTGCCGCGACACCTCGAACGCCTGAGTGCTCATGGCCATCTCCTTGAAATTTTTCGCATCATAGTCGCCGTCACTCTGTCAACTTGATGTTCGCCGCCTTGACGACTTGCGGCCACGTCGCGCGCTCCTCGCGGATGGTGCGCATCATCTCGTCGGTGCCGCCGTCCAATGTCGAGAGCGCCGAAGTCCGGTACCAGGCGCGGATGTCGGGGTCCGCCAGCGCCTGCGCGATGGCGTCGCGGAATTTCACTATGATCGGATCGGGCGTGCCGGCCGGCGCCATGACGCCCCAGATGTTGGTCGAGGTAAAACCAGGAAAACCGGACTCCGCGATCGTCGGCACGTCCGGCAATTGCGGCAGCCGGTTCGGCGAGCCGACGGCCAAAATTTTGAGCTGCCCGGCATTGGCCTGTGTCAGCGCCTGCGTCACGCCGAAAAACATCACATCGACCTGGCCGCTGATGAGATCAGGCGTCGCTTCGCCGGTGCCTTTATACGGTACATGCACCAGGTCAAAGCCGCCCTGCATCTTGAGCATCTCCATGAACAGCTGGTGCGTGCTGCCGACGCCGGTCGAGGCGTAGGTGAATTTGCCGGGCTGCGCTTTGGCCAGCGCCACCAGCTCTCGCAGATTGTTGGCTTTGAGGTTCCGGTTGGCGACGATGACATTGATGATGCGGGCGAGCGGCGCTACCGGCGTGAAATCGCGGTCCATGTCGTAGGACAAATTCGCGTAAACGGCGGGCGAGACGGCGAACTGGATGTCGCTTGCGGACACGAATGTGTAGCCGTCCGGAAGCGAATCCTTCACCGCTTTCATGCCGATATTGCCGTTGGCGCCGGGCCGGTTTTCGACAAAGAACGGCGCGCCGAGTTTTTGGCTTAGGAACGGCGCAACTTTCCGCGTAATGAGATCGCCGCTGGAGGCTGGCGGATACGGCATGATCAGCCGCACTGGACTCGTCGGCCAAGACGTTTGCGCCACTGACGTTTGCGCCACTGACGTTTGCGCCACAAAAACAAAGGCCGGGAGCAGCGTCAGTATAAGGCCAGGCAACAGGCGACGCGCACTTTGCATTGCTTCTCTCCCGGCCATGGGCGTGATGCATCGACATACTAGCAGTTTTGCCGCTGCGACAATCGAGCACGGTGCCTACCGGCCGGATGCGCGATTAATAGAGCAGGGGCGGCCATGGAGGATGACGACGTGGCTGTCGATATGGCGCTTTGGACCCTTCTTGCCGCAATGGCCGGCTTTCTCGCCTTTGGCTGCATGGTGACGCGAAAATCAACGGCAGGCGGGCACGTAGCGACGCGATGCCAGTATCGCGGCCGACAAGACTAGCGGCGGGCTATTGCGCCCGTCGCACCGCGCTGGCGAAACGCTTGGCCTCTTCCGCGGCGCGGAATAGCGCCTTCGCCTTATTGATGCATTCCTGCTGCTCGAATTGCGGATCGGAGTCGGCGACGATGCCGGCGCCGGCCTGCACATACATGGTGCCGTCCTTGATCAGGGCGGTGCGCAGCACGATGCAGGTATCCATGTCGGCGCCGGCGGAGAAATAGCCGACGCAGCCGGCATAGAGCGAGCGCTTCTCCTGCTCCAATTCGTCGATGATCTGCATGGCGCGCACTTTTGGCGCGCCCGACACCGTGCCGGCGGGAAAGCCCGCGGCCAGCGCATCGAGCGCGTCGCGGTCGCCACGCAGCTTGCCCTCGACATTGGAGACGATGTGCATCACCTGGCTGTAGCGCTCGATGAAGAACTGGTCGGTGACAGTGACGGAACCGATCTCGGCGACGCGGCCGACGTCGTTTCGGCCGAGATCGAGCAGCATGAGGTGCTCGGCGCGCTCCTTCGGATCGGCGAGGAGTTCCGCCTCGAGCGCCTGGTCTTCGTGCGGCGTGGCGCCGCGCGGCCGGGTGCCGGCGATGGGGCGGATGGTGACGGTGCCGTCCCGC
>JBAUYI010000182.1:0-24023 GCA_049584715.1 Xanthobacteraceae bacterium
CCGTGGGTCTGTACGCACATGTCGGCCGCGGCCCACGAGGCTTCGGCGGCAAGGTGTTTTGCCATGTTGGCTTCGGCGCCGCAGTCCTTGCCGGCTTCGTAGAGCGAAGCCGCCTCGCGCACCATCAATTCGGCGGCGCGCATGTTGATGTAGGCGCGGGCGATGGGAAACTGGACGCCCTGGTTCTTGCCGATCGGCCGGCCGAATACTTCGCGCTCGCCCGCGTAGGCAGTGGCTTTCCGGATGAACCACTTGGCGTCGCCGATGCATTCGGCAGCGATCAGGATGCGCTCGGCATTCATGCCGGTGAGGATGTAGCGAAAGCCTTCGCCCTCGACGCCGATGAGATTCTCCGCCGGCACGCGCATGTTCTCGAAGAACACCTCGGTGGTGGCGTGGTTCATCATGGTGCGGATGGGGCGGATGGTCAGGCCTTTGCCTTTGACCTCGCGCATGTCGACCAGAAAGACGGACAGGCCTTCGGTGCGCTTTTTTATCTGTTCGCGCGGTGTGGTGCGGGCAAGCAGCAGCATGAGATCGGAATGCTCGGCGCGCGACGTCCAGATTTTCTGGCCGTTGACCACATAGCTGTCGTTGCCGCCGCGCGTCGCGGTGGTGCGCAGGCTCAGCGTGTCGGTGCCGGAGCTCGGCTCGGTGACGCCGAACGCCTGCAGGCGGAGTTCGCCGCGGGCGATGCCCGGCAGATAGCGCGTTTTCTGCTCGGCACTGCCGTGGCGGAGCACTGTCCCCATCGTATACATTTGCGCGTGGCAGGCGGCGCCGTTGCAGCCGGACGCCTGGATTTCTTCCATGATGGCAACGGCTGCGCTCATGGTCAGGCCGCTGCCGCCGTACTCCTCAGGAATGAGCGCAGCGAGAAAGCCGGCCTTGGTCAAAGCGGCGACGAATTTTTCCGGATAAGCGCGCTCGCGGTCGAGTGCCCGCCAATACTCGCCGGGAAAGCTGGCGCACAGCGCGCGCACCGCCTCGCGGATCGGGGCGAGGTCGGCGCTTTCGCTCACGGCTTCACCTCGGCGCGGCCGTTATTGACGGCAATGACGTCGCGCTCGACGACTTTGGCGCGGAAGCTGACCACGGCGCCGTCGCGCCACATCTCGGTGCGCAGCGTCTCGCCGGGAAACACCGGCGCGGAAAAGCGGCAGGCGAACGACGCGAGCTTGCTCGGGTCGTAACCGCAAAACGTTTTCAGCACGGCGTGGCCGGAAATGCCGAAATTGCCGAGCCCGTGCATGATCGGCCGCGGATAGCCCGCTTGTTTCGCAAACGCCGGCTCGGCATGGAGCGGATTGCGGTCGCCGCTCAACCTATAAATCAGCGCCGCTTCCGGACGCGTGCCGAGATCGCAGACAGCGTCGGGCGCGCGCATTGGAAGCGGATGCGGTTCCGGCGCCTGCCGCGGCGGTCCGCCAAAACCGCCGTCGGCGCGGCAGAACGTGGTCTGCGTGACGGTCGCGATCAAATCGCCGCTCGCCTTGTCGCTCACCTTGCGCTCGCTGTAGACCAGCGCGCCTTTGCCGGCGCCCTTGTCGATCACCTCGACGATGCGCTGGCGGCCGATCACGGTACCTTGGCCGGCAAGCGGCTTATGCAAGGTGACGCCTTGCTCGCCGTTGACGATCTTGACCCAGTCGATGCCCGTGTCGCGGTCGCGCGCCCAAAAACCGACATAGCCAAGCACGGCCGCCATGGTCGGCAGCACTTTGAGATTTTTCTCGTAGACGAAGGGCAGTTCGTCCTCGTTCATGGGATCGTGGCCGAGGCCTATGCCGAGCGCATAGAGCATGCAGTCCTTCGACGTGTAGGTCTGCTCCGTCGGCGGGATGTCGAGCGCCATCAGTTTTTCGTAGACGATAGTCATGTGCGTCTGCCCCACCCCGCATTGTCATCATCCGCGAAGGCGGATGATCCAGTAGTCGCGGACATCGAAATCATGCGGCATCCTCACTGATTACTGGGTGCCCCGCCTTCGCGGGGCATGACACGTCCTAAACTGGATCCCATGAGAATACGTCGCCGGAACGGTCGAGCGGCGTGAACGAGGCCGCGAACGCGCCCTTGAGCTGGGCGGCGAGCTTTTCCGGCGTCCAGCCGTCGGAGCGGTGCAGGGTGCGGATCGGCCGGTTCTGGTTGAACAGATAAATCTCGTTATTGCGCGCCGAGAGAATTTGGCCGCTGATGCCGTCGGCCTTGTCGGATGCGAGATAAACGACCAGCGGCGCGACTTTTTCCGGGGTCATGTCGCGCAGCCGCGCGACGCGGGTCTTTTCCTCTTCGGTTTCGGTCGGGATCGAATCGATCATCCGCGTCCAGGCGAACGGCGCGACGCAGTTCGAGCGCACGTTGAAGCGCGCCATGTCGAGTGCGATGCCGCGCGACAGCCCGACGATGCCGAGTTTTGCCGCCATGTAATTGGCCTGGCCGAAATTGCCGACAAGCCCTGAGGTCGAGGTCATGTGTACGTAAGCGCCGGAATTCTGCTCGCGGAAATGGGTGGCGCAGGCGCGGCTCATGTTGAAGCTGCCGTGCAGATGCACGCCGATGACGTCCGACCAGTCCGACCAGCTCATGCGGTGAAAGATGCGGTCGCGTAAAATGCCGGCATTGTTGACCAGGATGTCGACACGCCCAAAGGCATCCAGCGCTGCCTTGACGATCTTGTCGCCGTTGCCCGGCTCGCTGATCGACAATGTCGAGGCGATGGCCTGGCCGCCGGCTTTCTTGATTTCGTCGACCACCTCCTGCGCCGGCCCGGCGTCAGTGCCTGCGCCGTCGAGGCTCGCGCCGATATCGCAGACCACGATCTTGGCGCCTTCCTGGGCCATGAGCAGCGCGATGCCGCGGCCGATGCCGCGGGCGGCGCCGGTGACGATCGCAACTTTGCCGGCGACGATGTCAGCCATGGTCTAGCTCCACACTTCGCGGGCGACGTCGCCGATCATGCGCAGCTTCGCCCACTGTTCCTCTTCGGCGAGAGTATTCCCTTCCTCGGTCGAGGCGAAGCCGCATTGCGGCGACAGACAGAGCTGTTCGAGGTCGGTGAACTTGGCGGCTTCCTCGATGCGCCGCTTGATGGCGTCCTTGGATTCCAAGGAGCCGGTCTTGGTCGTCACCAGGCCGAGCACCGCGAAGCGATCTTTCTTCAGGCGCTTGAGCGGCTCAAAACCGCCGGCGCGGTCGGTGTCGTATTCCATGAAATAGCCGTGCACCTTGATCTTGTCGAACAGCACTTCCTGCTCGGCCTCGTAGCCGCCGGTGCCCATGAAGGGCGATTTGTAGTTGCCGCGGCACAGATGCATGGTCACCGTCATGTCCGACGGAATGTCGGACATCGCGATGTTGATGAGCTCGCCGTAGAGCGGGCCGAGCGCTTC
Source organism: Xanthobacteraceae bacterium (assembly GCA_049584715.1). GTDB lineage: Bacteria > Pseudomonadota > Alphaproteobacteria > Rhizobiales > Xanthobacteraceae > BOG-931. Next base: position 3,393 of record JBAUYI010000182.1, read on the forward strand.
GGGATCGTCGCCGCGATCCTTCATCTGCTGGCGATACTTTGGATCGCACAGCATGGCGATGAACACCTCATCGAGCTGCAAGTAGCGGCAGCCGGCATCGGCGAAAGCGCGCACGGCTTTTTTGTACGCCTGGCCGAGATCGTCGAACATGGTGTCGAGCTTGGGATAAACCGTCTTGTCGATCGGCGTGCCGACCGGGCGGCCGTACAGCGCCGACGGCGCCGGGATCGTGATCTTTGGCGTACGCTTGGTGTGCGCCTGGACGAACTTGAAATGCTCGATCATCGGATGGCCGGAGAAGCCGATCTTGCCGGTGACCTTGGTGCCTTCGTTGCGCGTCCGCGTGGCGGCGAAGGCGATACCGGTCTCCATGACGGTCTTCTCGACGCCGTCGAGGCCCCAAAGGAAATCGAGATGCCACCATGAGCGGCGGAATTCGCCGTCGGTGATCGATTGCAGGCCGGCCGCTTCCTGCTTTCTGATGACGTCCTTGATCTCGCGGTCTTCCACCGCTTTAAGCTCATCCGCGGTGATCTCGCCCTTGGCGCGGCGCTCGCGCGCCTCTTTCAGCGCCGCGGGCCGCAACAGGCTGCCGACGTGATCGGCGCGGAATGGCGGCTTGGTTCTTTGCATACTTAACCCCACACTTCGTCGGCGATCTCGACGATCATCCGCAGCTTCGCCCATTCTTCCTCTTCGGCAAGCACGTTGCCTTCCTCGGTGGAGGCGAAGCCGCATTGCGGCGACAGGCAGAGTTGATCGATGTCGATGAATTTCGCCGCCTGCTCGATGCGGCGCTTGATCTCGTCGCGGCTTTCCAGCCGCCCGGACTTGCTGGTGACGAGGCCGAGCACGACGGTTTTGCCCTTGGGCACAAAGCGCAGCGGCTCAAAGCCGCCGGCGCGCTCGGTGTCGTATTCCATGAAATAGCTGTGCACGTTGATCTGGTTGAAGAGAAGCTCGGCCACCGGCTCGTAGCCGCCGCTCGCGACGAAGCTCGAGCGGAAATTGCCGCGGCACAGATGCATGGTGATGGTCATGTCCGGCGGGATATCGGAGATCGCCGCATTGATCATGCCGGCATAAATGCCCGGCAACGCCGTCGGATCTTCGCCGCGATCGGTGATCTGCTGGCGTAGCGTCGGATCGCACAGATAGGCCAGATTGACCTCGTCGAGCTGCAGATAACGGCAGCCGGCATCGGCGAAAGCGCGCACCGCCTTGCGGTAGGTCTCGCCGAGGTCGCGATAGAAATCGCTCATCGACGGATAGAGCTTTTCCGGCACCACGTCGCGGCCGTAGCGGAAATGCAGCGACGACGGCGAGGGGATCGTCAGCTTCGGTGTCTGATTGGTGTGGGCCTTCAGAAACTTGAAATGCTCGATCATCGGATGCGGCTTGTAGCCGCCGAGCTTGCCGATGACGCGCAGGAGGATCGGCCGCGGCTGCGGGCCGCTCGAGGCGAACTTGATCTTGCGCTCGCCGACATAGGATTCGACGTTGTCGAGGTTTTCGAGAAAGTCATAGTTCCAGGAAATGCGCCTGTACTCGCCGTCGGTCGCCGATTTGAGCCCGATCATCTCCTGCTTGCGGATCACGCCCTCGATCTCGCGGTCTTCGATCGCGGTCAGCTCGTCGGCGCTGATTTTGCCGCGCGCGCGTTTCTCCCGCGCTTCCTTCAGCGGTGCCGTGCGCAGCAGGCTGCCGACGTGATCGGCGCGGAACGGCGGCTTTACGCGTTGCATCCTCAACCCCACACTTCGTCAGCGAGCTCCACGATCATCCGCAGTTTCGCCCATTGCTCGTCCTCGGCCAGCACGTTGCCTTCCTCGGTCGAAGCAAAACCGCATTGCGGCGACAGGCAGAGCTGATCGAGCGCGATGTATTTGGTCGCCTCGTCGATGCGGCGCTTGATGTCGTCCTTGTTCTCCAGCTTGCCGAATTTCGAGGTGACCAGCCCGAGCACAACCTGTTTCTTACCCTTGGGGAAGAAGCGCAGCGGTTCGAACCCTCCCGCTCTTTCACTGTCGTATTCGAGGAAATAACCGTCCAGGCCGGTATTGCCGAGCAGCTGTTCGGCGACGAACTCGTAACCGCCCGAGGCGATGAAGGTCGAGCGGAAATTGCCGCGGCACGAATGCATCGTAACGGTCATGTCCACGGGCTTGCCGTCCAACGCGGCATTGGTGAGGCGCGCGTAGCGCTTCGGCAACGCGTCCGGATCGTCGCCGCGCTTGGTCGATTGCGCGCGTTCGTTCGGATCGCACATCATCGACCAGGCGGTGTCGTCGAGCTGCAGATAGCGGCAGCCGGCGTCGTAAAAGGCGCGGATGGCGTTGCGATAGGTCTTGGCGAGATCGTCGAAGAACGGATCGAGGTCGGGATAGACTTCCTTGCTGATCGCGGCGCGGCCCTGACGGAAATGAAACGTCGATGGCGCCGGGATCGTCATCTTCGGCGTGACGCGGGTGTGGGCTTTGAGGAACTTGAGGTGCTCCAGCATCGGATGGCCGGAGAAGCCGAGCTTGCCATCGATCTTGATGCCCTCGGCCTTGGTCTGCACGCCGTGGAACTGGATGGCGTCGGTGGTGTAGAACGTGACGCCGTCGAGACCGCGGAAGAAGTCGAAATGCCACCACGAGCGGCGCAACTCGCCGTCAGTGGCGAGTTTCAGCCCGATCTCTTCCTGCTTCTTGATGACTTTTTCGATCTCGCGGTCTTCGATCGCGCGCAACGCGTCGGCGGTGATCTCGCCGCGCTCGCGTTTGGCGCGCGCCTCCTTGAGCACCGGCGGTCGCAACAGGCTGCCGACATGATCGGCGCGGAATGGCGGCGTGGTACGTTGCATAAAACTCCTCCCAACTCTTTTAGTTTTTATACGCGCTCGAGTGTCAGGCGCGTCTAACTCTTCTTGAGCACATAGCGACCGTCGTCGGCCCGGCCGAGACTTTTTGCAGCATAAAGCGCATCGAGCGCGCGCACGATTTCGCGGCCGTCCTTGCTGCCGAGCGCCGCCATCAATTCCAAAAAGCTCGCCGGTCCCGCTGCCAGAGTTTCCTCGACCGATTTGTGTTGCGCGCCTTTCTTGGCGACAGGCGGCGTCGGCACCGAGAACTCCAGCGAATCCGCCTTGCCGAACGGGATGGTGCAGTCGAAGCCGAGTTTCGCGCCGGTGCGCGCGCCGCCGAGCGACGGATCGAGCGGCACGACGCGAAAGCCCGAGCCGACCAGGAGATCGCGGTCGGCCTGGAAGCGCGTGGCAAAAGCCCAATCGGTCTCGGCGTCGGAGAACACGTCGATGTCCGGGTCGAAGGCAAAGACGTGTTTGGCTTCGGCATGCGAACCGAAGATCGCCGCGATGGCGTTCTTGGCATCGCCCGGTGCGCGCTGGCGCAGCGAGACGCGCACATTGTACATGCCGCCGCTCGACGGCGTGGCGTAGACGGCGAGCGGCTCGCGCACGGAAGCCATCAGCGCCGCCCAGGCCGCGGTTTCGGTTTTCATCGCGCTAAGTTGCGCGGTGTCGGTGCGGGCTAGCGCGCGGCCGCCGATGGTCAAAGTCTGGAACAGCGCATCCTCGCGGTGCGTGATCGCGGTGATGCGCAGCACCGGATTGCGCTTCACCACGCCGTAGTAACCGACATATTCGCCGAACGGCCCTTCGGGCTCGACGTGCCCTGCCGGATCGAGCACGCCCTCGATGACATATTCGGCGTCCGCCGGCACATAGATGTCGCTGGTGACGCATTTGACCACCGGCACCGGCTGGCCGCGCAGGCCGCCGATGATGTCGAGCTCGTCGACATTGGGCAGCGCCGCCATGGCGGCGAGAAAATCCGCCGGATGCGAGCCGACCGCATAGGCGACCGGCACCGGCTCCTTCTTGGCGGCGGCTTCGAGATAGATGGCGCGCATGTCGCTCGGCGCGATCAGGTCGACGCCGGCCTGGCGCGGCCCGCGCAGCATGATCCGGCGGCAGCCCACATTGGTGAAGCCAGTGCCGGGAAACAGCGCGTAGTCGATGCCGGCGGAAATATACGGCGCGCCGTCGGCGGCGTGTTGCAGGTGCACCGGCAGCTTGCACAGGTCGGCGTCATCGTCCTTGAGCACGACCTGCTGCACCGGCGCCTGCTGCGACGACACCTTCATCGGCGGATGCAGGCGGCTGAGCCGCTGGCTCAGCGTGCCCAACAAGCCGCGCTCGTCGGTGTCGAGCGCGGCGGCAATGCGCCGCCGCGAAGCCATCACATTGCCCACGAGCTCGGCCTTTTCCGGCCCCGCTGCCTTGAACAGCACCGCGCGCGGATTGCCATCGAGGACGCTGCCCACATCGACCAGATCGATAGGCGCGCTGTGCACCTCGCACTCGCCGGCCTCGACCAGTTTGTCGACGAAATTGCGCAGCCGGAAGCGCTCGGTATCGATCGTGGGCATGGGATGTCCTCGTGTCTCACGGCGATTTAGCAGCGCCTTGAGAGAAGTGTAAATGGCACTTGCTCATTGTCGTCCCCGCGAAGGCGGGGACCCAGTAATCGCAGGGGTTGTTGCCATACCTGGTCTATCGAGATTACTGGATCATCCGCTTTCGCGGATGATGACAACAGGGAATAGCATCCATGCATCCGGAGCTTCGGCTTTATGAAGACGTGCTGCCGAACGGCGGCGAGGCGGCTTTGCCGGCGCTGCCGCGCATGATTTTTGTCGTGCACGGCTCGCTTGCCGTAGCGGATCGCACATTGAACGACGGCGAGGCGTGGAGCGGCGAGGGCGCCGTCATGCTCAAAGCCGGCAGCGGCGGTGCGACCGTGTGGCGCTGGGAACTCGTGGCGGGGGACGGCAGCGGCGGATTGTCGACATGGCAGGTATCGCGCGAAAAATTTTCAGCGGAGCTTGCGACTGTGCCCAAGGGCGCGTTGCTGCTGCGCGGCGACAGCGTCGCGTTCCCGCCCGGCGGCTGCGCTTATCTGCACCGGCATCAGGGGCCGGGCATCCGGTGTCTGCTCGAAGGTGGCATCCGCATCGACACCCGCGGCCATTCGCATTCGTATGGTCCGGGCGGCGCCTGGTACGAGACCGGTCCGGACGGCGTGTTCGCCCAAGCCGCCGACCGGCCGACGCGCTTCGTCCGCGTCATGGTGCTGCCGCTCGCTTATTTGGGCAAAAGCTCGGTCGAGTATCTCAACGAGGAAGACAAGGCGAAGCCGAAAGCGCAGCAATATAAGATTTTCGCCGATATGCCGCTTTCGATCATCCCAGCCGAGCGCAACAATCCATAGCCACCGACGTCACGCCGGCAGCGCGACGGGACGATAGATATTGCTTGTCATGCGCGCGCTCGCACCCAGATGCACGGGCGCGGGCGGATCCTGATCCATGCCGTTGAGGAAGCGGCCGGCGAAGATCTTTGCGAATGTGTAGAGCGATTGCATCGGGTTGGCTCCAACCGAGGTCGGGAAAATGCTGCTGTCCATGATGTAAAGGTTGGGCACTTCGCCGCCGGTGATCCCGTTCCAGACCCGCTGCCGCGTCGACACGACCGCAATGTCCGGCGAAGGGCCGATCTTGTTGGTCGCCTGCAGATGAGCCGAGGTGAGGACGGTGCGGTTCGGAACGAATTTGAGGTTCCGCTCCACGAGGTCTGCCTGCTTGATGTCGGTGAGGACCACGCCGTGCATCGGATCGAAACCGTCCAGCCCGAGAACATTCTCGTTCGTAGGGATGATGACTGTCTTCGCGCCGGCCAGGAACATCATTCGGATTCCCATGGCCACGCCCTGGCAAAAACGCTCCTTGTCGTTCTTGCTCAAGGCGTAGTTCAGGACGGCCTCACCGTCGTCGTCGAGCGTGATGCAATTCTCGGAATACGGATTGTCGACCAACATCACGCCGAATCCGGCGGACGTACTGAAATGGCTGAGGATGTCGTAGACCTGCCGGCCGCTGCCGGGAACCAGCACCGCGCCGTAGGCCGGCAATCCGCCCATGGTTTCATATATGAACCCAGGGGTAACGCCGAACGCATCGACGAACGTGGCGCTGTCCAGCCCTTCGAGCAGGTTGATTTGCCGGTCGAATGCCCCGACCATCGGCAGGGAAGGATGGAGAATCAGTCCCTTTCCGATCGGCAGCTTCTGCAGCGCCGGCGTTGTTTTGGCGGTGTTGAGCAGAATTTTTGTAGTGCCGATCGTCCCGGCGGCGAGCACGACATTGTCGGCCAAAATCCGGACTGTCGTGCCCGGAGGTATTTTCAGGTTGCAGGGATCGACGATCGTGTTGCCGTATGTCGTCCACGGCGTATTCATCGTGACCGCGACACCGATGGCGCGAAGATCCTGTCCGCCCGATACCGTTTCGAACAGGACCTCGGTCACCGAGGCGTCGGGAATCAAGCTCAGCGGATTTTTGCCGTCCTGGGCTGCTGGCAGCAATAGCTGCTTTGCCGCATCCCGCTTGTCGTCGACGGGCGATGGCGAATAACCGACCCGATACCGATTGAGGTGGTAGAGTTTCGGATCGACGCCCAGCTTGCTGGCCCCGTTCCACAGCACCAGGTTGTCCTGATTGAGCTCGGTCTGCGAGAGTTGCCGCGTTTCGATCGTATCGCGCACCCACTGATAGGCGGCAGCCGTGTTCTCCAGAGTGTAGAAACGGGCATCGATCAGGCCGTCTTTCTTCCATTTCTCGATGCGCGCTTGGATGGTGGCCTCGAGCGGCGAGAAGGCCAAGTCGATATTCACCGTGCTGCCGCCGCCCATCGTTTCGCCACTGCGGATGATGATGCCGTTGTCGGCGGTGGCGGCGGTGTCGCGCCGAAACATCAAGGCGGAGTAGCTCCGGGTATCCATCGATCCCCAAACCACCCACGGCCCCTTTTCTATGAGCACGACGCGCTTGCCGGCTTCCCACAATTGCTGCGCGACGGTTGCGCCGCCGGGCCCGCTGCCGATCACGAGGCAATCTATCGGGCCGTCCTTGTGTTTGATGGAGTTCGATTGCGGGTCGTAATAGAGACGCGAAGGCGGCAGTTCCGGACCATGGAATGCCGAATAGATATTCGGCTCCGCCATGAAGACATTCGGCGCTTCGATCTGGGTGAGGGGAGCCGCGAGCGGCAGATCCCAAATTCCGGACAGGTAGGCTTGCCGCAGGATTTGCGCGTACATCACGCTGTTCGCACCGCAGGAGCCATCAAAGAAAAATGAAAACAGCAGCGACCTCTGATCCGCAGCCAGTCCGCCGAATCCGCCTTTTGCCGAAAGGAACGCCGCGACCGTCTTGTTGTTTGCCTTGGTGAGACATTCATAGAATGGCAGCCGGTCCGGGTAGGTCATCTCCGTTAAGATTGTCAGAAGCCCTTTGGTAAGCGGCGATGTCGCGAAGAATTCCAGCATGCCCGCGCTCACCTGGTCGGCGATTGCGGCGATGTCCGGCTTTGCCGAGGGTGGAATCGGCAGTTCGGACAATGGGAACCACATTGCAAACAGCGCGCCGTGAGTCGCGACGATGAGCGGATCGATGGGCGTCGGATTGGACATGGCCTGCTCTCCGTACCAAGCGCATGGAGACTCGCGATTGCGGTCGCGCGTCCGTTCGCATTAAACCTTCGGATGCGTTTATCTCATTCTCCCGTTGAGCGGGCAAGATCGGGAGGCGCGCTTATTCATCCACGGTAGAGGGACGTGGATGCCTCGGCGCGAGGCGGGCGCGGCGTTGAAATTGATCGTGGCGGCGCCGTTACAAGGGCTTGTAGCCGCGCTCCATATCGACATCGATCAGCATCGCTTTACCGTCTTTCAGCGCCTTGCCGATCAAGTCGGTGGCGTCCTTCACGGTCGCGGCACGCTGGCCTTCGATGCCGAGCGAGCGCGCCAACCCGACGAAATCGATCGCCGGGTCGTTGAGCTCCATGCCAACGAACTTGTCGGCCTGCTCGGCGAGGCCGCGCAGCATGACCAGGCGCTGTTTGAGGATGCGATAGCTGGTGTTGTTGAAGATCACCCAGACCACCGGCAGCCGGTAGCGCGCCGCGGTCCACAGCGCCTGCACCGTGTACATGGCGCTGCCGTCGCCGATGAGCGCCACCACGGGCCGGTCGGGCAGCGCGATTTTTGCACCGATCGCCGCCGGCAATCCCCAGCCGATGCCGCCGCCGCGCAGGCCGAAAAAACTTTGCTCGTCGTCGCTATTGATCATCGAGCGCACGCCGGGCGCGGACGACAGAATTTCCTCGATCACCACGGCGTCCTTCGGCAGCATGGCGCCGATGGCTTCCAAAAGCGCCAGCGGCTGCACCGGCGTCTTGCCGGCCATGGCGCGGGCCTTGGCGCGGAACGCGTCGCGATCTTTTTTGATCGTCTCGGTCGCGGATTTCAGCCGCGCACTCGCCGCGCTTTTGGCGCTCGCACTCATGCGTGCGGCGACGCCCGCGGTGATATCGGGCAAGGTCGCCTTCGGATCGCCGAGGATCGCCACCTTGGCCGGATAATTCTTGCCGATCTGCCAAGGGTCGGTGTCCAAGTGAATGAGTGGCAGGCCTGTAGGCCAAGGATCGATTTTCGACGGCAGCGACCAAGTGAACAGATCGCCGCCGACCGAGAATAATAAATCGTGTTTTTCCAGAACCTCGCGCACGCCGGCCTGGGTGCGGGTCATCATGCCGCGATAAAGCGGATGCGACGCCGGGAACGAGGCGGTGCTCGGAATGAATTCGACATAGACCGGCGCGCCGATCGCCTCGGCGAGCGCGGCGAGCTCCTTGTGGGCGCGGCTCTGTGCCACGATGTCGCCGGCGATGATGACCGGGCGCTCGGCCTTGGCCAGCATCTCGGCGGCGGCGGCGACCGCGTCGGCATCGCCACGCATGCGCGGCGCGATGCGCGTCGGTTCGAGCATGTTGATGTCGGCGTCGTTCTTGAGAATATCGCCGGGCAGCGACAGGAACACCGGGCCGGTCGGCGGCGCCAAAGCGGTCTTCACCGCGCGATGGACATAGAGCGGCAGATCCTCGGCGCGATGCACCTCGGCGGCCCATTTGACGAACGGCCGCGCCAAGGTCGGCAGGTCGGCGGTCAGCACCGGCTCGGTGACGAGGTATTCGTTGTCCTGCTGGCCGGCGGTGACCAGCACCGGCGCGTTCGCCTTCATGGCGTCGTAGAGCATGCCCATGGCATTGCCGAGCCCGGGCGCGACGTGGAGATTGAGCACCGCGAGATTGCCCGAGGCCTGGGCATAGCCGTCGGCCATCGACATCAGCGCCGCTTCCTGGAGGCCCAGGATGTAGCGGATGTCGTTCTCGACCGCGAAGGCATCCATCAGCGGCAATTCGGTGGTGCCGGGATTGCCGAACATGACCTTGACGCCCTCCTGCTTGAGCAGGTCGAGGAAGGCGCGTTTTCCGGACATTACGGGCAAGTTTCTCTCCTACGGCGACTGTTTGGCCGAGAATGATAGCAATTATTGCCAGAGTGTACCCATCCGACCGCATGGACTGTATGTGAAGAAGATTCTGTCTTGGAGAGGATGCAGGTTACGGACCGCGCTCAAAGCGCGAATATGGATAGCTGCTGCCGTGACGCACCATCCAATCGCCGCCGACTTGGCGCAGTAGAATCACGTCCCGCCCGTAAGCCCTGCCACCCCGTTCGTAGTTTATCGTCAGGTCGCAACCCCGCTGCTCGGCGGATATGAACCTTTGGAACGGTAGCGGCGGATTACTTGTTACCGCATCCGTCTTCTCGAACGGCTCGCCGACGTCGGCCATGGACCCGACTTTTGCGATGAGGGCGAGCACCGGCTGAGGAAGATCGGCCTTCCGCTTGAAAACAACCGTTACGCTCCCATCGCAGGTAGGATCGTCCGCGAAAGAGTGGCTTGCCAAAGTCAACGCGCCGGACAGCGCGAGCGCTACGGATAAAAGAACCCTATAGGCGCCATGCATGACATGGGCTCGCGTGGCTGAAATGGTGCCGCGGAAGGGATTCGAACCCCCGACCCCCGCATTACGAATGCGGTGCTCTACCGGCTGAGCTACCGCGGCATGCCGACGGAATGGCGACCTAGTAATACCGGGGGATTATTAACGCAAGACAGGCTGTCGGCCAACCGCCGCCGTGGCTGTCGTGCCGCAGCGTCATTGAATCGCCGGGACGAGGGGCCTACGCTGGCACGAACACCAATGAGTTGAACCGGGTCGGCGTGGCTTAGCGCCATGCCCGGTCGGGATAGGGAGGCTTCCATGCGGATGAAGACGATATTGCTCGCGTCGGCCGCTGCTCTGACGGCGTTCGTGCTGCACGCCTCCGCGCCGGCCTTGGCGCAAAATGCGGCGGCGCTTTCGGGCGCGGTCACTTCTGCCAAGGAAGGGCCGATGGAAGGCGTCGTCGTCAGCGCCAGGAAGGACGGCTCGACCATCACCGTCTCGGTCGTCAGCGACGACAAGGGCCATTTCAGCTTCCCGGCGTCGCGGCTCGATCCGGGCCACTACGCGATCAGCATCCGCGCCACTGGTTACGATCTCGATGGGCCGAAGGACGCCACCATTGCCGCAGGCCTTGAGGACAAGATCGACGTCACGCTCAAGCCGGCGCGGAACTTGAGCGCGCAGCTCACCAATGCCGAATGGCTCATGAGCATGCCGGGCACCGACGCCCAGAAGCGCTTGGTGCTCGACTGCAACAGCTGCCACACGCTCGAGCGCATCGTGCGCTCGACCCACGACGCCGCGGAGTTTCAGCAGGTGTTCCTGCGCATGGCCGGCTATTACCCCGGCAGCACGCCGCTCAAGCCGCAGCGGCTGGTCGGCGACGCGGTGCGCCGGCTTATTCCCGCCGACGAGGCGCCGGCGGCCGCGGAGTGGCTCGCCGGCATCAATTTGAGTGCGCAGGATACGTGGAGCTATCCGCTCAAGACGCTGCCGCGGCTGACCGGAAAATCCACCCACGTCATCATCACCGAATACGACATGCCCAATAAGTTGATCGAGCCGCACGATGTCGTGCTCGATCACGAAGGCAACGTCTGGTACTCGGATTTCGGCCAGATGTTCATCGGCGAAATGGATCCGAAGACCGGCACGGTCACGCAATATCCGATACCCGTCACCAAGCCGGGCTACTCGCTTGGCACGCTCGATCTCCATATCGACAAGGACGATAATCCTTGGGTCGGCGTGATGTATCAAAGCGCCATCGCCAGGCTCGACCGCAACACCGGGAAATTCGCAACCTGGTCGACGCCCAAGGATTGGGACAGCGATGCCGGTCAACTCGGGCACCTCGCCGTCGAGGGCACGCCCATCGACGACAAGGTGTGGATCAAGAATTCCGCCGGCGGTCACATCTACCGGCTCGATCTGAAATCCAATGCTTTCGAGGACGTCGGCTCGCCGAAGGATCCGCGCACCGGCAAACGCATCGGCACCTACGGCATCCATTCGGACGCCGAGAACAATCTTTATCTGCTTGATTTCTCCGCCGGCAACATCGTGCGGCTCGACGCCAAGACCAAGGAGCCGACGGTCTACCTGACGCCGACGCCGAACTCGCATCCGCGGCGCGGCAAGGTCGACGACCAGGGCCGGCTGTGGTTCGCCGAATATTTCGGCAACGCCATCGGCATGCTCGATCCGGAGACCGGAAAAATCCAGGAATGGAAAGTGCCGACGCCGTGGTCGTCGCCCTATGACGCGGTCGAAGACAAGAATGGTAACGCCTGGACCGCCTCGATGAACACCGACCGGGTCGCGCGTCTCGACATTAAAAGCGGTCAATACACCGAATATCCGCTGCCGCGGCCGACCAACATCCGCCGTGTCTTTGTCGACGATGCCAAGAATCCCGGCACCCTGTGGATCGGCAGCAACCACGGCGCTTCGATCGTCAAGGTCGAGCCGCTGGATTGACACTTGTCATCATCCGCGAAGGCGGATGATCCAGTAAACACGGCGTGACGCCGAGCGCGTAGCGTCGAAGTTTGCGACTACTGGGTCGCCCGCCTTCGCGGACGATGACAGTTGTTATTTCCTGTCCGCCTCCGCCCTCAGCTTGAAGCGCTGAATTTTTCCGGTCGCAGTTTTCGGCAGCTCGGCGCGGAATTCGAGCCAGCGCGGATATTTGTAGGCGGCGAGTTTTTGCTTGCAGTGATCCTGCAGCGTGCGCGCCAGCGCGTCGCCGGCTTGGCCCGGCGCTTTGAGCACCACGAACGCTTTGGGCTTGATCAGCCTGTCGTCATCCGGCCAGCCGACGACGGCGGCTTCGAGCACGTCGGGATGGCTTTGCAGCACGCCCTCGACCTCGAACGGCGAGACATACATGCCTGACACCTTGAGCATGTCGTCGCGGCGGCCGCAGTAGACGAAGTAGCCGTGGTCGTCTTCGACATATTTGTCGCCGGACCGCGTCCATTCGCCGAGAAAGGTTCCGCGCGATTGCTCGCGATTGTTCCAATACATCATGGCGCTGGTCGGCCCGCGCACCTGCAGCTCGCCCATCTCGCCGCGCGCGGTGACGATGTTGCCGTCGTCATCGACCAGGCGAAGGTCGTAGCCGGCGAGCGGCCTGCCGCTGGTGCCGTATTTCACGTCGCCCGGACGATTGGTCAGGAAGATGTGCAGCATCTCGGTCGAGCCGATGCCGTCGAGGATGTCGACACCGTAGCGCTCGCTCCAGCGCCGGCCGACATCGGGCGGCAGCGCCTCTCCGGCGGAGACGCAGCAGCGAATTTTGAGCTCGCTGCGCTCGGGCGCCGCCGGGCTGGCGAGGAAGCCCGCATAAAACGTCGGCACAGCGTAGAACACGGTGACCTCGTGCTTCTTCAGAAGCTCGGCGACCAAATCCGGCGTCGGCCGATGCGGCAGCAGCACGGTGGTGGCGCCGACCGACATCGGGAACGTCAGCGCGTTGCCGAGGCCATAGGCGAAGAACAATTTTGCCACCGAATAGCAGACGTCCTTTTCGGTGATGCCGAGAATGGGCGCGGCATAAAGATCGTCGGTGAGTTTGAGATCGGCGTGGGTGTGCACGGCGCCTTTCGGCTTGCCGGTGGAGCCCGATGTGTAGAGCCAGAAGCACATGTCGTCGCGCGTCGTCGGCGCGGTGACGGCATCGGTTTTGGCGGCCTCGAGCAATTCGTCGAAGCGCTGGTGCCCCCTTCCTAACCCTCCCCCGCTCGCGGGGGAGGCAAGGGTGGGGGCTTCGCCGGAGACGATCACATGGACGAGATATTTGCTGGTTTCGATGGCTTTGGCGAACTTTGGCAGCAACTCCTCGGACACGACCAGGAGACGCGCGCGGGCGTCCTCGAGCATGAAACGGTAGTCGTCCTCGGTGAGCAGCGTATTGACCGGCACCGCGACGACACCGGCCTTGATGGCGCCGAGGAACGCGGTTGGCCAATCGATGGTGTCGGTGAGGCACATCAGCACGCGCTCTTCGCGGCGCACGTCGAGCGCGCGCAGCACGTGGCCGAAGCGTTCGACCCGCGCCGCCAGCGCCGCATAGCTGTAGCTGCCGCGGTGATCGATATAGGCGACTTTCTCGCCGCGCCCGGCGTCGAGATTGCGCCTGAGGATGTCGGCGGCGAAGTTGTAGTCGCGCGGCACGGCGTCGACTGGCGCACTCATCGCGATGTTTCCCCTCGGAATGGGCTTACGAGTTTGCCCATCGTATGCCCACTCAAGGCATTATGCCGATAGCAAAATTCGCCGCAATATTATAAGCCGTCATGCCCGGCCATAGCCGTTCGAAGAACGGCGTCGCTTGGCTAGCCCATCTGCGGGGCATCCACGCCTTGGTCGTTGGAACAAAGACGTGGATGGCCGGATCAAGTCCGGCCATGACGAATAGGAGTGCGTCATGATTTTCAGCCGCGACCGTATCCTCACCACCCATGTCGGCAGCCTGCCGCGCAACGAGACGCTGAGCGATCTTCTGGTCACCCAGGAGGAGGGCAAACAGTACGATCCAAAGGTGCTTGCGGATGAAATGGACAAGGCGGTCGGTCACGTCGTCGGCAAGCAGATGGAAGCCGGCATCGATATCGGCAATGACGGCGAGCAGCGGCGGATCGGATTCCAGACCTATGTGCCGCAGCGCATGTCGGGCTTTGCCGGGGTATCGAAACGCCGCCGCGGCCGCGAGTTCGAGGAATTTCCCGAGCTGTTGAGCTATCTGTCGCGGCGATTCCCCAATCCGCCGAAGAGCCAGCAGGGCGCGCCCGAGGCCCAGGCCGACATCAAATATCGCGACCTCAAGCCGATCACCGAGGAGACGACCGGCTTCAACCGGATCGCCGACGAGCTGCATGCTTTCTCCGAGCGGTTCATGACCGCGGCGTCGCCGGGCATCATTTCGACCACGATGCTCAATGCCCACTACGAATCGCACGATGCCTATCTGGACGCCATCGCGCGCGAGATGAGCAACGAATACCGCGCGGTCCACAAGGCCGGCCTCGTCCTGCAGATCGATGCGCCCGATCTCGCCATGGATCGCACCATGATGTACCGCGATCTGTCTGACGCCGATTTCGTCAAGCGCTGCGAACGCCACGTCGCGGCAATCAACAAAGGCATCGAAGGCATTCCGCGCGACCGCGTGCGGCTGCATATTTGTTACGGCAATTGGGAAGGCCCGCACATCCACGACGTTGCGCTCGATAAGATCCTGCCGGCGCTGTACCAGGCCAAGGTCGGTGCATTGTCGATCGAATTCTCCAATCCGCGCCACGCCCACGAATATGCCGCACTCAAGCGCGTGCCGTTTCCCAAAGACATGATCCTCATTCCCGGCGTGGTCGAGACCACCAGCAATTTCGTCGAGCATCCGGAAGTGGTGGCGCGGCGCATCGAGGAAGCGGTCGCCACCATCGGCGATCGCGAGCGCGTCATCGCCTCGACCGATTGCGGGTTTGGCACGTTCACACGGCGCGAATGGGTCATCGAGCCGGTGGTCTGGCTCAAGCTCAAAGCGATCTGCCAAGGCGCCGACATCGCCTCGGCGCGGCTGTGGGGCAAAAAATCCGCCGCCTGATCCAGTTCAATTTTTTCCAACCAGCATAGGACCAACACCGTGATCGATCTTTACACCTGGACGACCCCGAACGGCCGCAAGGCTTCCATCGCGCTCGAGGAAATGGGCCTGCCCTACACCGTGCACGCCGTCGATATCGGCAAGGACGAGCAGTTCAAGCCGGAGTTTTTAAAGATCAGCCCGAACAACCGCATCCCGGCGATCGTCGATCGCGACAATGGCTTGAGTCTGATGGAGTCCGGCGCGATTCTCATTTATCTCGCCGACAAGTGCGGCAAGCTGTTGCCGAAGTCCGGCGAGGCGCGCTACCGCACCATCGAATGGCTGATGTGGCAGATGGGCGGCCCGGGCCCGATGTTCGGCCAGGTGCATCACTTCACCAAATACAATCCGGGCAAGGCGCCTTACGCCGAGGAGCGCTATCTGAAAGAGGCGCACCGGCTCTATGGCGTGCTCGACAGGCGGCTCGCCGATCGTGAATACGTCGCCGACGACTATTCGATCGCCGATATCGCCATTTGGCCGTGGGTGTCGCGCTACGAATGGCAGACCGTCGATCTCAACAAGTATCCGAATGTGAAACGCTGGTATGTGGCCATCGCCAAGCGCCCGGCGACGCAGAAGGGTTACAAAGTGCCGAAGGACGTCGGCGAGGTACCGATCCCGGCGTGACTCTGCCCTGCGAGAACAAATCGCCTCGATCGACGCACGCTCCTGCGGCACCCTCTCCCCGGCGGGGAGAGGGTGGGGGTGAGGGGGCTCTGACCGAGAGGCCGTACCCCCTCACCCCTCCCTCTCCCCCATGGGGAGAGGGAGAAGATGGGCGCTCAATGCGCTATAAATTGCTAGAGAATTGAAACGTACATCGGCCGTCGTCCTTCGAGGCCCGCCTACGGCGGGCACCTCAGGATGACGGAATAAAGGAAGGAGCCGGCCATGGACGACATCACCCGCGACCCGACGACGATCCGCGCCGAGGACGTCAACCCGCGCTACAATTGGGGCCGCGCGCTACCGGCGCTCGGCATCACGGGCGTCGACTTCGAGGAGCGGGTCGATTACCGGCGGCTGCACCGTTACCGTCTCGGCCGCGTGAAACAGGCGCTGGAGAAATCCGAGCTTGGCTCGCTGCTCGTCTTCGACGTCAACAACATCCGGTATTGCACCTCGACCAAGATCGGCGAGTGGGAGCGCGACAAGCTGTGCCGCTGGGCGCTGATCACGCGCACCAGCAACGATCCGATCCTGTGGGATTTCGGCTCGGCGGCGGTGCACCACAAGCTCTACACGCCCTGGCTCAAGCCGGAGAACTGCAAGGCCGGCCTGATCGGGCTGCGCGGCACGGTGAATCCCGCCTTTGGCCTGATGGAGCGCCACGCCAAGGAGATCGCGTCACTGATCAAAGAGGCCGGCTGCGAAAAGATGCCGGTCGGCGTCGACATCATCGAGCCGCCGATGATGTTCGAACTGCAGAAGGCCGGGCTCAAGGTCGCCGACGGCCAGCAGACCATGCTGGAAGCGCGCGAGATCAAATCCGCCGACGAGATCGCGCTGCTCAACCGCTCGGCGGCGATGGTCGACGGCGCCTATCATCTGATCCACGAACAGCTCAAGCCCGGCGTGCGCGAGAACGACATCGTCGCCGAGGTCAACAAGTTCCTCTATCACCACGGCTCCGACGACGTCGAAGCGATCAACGCCATCTCGGGCGAGCGCTGCAATCCGCACCCGCACAATTTCACCGACCGCATGCTCCGCCCCGGCGATCAGGCGTTCTTCGACATTTTGCAAAGCTTCATGGGCTACCGCACCTGCTACTACCGCACCTTCAATGTCGGCCGCGCCACGCCGGTGCAGCACGACGCCTACAAGAAGGCGCGCGAATGGCTCGATCTCGCCATCGACCTGATCAAGCCCGGCGTAAGCACCGACCGGGTGTGCAGCGTGTGGCCGAAGGCGCAGGATTTTGGCTTCCCCGACGAGATGACGGCGTTCGGCCTGCAATTCGGCCACGGCATCGGCTGCGCCATCCATGAGCGGCCGATCATCTCCCGCGTCGTCTCGCTCGATCATCCGACCGAGATCAAGGAAGGCATGGTGTTCGCGCTGGAAACCTACTGCCCGGCCAAGGACGGCTTCTCCGCGGCGCGTATCGAGGAAGAGGTGGTGGTCACCGACAAGGGCTGCCGCGTGATCACGCTGTTCCCGGCCGAGGAATTGCCGATCGCGAACAAGTATTGAGCGTTTCGCGTCACGCATGACATCCAGCGAGCTTCCCAAGACCGCCGTTGCCGAGCATCTGGCGCGAAAGATTTGTGCGCTTGATGTGGCGCGCTTGCCTGACGCCGTCCGCGCCAAGTGCGAGGATTTGTTGGTCGACGTGGTCGGCCTCGCCGTCACAGCGCGCAACGAAGACTATGTGAAAGCTGTGTTGGCCAGCTGCGACGATGACGGGCCGTGCACAGCGATCGGCCATAGTCGCACGCTGTCGTCAGCGGGAGCAGCCCTCGTTAACGGCACTGCGATTCACGGGGAAGATTTTGACGACACCTTCGAAGGCGGTCCAATCCATGCCGGCGCGGTTATCGTGCCAGGGGTACTGGCGGCGTGCGAGCGGCACAATTTGGATGGCCGCGCGGCGCTTCTGGGCATAGCCGTTGGCGTCGAGACCATGTGCCGGCTCAGCACCGTCGCGCCGACGCTCACCCACAAAGCGGGCTTTCATCCGACCGCGGTGTTCGGTGCGATGGGTGCGGCGGCCGGCGTTGGCGCTGCATTCAAACTTACGCCGCGGCAACTGGTCGATACGCTCGGCACTGCCGCCTCGATGGCCAGCGGCATCATCGAATATCTGGCCGAGGGTGCCTGGACCAAGCGCTTGCATGCCGGCTGGGCGGCGCAATCGGGCATCCGCGCCGCCCTTCTTGGCCGCGCCGGCTTCTCGGGCCCGCGCACGGCGTTCGAAGGCGTGCACGGTTTCTTTCACGGTTTTGCGCATACGACCAAGGGCGACTACGAGGCGCTGATCGGCGACTTTGGCACGCGCTGGGTGACTGAGACGCTGGCGTTCAAGCCTTATCCGTGCGGGACCATGACGCATCCCTATATCGACTGCGCGCGCCGGCTCGCGGCGAAAAAAATCAAGGCGGACGATGTGGTCGAGATGGTGTGCGAAGTCGGCGAGGGCACCGTGCATCGGCTGTGGGAGCCGCTCGCCGCCAAGCAGAGGCCGGCCAATGGCTATGCCGGAAAATTCTCCACGCCGTACTGCATCGCCACGGGTTTCGTGCGCGGCAATGTCGGCTTGAGCGATTTTTCCGACGCGGCGGTGCGCGATCCCGCCGTTGTCGCGCTCGCTGGCAAGGTGCGCTACCGGATCGACCCGCAAAATCCCTACCCGAAAAATTTTACCGGCCACATCCGCGCCACCTTGCGCGACGGCACGGTGATCGAGGAGCGCCAGCCCTATATGCGCGGCGGCGCGCAGGAGCCGCTGACGCGCGCCGACATCCAGGACAAGTTCCTGCTCAATGCCACGCACGGGGGCTGGACCGCCGCCCGCGCCGCGCAGGCGCTGAAACTCATCGGGACCTTGTTCGACGGACCGGTAGAGCTTACGGCGTTGCGCGATTAGGCTCGTCAAGGAAGCCACCGGAGGAAACGAATGGCCACCATGATCGCCGCGCGGCTGCATGCCTACGGCTCGCCGATGGCGCTCGATCGCATCGAGGTGCCGGAGCCGCGGCCGACCGACGTGCTGGTCGAGGTCAAGGCCTGCGGCGTCGTGCCCAATCTTGCCCGCGTAGTGAGCAACTTTTTCGGCTCGCTGACGCCGGACAACAAGACGATGCCGCCGCTGCCGGCGATTTTTGGGCTCGATCCGACCGGCGTCGTCGCGAAGGTCGGCGAGCAAGTGTTTTCGATCCGCCCCGGCGACCGCGTCTATGTCAATCCGGCGCGGTCTTGCGGCTCGTGCAAGATGTGCCGCAGCGGCAAGGAACTGGATTGTCCGAGTTTCACGTTGCAGGGCTATTTCGGCCGCTCGCAGGATATTATGCGCGCTTATCCGTATGGCGGGCTGGCGCAATTCATCACTGCGCCCGCGACTGCGCTGGTCAAATTGCCCGGCAATCTCAGCTTCGAAGCTGCGGCTCGGCTCGGCTATTTCGGCACCGCCTATTCGGCGATGAAGAAAATCGGCGTCGGCCCGGGGCAGACGCTCTTGATCAACGGCATCAGCGGGCAACTTGGCCTCAATGCCGCGCAGCTTGCGCTGGCGATGGGCGCGACAAAAATCCTCGGCACCGGCCGCAAGCAGGCGCTACTCGATCGGGTGAAGGCATTGGCGCCGCGACGCATTGACGTTCTTTCGGTACCTGATGCGCCCGCGCAAGGCGTGGGTCCCACAAATCCCGATCCGCTTGTCGTGTGGGCCAGGAAGGCGACCGAAGGCCACGGCGTTGACGGCATGATCGATTGCCTGCCGCCCGGCGCGCCGGCGGGCGCAATGATGCGGGCGTTGTTCTGCCTGCGGCGCGGCGGCCGCGCGGTCAATGTCGGCGCCGTTCTGGAAACGCTGCAGCTCAACGCGTTCTGGATGATGACCAACCGCATCGGCCTGCAAGGCTCGGTCTGGTTCACGACGGGTGAGGGCGAGGAGATGGCGGCCATGGCTGCCGCCGGCACGCTGGATTTTTCGGCGCTAAAACATCGGGTCTCGCCGTTGTCGAAGGTCAACGAGGTGCTCGCCGGCATGGACTCCCGCGACGGCGGTTTCACCAATTTCGTCATCGATCCGACGCAGGTTTGAGGGGCGATCCGGCACCCTCCCGCGCGGTCGCAAAAGCTGCTAATCCATTCGCCAAGAGAAAACCAAGAGTAAGCCCAGCGAGGACATCATGTACGGCAATCTCGAACTGTTCATCGACGGCAAGTGGCACGGCGCCGACGGCCGCAAAGGCGAGGATGTGATCAATCCGGCGACGGAAAAGCCGCTCGCCCACCTGCCGCATGCCAGCCAGGCCGATCTCGACCAGGCGCTGGCGGCGGCCATCAAGGGCTTTGCGGTGTGGCGCGCCACCTCGGCCTACGACCGCTGTAAGATCTTGCACAAGGCTGCCGATCTGATGCGGGAGCGTTTCGACGCGATTTCCAAGATCATGGTGCTGGAGCAGGGCAAGACCTATCCCGAAGCCCGCGCCGAGGTGATCACGTCGGCCGACATCATCGACTGGTATGCCGAAGAGGGCCGCCGCAGCTACGGCCGCATCGTGCCGGGCCGCGGCAAGGGCATCCGCCAACTCGTGATCCAGGAGCCGATCGGCGTCGTCGCCGCCTTCACGCCGTGGAATTTTCCGGTGCTCACCCCGGCGCGGAAAATCGGCGGCGCGCTTGCGGCGGGCTGCTCGCTCATTCTCAAAGCGTCTGAAGAAACGCCGGGCGCCTGCGTCGAATTGGTGCGCTGCTTCGCCGATGCCGGCCTGCCGGCGGGCGTGCTCAACCTTGTGTTCGGCGTGCCGGCGGAAGTCTCTGAATATCTGCTCGCCAAGGACGCGGTGCGAAAAATTTCCTTCACCGGCTCGATCCCGGTCGGCAAGCATTTGGC
>JBAUYI010000183.1:0-3352 GCA_049584715.1 Xanthobacteraceae bacterium
GTGTACACCTTCGACAATTTGGCCAATACGACCAACGGTCTACTCGAGCAACTCGGGATCAACACATATACTTTCTTGCTTCATGACTATGGCGGGCCGATTGGCTTTCGCATCATGGCGGAGCATCCCGAGCGGCTGCAGGCGCTTATCATCAAGAATGCCAATGTCTATAAGGAAGGCCTGGGCGCCAAGTGGGCCGGCATCGCGCGATACTGGGACGATCCGAAAGCGCATCCTGAGGTGTTCGACGCTTTCGTGTCGCCCACAGCGACCGAACAGCGTCACACTCTCGGCACGTCGCATCCCGAACGTTATAACCCGGACACCTGGACTGACGAGCACGCCCACCTGTCGAGACCGGGCCAACGCGAGATTCAGGCCAATCTGCTGTACGACTACCGGACCAACGTCGCTTCGTATCCGGCTTGGCAAGAATGGTTGCGCCGGCGCAAGCCGCCGACTTTGGTGGTTTGGGGACGTAACGATCCCTCGTTCATTGCTGCTGGAGGAGAGGCGTTCAGGCGCGACCTGCCGGACGCGGAGATCCATCAGCTCGACGCCGGCCATTTTGCTTTGGATGAGAAGAACGACGAGATCGCGAGTCTTATTCTTGAGTTCTTGGCCAGACAATCCGTCTGACCGATAGTAGATCGTTCCACACGCCTCTTAGCCTTATATCCGCCGAATCCGAATAGGAGTTGTCCATGAGCCAAGTCCAAGCCGAGCAGAAAACCTATCAGATGCCGCCGCAGGACGGCATTACCGTCGCACACTTCATCACCGTCGCCGATGTCGAGCGATCGCTTCGATTTTACGAAACGGTCTTCGGCAGTCGCATTCTGAGCAGAGGCGACAGCAAAGGCGCGCCGGGGTATCTCCAGATCGCGAACACCTGGCTCATTGTCAATGTCGGGGGTGGTCCGACGCCCGATAAACCGACGGTCACGCTCAGCATCCCTCCCAACCCCGATGCAGTCAGCAGCTTCATGAATATCCGCGTTGCCGATATTCATGCGTGCTATGAACTATGGAAAAGTCGGGGGGCCGAGTTCATCACCGAGCCAAAGCCCAAATACGGCGAGACGCGCTGCTACATTCGCGATCCTGACGGCTACATTATAGAAGTTGGGCAAAGCAACCCGGGAGTCACTTACGGCTAAACGGAACGATGCCCATCGGAGGATCGGTCATGCGGGCGCAAATCTGCTTTTTTGTCAGCATCGTCTTCAGTTTCGTTGCTTGGGGTATAGTCGCCGGTAGCGTGATCTGGCCAGAACTGCGCCGCCTAGGCCGCAGCGATGCCTTGCGGCCGCTGCTGATGTTTCATTCCTTCCGCTTCGTCGGCTTGGCGTTCCTGGTCCCCGGCGTCGTGTCCCCTGATTTGCCGGCGACTTTCGCCGAAGGCGCCGCCTATGGCGATATCGTCGCCGCGGCGCTCGCTTTGTTGACGCTGGTCTTGCTGCCCGGCAGGCTTGGCATCGCCGCGGCCTGGATATTCAATCTTTGGGGCACCGCCGATATCCTCCATGCCAATTACGAAGGCATTCGCCTAGGCGTCCAACCCGGCCAAATGGGCGCTGCCTACTTTCTGCCGACGTTTATCGTGCCGCTCTTTCTGATCACCCACGGGCTCATGTTTTGGCTTCTCCTACGCAACGAAAACGAAGCCGCCGTGCCGGCCGCGCCGCGGCTCGCCTAAAGTGAGCCGCGCCACGACCTGCGCCGCTCCCCGGTATCGGCAGGTGGGTTTGTCACCGAATACCGCGTCGATGCGCAGCAACTGAAAGCAAACGGAAGTCGGAGAGGAGCCTATGAAGTCCGAAAGGGATGGTATCGACCCGGCCGTCAAGCCGAGTGGGACAGGTTGCGTCGAATGCTCAGGCGCGGGCGGATGGTGGTTGCACCTGCGCAGATGCGCGCAATGCGGCCACATCGGCTGCTGCGATAGTTCGCCAAGTCAGCATGCATCGAAACATCACGCCGCTACGGGGCACCCGATCATCACGAGTTTCGAGCCGGGCGAGCATTGGTTTTACGACTATCGTACGGAGGAATTCTTCGCCGGCCCAAAACTTCCCGCTCCTCACGCGCATCCGTTGGATCAGCCTGTGCCGGCACCAGCCGAACGGGTGCCTGCAAACTGGCAAACGCTGCTTCACGAATAGGGGGCGGCTCGTGGTGCGGCCGCAAGCCACGCGGTCAGATCTCGGCGATGTAAGAGAAGACAATGAATGAAGAGCAGACCATTCGAGCGGCTTTGGATCGCCACTGGGCAGCCTCGGACGCCAATGATTTCGAGACCGAGCACGAGATTTACCACGACGATGCCGTGCTCGAGTACCCGCAGTCCGGCGAACGGATCCGCGGTCGGCGCAATATTCAGGCGTCTCGTACTGCGCAACCGAACAAGAAGCGCTTTACGGTGCGGCGCGTACTCGGTGCTGGCGACCTTTGGGTCACTGAATTCATCCTGACCTACGACGGCTTGCCGTCCTACACGGTGAGCATCATGGAGTTTCGAGATGGCAAGGTTGCCCGTGAGACTCAGTACTTCGGCGATCCCTTCGCGCCGGGGCCCTCGCGCGCTCAATGGGTCGAGCTGATGCGCTGAAATGTTCGCTATGAAATCGAGGCCACCAAGGAGGTGGCTTCCGCGAAGCGGACATTAGCCTGACTCTCGGCCCTCAATCTCAATTCATGAGTACAGGCCCCAGTCGGAGTGGGGTTGGCGATCCCAACGGGCTTGATCCCATCGATCTTGGGATTTGTCCCACTGAGGCCCTTGCCAGGGGGATTATAACCTTGACAAAGCATGGGCAAGATATAGATAGGGCGGTGCCCCACGGGGCTGGCGCGCCCGATCTCAATGAAATTCATCTTCCGGTGGTGATGACCGACGAGATGATCGCGGCAGGCGTTTGGGTTTTGGAACAATGGGAGGGGGAGGTTTCCAAAGAAGGTCTGGTGCAACGATTGTGGGAGGCAATTCTGCTGGCTTCCCCTCGTTCCGCGCCAGAAGCGCTTTGTAGAGCCTCCAAGAATAGATTGTGAGGGTATGGATTTCCTCTGCAACGCGACGAATATCCTTCAGTGTGGACGGCAGTGGATTCGGTTGTCCTGACGGTCCTTTGCGACGAAGGAAAACGGCATTTAATAGATCATCCGGATCAGCAGGATTGGTAGCGCTGGTGAAATGAGTGAGCGTGTTTCTGTTTATCCGGCAAGCATCGTAGACCTTTAAATAGGCGTTCAAAACTGTGGCGACCTCTGGGTTAGGTTTCACGGCTTTGACCATTTCCTTGATCTTTTCGCAGAGGGAAATGTCTCCAATATCGTGGCCGATGATCCACGC
>JBAUYI010000184.1:0-8200 GCA_049584715.1 Xanthobacteraceae bacterium
TACATGGATTACACCATGCCGCGCGCCGACAATTTTCCCTCGTTCAAGGTCGACACCACCTTCACCAGATGCCCGTCGAACCCGCTCGGCATCAAAGGCTGCGGCGAGGCCGGCGCCATCGCCGCGCCGGCTGCGGTGATGAATGCCATCACCAATGCCTTGGGCACCGAATTCATCGACATGCCGGCAACGCCCGCTTCGGTCTGGGCGGTGCTGCAGAGAACCCACAAGCTGCCGCACGCGGCATGAGATTCATGAGATAAACGGAGGACTTCGATGTACGCTTTCACCTTTACACGTCCGACGACGGTGCGGCAGGCGGCCAATATCTTGGCCAAGGACGAGGACGCCAAGCTTCTTGCCGGCGGTCACACGCTGCTGCCGACCATGAAGCTGAGGTTGGCGAAACCGTCGCAGATCGTCGAGATGGGGCTGATCGAGGGCCTCTCCGGCATCGAGCAGAGCGGCCGCTCGCTCACCATCGGTGCCATGACCAAGCACCACGAAGTCAATGATTCGCCTGTGGTGCAACAGACCATCCCGGTGCTGGCCAAGCTCGCCGGCCTGATCGGCGATCCGGCGGTGCGCCACCGCGGCACCATCGGCGGCTCGATCGCCAACAACGATCCGAATGCCGATTATCCGGCGGCCTGTCTCGGGCTCGGCGCCACCATCATCACCAACAAGCGCCGCATCAAGGCCGACGATTTCTTCACCGGCATGTTCTCGACGGCGCTTGAGCCGAGCGAGATCATCACCAAGATCAGCTTCCCGGTGCCGAAGAAGGCGGCCTATCAGAAATTCCGCAACCAAGCCTCGCGCTTCGCGCTGGTCGGCGTGTTCGTGTCGAAACGCGGCGGCGAGATCCGCGTCGCCGTCACCGGCGCCGGCTCGAACGGCGTGTTCCGCGTGCCGTCGTTCGAAGAGGCGCTGAAGAAGCGCTTTTCGCCGAAATCGCTCGAAGGCCTGACCATCCCGGCCGACGGCAAGAACTCCGACATCCACGGCAGCGCGGAGTACCGCGCGCACCTGGTCGGCGTGCTGGCGCGTCGGGCGGTGGCGGAGGCGATTGGGAAGTAACTGGCTGCCTTAGCAGCAGCTGAATCGGACTGTTGGCTAATGCAACCTCGGGCCTTGGCCGGGGCGGGCACCTATGCCTTGAGAGTATTCCAGCTCTGTGGACATTTTTAATGTTCACATTTTGTTCTCTATAGGCTAATATCCGTTAACGGTTAGATGCGCTGAATAACACTTCCGAGTCGAAACTGATTCGTTGTGCGTATCCGGCTCAATAACAAGAAGGATGCGCTGCATGATGCTTTTGAAAATCAAAAATCTCGGAGATGGACTTCACCCCAGCGAAACATTCGTTTCGATCGAGACAAGGGACGGTCCCGAGCAAATTGCGGTTGACGCTAAATCTCTTCGTAACGGTACGTTGCCGATCGGTTGGCCGGTTGGGAAGTCCGCTGGTTTTCTGTTGGTAGAGCTACCACGGCCGACTTTTAGCGGAGCGCGTCGCGTTTGGGTCAGGAAAGAGGAATTAGTGCCAGACAAAACGGCCCGCAAAACAGCATGATCCTGACTGACCGTGAGATTCAAAAACTTCTGAAAAAAGGCCTGATCTCGATCGAGCCCAATCCTCCAATTGACGCATATGATTCTACAGCGGTTGATCTTACTCTTGATCCGCTAATTCGAGTGTTTCGAACAAGTGTACCCGGCCTGATAATTGATCCAAGTGCCCCTGGTTATAAAGCAGCCGAGCTTATTCGGAGCGCAACTGATCCGCTGACGATTTCTGATCAAGGCTGGGAGTTACCGCGCGGCACGCTGGTTCTCGCCTGGACGAGGGAACGAGTAGACTTGTCCTTCAAGGGCAAAGTGGCCGCGCGCGTTGAGGGCAAGAGTGGACTCGCCAGAATTGGTCTGGGAATACACGTTACGGCACCAACTATTCACGCAGGATTCCCAGGCACAATACAGCTTGAGCTCGTGAATCACGGGCCGCTGCCAATTAAATTACGTCCCGGGATGGCGATCTGCCAACTAATCATTGAGATGATTAAGGGTACGCCAAGTAAAGTTCACAAAAGTCAATTTGCTGGACAAAGCGCCAGATAGGCCGTTCCTCAACTACTTCGTCAGTGGAAATCAAATACCTCAGCTCGGTTTCTTATCCAGCTCCGCCAACAGATCGCGCAAATCGAGCGGGTTGGTATACATCCGCAAGCCGCCGTCCTCGCGCTTCGGCCACATCTCCTTGGGCCGGTCCCAATAAAGCTCGACGCCGTTGTCGTCGGGGTCGCGCAGGTAGAGCGCCTCGCTGACGCCGTGGTCGGACGCGCCTTCGAGCGGGATTTTTGCCACGATCAGCCGGCGCAGCGCGTCGGCCAACAGACGGCGGGTCGGGTACAGGATCGCGGTGTGGTAGAGGCCGGTGGTGCCCGGCGCCGGTGGCGAGCCGCCGCGGCTTTCCCAGGTGTTGAGCCCGATATGGTGGTGATAGCCGCCGGCCGAGATGAAGGCGGCGCCGGGCCGGCTCGTCGTCAGCGTGAAGCCGAGCACGCCGCAATAAAAATCGAGCGCGCGCTGCAGATCGGCGACTTTGAGGTGGACGTGCCCGATCCTGACCCCGTCGTCGATCGTCGGGAAGGCGAGGGCTTGCTGCTCGAGCGTATCTGGGTTGGTCATTGGGGCGCGTCCTGGGGCTCTCGGCCGGTTCGTCCTCGCACATGTAGGGCAGGCATCGCCGCGGATAAAGTCCTTCGGCGGGTCAAGACGCGCGACAGCAAGCGCGGCCTAGATGAAACGGAGTGAAATCCGGGAGCAGTATTCGCGTCGGTATGCTCGTTCCGGATTTCGCTGCTAGCGCCCCTTGCGCCTCGCCCAGACTGCCGCCGACTCCAGGCGGAACGGCCGGCAGGCGTTGAGCCGCACGCCGAAATTGCCGTGATCGGCGGCGCCGCGGTCCCAACCGCCAACGATCATCGCTTCGCAGGCGGCGCGGTCGTAACCGCTCGCGTACAGCGCGCGCAGAAATTCCGGCGCCACGTTGCGGGCCAGGTGGCCCACTTCACGGCCGCGCATGAACACCGCTACGGCATCGGGATCGTATGGGTTGTCCGGCTGTGGCAGAAGCAGCGCCGGCACCGCGACATGGGCGCTGCTTTCGCGCCGACCGCCGGCCAGCGCTTCCAGGATGTCCTGGTGGTGCTCCTCGCCAACCACCGGAAAGCCGAACTTGCCGTCGCCGATGATCACCGCGGCGCCGTTGCGCGGCGCTGGCGCGAGCCCTGCCGGCGTCGCGGCGACGCGGGGCTCGGGCGGTGGCCGCGCACTGATCTGATTGAGCGCATCGCGCAGTTCGAGCGGCCGCGCTACTCGGGCGACGGGGTCGATGCCGCTGCCGGTACCACCGGCTACGATCGTGCCGTAGCCGAGCATGCGGCCGAAGATCGACTGGTACACCCTGACGCTTTCGAGCTGGCCCGCATTGATCTCCATAACTGCGCGGCGCAACAGCCCGCGCTTGACCACGAAACGGCGCGTCGTTGCGGCGATTTCGGTTGTGGCAAATTCGGCGAACGCTTTGACGGCCAGAATGGGCGCTATGACGATTAGAAATGCGGCTGCAAACCTGACGCCCAAAGGAATTTCAGTGCTGCTCCGAGCCCAGGTCATTAGGGCGATGCCCAGTGCCAGCACGACGATCGAGGGGGCAAAAATGATCCAATGCAGCCGCGTGCTGCAGATCACGCGCTCGCCGGCGCCAAGTGTCCGCTCGACGTACCCCACAAGCCCTCCACCCGCCGAAACGCTAGCACCCGCAAAGGTGGTGGACAATCATAAGTCTTGCCTCGTAATAGGCGTAGCACCCCTAGCCGGATGGCCTTGCCAACCATCCCCGCCCATACGGGTTTGATCGCCGCTCAAAAGGCCTATATCCAGACGGCATGAAACCGGTTTCCGCGCCCCATCCATTGCCGGCCTCGATCGACGCCACGGTCGATCTCCTCGCCGGGGCCGATTATCTCGCCGACCGCTCGCTCGGCACCGTACTTTATCTGGCGCTCAAGATGGGCCGGCCCATTTTCCTTGAGGGCGAAGCCGGCGTCGGCAAGACCGAGATCGCCAAGGTGCTGTCGGCCATGCTGGGCCGCCGGCTGATCCGGCTGCAGTGCTATGAGGGTCTCGACGTTGCGGCCGCGGTCTACGAATGGAATTACGCCGCGCAGATGATCGCCATCCGCGTCGCCGAGGCCGAGGGTGCCCACGACCGCAAATCGCTCGAACACGACGTGTTCTCCGAGCGTTTTCTGATCAAGCGGCCGTTGTTGCAGGCGCTCGAGCCGGACACCGCGGGCGCGCCGGTGCTGTTGATCGACGAGATCGACCGCACCGACGAGGCGTTCGAGGCGTTCCTCCTCGAAGTGCTGGCCGACTTTCAGATCACCATTCCGGAAATGGGCACGGTGAAGGCCGCGCATCCGCCGGTCGTGGTCATCACCTCGAACCGCACCCGCGAAGTGCACGACGCGCTCAAGCGCCGCTGCCTCTATCACTGGGTCGGCTATCCGAGCGCCGAGCGCGAGTTGGCAATCGTGCGCACCAAAGTGCCGGGGGTGAGCAAAAAACTGTCCGAGCAGGTGGTCGCCTTTGTGCAGGCGCTGCGCAAGCAGGATTTGTTCAAGTCGCCGGGCGTCGCCGAGACGCTGGACTGGGCCGCGGCGTTGTCGGAACTCGACGTAGTCGCGCTCGATCCGGCGACGGTGTCCGACACGCTCGGTGTCCTGCTGAAATATCAGGACGACATCGCCAAGCTCGAAGGTTCCAAGGTCAAGGAAATGCTCGACGAGGTGAAGTCGGATTTGCGCGCGGCGGAATAATTCTTCCCCCTCTCCCTGAGGGAGAGGGCAGGCGCGCGTAGCGCGCCGGGTGAGGGGCTCGGGCCTCTCGGCAGAATCTCTGTAAGAGGTGCCATGACCGATAGGCCGGAGCCCCCTCACCCCATCCCTCTCCCCTCTGGGGAGCGGGAGGAGTCTGGCCGCCTTGCTCAGAACATCGTCTACTTCGCCCGCGCGTTGCGCGCCGCCGGCATCCCGGTCGGCCCCGGCTCCGTGCTCGACGCGCTCGAAGCGGTGCAGGCCGCCGGCGTCGGCACCCGCGACGATTTTTACTGGACGCTTCACGCCGTATTCGTGAAGCGGCACGAGCATTCGGTGCTGTTCGACCAGGCGTTCCGCATCTTCTTCCGCCGCCGCGGCTATATCGATCAGCTGTTGGCGATGATGCTGCCGCAGGCGCCGTCGGGGCCGCCGCAGCCGCCCCAGGCCGGCGCCACGCGCGTGCACGAGGCGCTGTTCTCCGGCCTCGACGACAAGCTCAAGAAAGAGCGCGAGATCGAGCTCGACACCCGCATGACGGTATCCGACCGCGAAATTCTGCAGAAAAAAGATTTCGCGCAGATGACCAGCGCCGAGATCGCCGCGGCAAAAGAGGCGATGAAGCGCCTGGTGCTGCCGCTCGCCGAAATACGCACGCGCCGCCTTGCGCCGCATCCGCGCGGCCATCTGATCGACATCCGCCGCACCTTGCGCGCCAGCATGAAAGGCGGCGGCGATTTCATCGACCTGCGCTTTATCGGGCCGAAGACAAAGCCGCCGCCGATCGTGGCGCTGCTCGATATCTCCGGGTCGATGAGCCAGTACAGTCGCATCTTTTTGCATTTCCTGCACGACCTCACCGACGCCCGGAAACGCGTCAGCACGTTCCTGTTCGGTACGCGGCTGACCAATGTCACGCGCGCGCTGCGCGAGCGCGACCCCGACGACGCGCTGTCGGCCTGCTCGGCGAGCGTGCCGGACTGGTCCGGCGGCACCCGCATCGCCTCGTCGCTGCACGCCTTCAACAAGCTGTGGGCGCGCCGCGTGCTCACCCAGGGCGCCATCGTGCTGCTCATCACCGACGGGCTCGAGCGCGACGCCGACGATACGCTGGCCTTCGAGATCGACCGGCTGCACCGCTCGTGCCGGCGCCTTATCTGGCTCAACCCGCTGTTGCGCTTCGAGGGATTCGAACCCCGCGCCCGCGGCATCAAGACCATGCTGCCCCATATCGATGAATTCCGCCCGATCCATAACCTGGAGTCCATGGCGGGCCTGGTGGCGGCGCTGCGGCGCGGCGGCGACCGCGCCGGCGACCCCAAAGTGTGGATGCAAAAGGTTGCGTGACGCGCTATATTTGTATGAATATAGCGCAGAAAAGACCGACAAGGAAATGGAGACGGATATGCTGTCAACCGACAACGACATTCTCAAAGCCGCCGAGGACTGGCGTAAAAAGGGCAGGGCGGTAGCGCTCGCCACCGTGGTCGAGACCTGGGGTTCGGCGCCGCGGCCGGTCGGCTCCAACCTGGTCATCGACGAGGAGGGCAATTTCCTCGGCTCGGTGTCCGGCGGCTGCGTCGAAGGCGCAGTGGTCACCGAGGCGCTCGACGTGATCGAGAGCGGCAAGCCAAAGATGCTGGAATTCGGCGTTGCCGACGAGACCGCCTGGAAAGTGGGCCTGTCCTGCGGCGGTACGATCCGGGTATTTGTCGAGAAGGTGGAGTAAGCTGTCATTCCGGGGCTCGGCCGAAGGCCGAGAACCCGGAATCCATAACGGAGCTAGAAAGTCATCGTATGGTGGTTATGGATTCCGGATAGCCTCGCTTCGCTCGGCTTCCGGAATGACGACTGAGAAAAAAACCATGAAACTCGACATCCTCACCACCCTGAACGCCGAGCGGCAAGCGCGCCGCGCCGCCATCGTGGTCACCGACGTGACAAGCGGCAAGCAGCGCCTGGTGAAAGCCACCGACGTCGGCAAGGATCCGCTGCGCGCCGCGCTTGCCGACCACTTGCGCACCGGCAAGAGCGGCATGGAAGACACCGCGGAAGGCCGCGCCTTCCTCACCGTCTACGTGCCGGCGCCGCAATTGGTCATCACCGGCGCCGTGCATATCAGCCAGGCGCTGGCGCCGATCGGCAAACTGCTCGGCTATGACGTCACCATCGTCGATCCGCGCACGGCGTTTGCGTCGCCCGAGCGCTTTCCCGACGTGAAAGTCGTCGCGGAATGGCCGGAGGAGGCGCTACCGCCGCTCAATGTCGATCGCTACACCGCCTTCGTCGCGCTCACCCACGATCCGAAGATCGACGATCCGGCACTATCGCATGCGTTGGCGCGCGATTGTTTTTACATCGGCGCGCTCGGCTCGCGGAAGACGCATGCGCGGCGCGTCGAGCGGCTCAAGCAGCAGGGTTTTTCCGACGCCGATATCGCCCGCATCCAGGCGCCGGTCGGGCTCGACATCGGCGCCGTGTCGCCCGCCGAGATTGCGGTCGCCATCATGGCGCAGATCACGGAAAAACTGCGTGAGGAAGCCGACGCCGAGCCGGCCATAAAGGCGGCGTCATGAAATTCGGGGCGGTGGCGCCGAGGAACGCGCGCGGCGCGACCGCCGTGCATACCATCCGGCAAGGCGACCTGGTGCTCAAGAAGGGCACGCTGATCGGGCCGGCGGAGATCGCCGCGCTGGAAGCCGCCGGCATCAAGGACGTCGTGGTGGCGCAGCTCGAACCGGGCGACGTCTCCGAAGACGTTGCCGCCGCCGACATCGCCAAAAAAGTCGCCGGCCCCGGCGTGCATATCGACCGTGCCTTCACCGGCCGCGCCAATCTGTTTGCGCAGGTCCCGGGTGTGCTGGTGGTCGACAAGGACGCCGTCGACCGTCTCAATCGCGTCGACGAGGCGATCACGTTCGCGACGCTGACGGCCTTCAAGCCGGTGGTCGCCGGCGAGATGATCGCGACGGTGAAAATCATTCCGTTCGCGGTCGCCAAATCCGCGCGCGATGCGGCGCTGGCCGGCGTGAAAGAACCGCCGTTGCGGGTCGCGCCCTATCGCATCCGCAAAGTCGGCGTGGTGTCGACGCTGCTGCCGGGGCTGGCGCCGAAAGTGATCGAGAAAACCCTGAAAATCACCGCCGAGCGCCTGGCGCCTGCCGGCGCGACCATCGTCGCCGAGCGGCGCGTCCCGCACGAGCGCGCGGCGCTGGCGCGGGCGCTCGACGAAGTGCTCAAAGCCGGCGCGGAGCTCGCCATCGTGTTCGGCGCCTCGGCCATCGCCGACCGCCGCGACGTGATCCCCTCCGCGC
>JBAUYI010000185.1:0-6781 GCA_049584715.1 Xanthobacteraceae bacterium
CGCCAGCGAGAGCTTGCGTGCCCGCAGGACCAGGCAGCGCGTTGGCGTCGATGATCTGCGTCGTACGGCGCGCTTCCGAAGAAATCGTGCCGGAGAAGCCACCACCGAACTGTGCCGTATAGGCCCATACCCACCAGCCACCGTCACCGGTGTCGGAAGCGGGCAGATAGCCGCCGCGATACTGCATCGCCGGCACACTGTAGAAGTCGAAGAACGACTGTGACAGACCGGCCGTCATGCCCGCCCACTGGACGAAGGCGCGGTTGGCGCTGTCCACAAGGCTGGCCACTTGCAGGCCGACGTCGTTGGTGTTGAGGCCGACCGCGATGTAACCGCGGACGGTGCCGTATTCGGTCTGGTTGCGAACGTCAGCCGTGATGTAACCGCGGGCCCGCATCGCTTCGTTGCTGGTCGAACGGTTGTTCACGTTGCCGTTGAACGGGCCCCAAGTCATGGAGCCGTTGCCGCCCCAGACGGCTTCGGCGCGGACCCAGCCACCGATCTTAATGCACAGATCAGTACCAGGCATATAGTAGAATCCTGCCCCGTAGAGGCTGCATATCTTCACGTACTCAACTGATCGGGCATCGACGCGGCAAAAAAATTTTGCCGAGTCAATGGCCGCGGCAGATCAGCGGGGTGCGATTGCACCAAGACGCGAAAACGGGCCTCGGCCAAGCCCGGGTATTTCCAAGGCCGTTGCTGCGCATTTCCAGCCAACTCAGCAAAAAGCTGCAGTTCTCCGCGCTGGGTATCTGCTGGGTCGAACGCCAGACACGCTATCGGCGTGACGGAAAAACGATCGTTTTTTACATCCTGGGGAATTCAAAACTTGCGCATCAAACTGTATCGCTTTGCGGGATCGACGATGATCGGCGGCGAGCAGACAGGATACTCATCGATCGCATGCGCGATCGCATTACGAGTCGCAAGCTCGCGGGGTGGCAAATCGACAGGCTATGCGGCAAAACCCGCGCATTGACGCCCCCGGTGGCGGCCGTTAACCCGTCCCGGCAAGAGGCCGCCGATGAACGTCAAGGAAAGGGTCGCGCTCGGATCGATCGCCGCCTCGGCAGGGCTTGCGGCGGCGAAGGCGGCCGTCGGACTCCTGACAGGCTCGCTGGCCATCCTGTCCGAGGCCGGCCATTCGCTGATCGACCTCTCTGCGACGGTCTTGACCTATTTCGCCGTGCGGCTCTCCGGCAAGCCGGCCGACAAGGAACACCAATATGGCCACGGCAAGGTCGAAAGCGTCACCGCGCTTGCCGAAACGGCGTTGTTGTTCCTGCTCTCGGTCATCGTGATCTGGGAGGCGGCGCGGCGGCTGATCGGCGCGCAGGCGCACGCCGTCGAAGCAACCATCGCGGCGTTTGCCATCATCGCCTGCTCCATCGTCGTCGATTTCTTCCGCGCCCGCACATTGAGTCGCGTCGCCAAGGAAACCTCCAGCGAGGCGCTCGAAGCCGACGCGCTGCATTTCGGCTCCGACATGTGGTCGTCGGTCGCGGTGCTGGTCGGGCTTTGCGGCGTCGCGCTCGGTTATGCCTGGGCCGACGCCACGGCGGCGATCGTGGTCGCGGTTTTCATCTGTATCGCCGGGTGGCGGCTCGGCCGGCGCACCATCGACACCTTGACCGACACGGCGCCCGAAGGCGTCAGCGAGCGCGTCGCCGCGATCGCGCGGCAAGTGCCCGGTGTCGTCAGCGTCGAGCGGGTGCGGGCGCGCCCGGCCGGCGCCGTGCTGTTCGTCGATCTCGCGGTCGGCGTCAGCCGCACCCTGCCGCTCGATCGTGTCTCCACCATCAAGGAGCGGCTGACCCGCGCCATCCGCACCGAACTGCCCAGTGCCGAGGTCACCATCACGACGGAACCGCGCGCGCTCGACGACGAGACGGTGCGCGAACGGGTGATGATGATCGCGCGCAATCGTGGCCTCGCCATTCATCACGTCGCCGTGCAGGCGATCGAGGGCCGGCTGGCGATATCGGTGGATCTCGAGGTCGAAGGCACCATGGCGCTCAATGCCGCGCATGAGGTGGCGAGCGGCCTTGAAGAAGCGATGCGCGAGGAACTCGGCCCCGACGTCGAAGTCGAAACCCATATCGAGCCGCTGCCCGCCGACGTTCTGCCCGGCCGCGACGCTTCGCCCGCACGCATCGCCGAAGTGCGCGAGGCGCTCTCGGCGCTCGCCGCCGAGATCGCCGATCTCGGCGAAGTGCACGACGTGCGCGTGCGCGAGACCAAAGACGGCGAGATCGTCAATTTCCACTGCCGGGTCGATCCGACGCTTTCGGTCGGCGCCGTGCACGACGCGGTTGATGCGCTGGAGCGCCGGCTGCGGCGGCGCTTTCCCTTGATCCAGCGCGTCATCGGCCACGCCGAGCCACGGCAATAATGGGCTGCTTTCAATTCAGCCACAAAACTTCTACATCAAGGCCATCATGCGCACCGAAGAACATCGCCCCATCCGCCTGCAGGATTACCGGCCGCCCGACTGGCTGATCGAAACCGTCGCTCTCGACGTTTCGCTCCATCCCACCGCCACGACGGTCCGCGCCAAGCTGAGGCTTAAGCCCAACAACGCCGGCACGCCAGCGCCGCTCGTGCTCGATGGCGAGGAGCTGCAGCTCAAATCGCTCACGCTCGACGGCAAGCCGCTGCCGGCGGAGAACTTCGTCGCCACGCCCGACAAGCTGACCATCGCACAGCCGCCCAACCGGCCGTTCGAGCTCGAGATCGAGACCATCGTCGATCCGACCAACAACACTCAGCTCATGGGCCTCTACCGGGCCGGCCCAACCTATTGCACGCAATGCGAGGCCGAGGGTTTTCGCCGCATCACCTATTTTCTCGATCGTCCCGACGTGATGGCGGTCTACACCACGCGGCTGGAGGCCGACAAAAGCGAAGCGCCGGTGCTGCTCGCCAACGGCAATCTGACGGCGCTTGGCGACGTGCCGGGCACCGCGCGGCATTTCGCGGTGTGGCACGATCCGTTCCCAAAACCGTCTTATCTGTTCGCGCTGGTCGGCGGCCGGCTGGCGCAGGTGTCCGACAGCTTTACGACCATGTCCGGCCGCAAGGTGGCGCTGCACATCTATGTCGAGCCCGGCAAGGAGGATCGCTGCAGCTTCGCCATGGACAGCCTCAAGCGCGCCATGCGCTGGGACGAGGAGGTTTTCGGCCGCGAATACGACCTCGATATTTTCATGATCGTCGCGGTGTCCGCGTTCAACATGGGCGCCATGGAGAACAAGGGCCTCAACGTCTTCAACGACAAATACGTGCTGGCCTCGCCGGAGAGCGCCACCGACGGCGACTATGCCAGTATCGAGGCGGT
This sequence comes from Xanthobacteraceae bacterium, assembly GCA_049584715.1. GTDB lineage: Bacteria > Pseudomonadota > Alphaproteobacteria > Rhizobiales > Xanthobacteraceae > BOG-931. The sequence continues at coordinate 3,341 of JBAUYI010000185.1, forward strand.
GATCGCCCACGAATATTTCCACAACTGGACTGGCGACCGCATCACCTGCCGCGACTGGTTTCAGCTTTGCCTGAAGGAAGGGCTGACGGTTTTCCGCGACCAGGAATTTTCCGCCGACCAGCGCTCACGCGCGGTCGAGCGCATCAGCGACGTGCGCGGCCTGCGCGCACATCAATTCGTCGAGGATTCAGGCCCCCTCGCCCATCCGGTGCGGCCTGAAATCTATCACGAGATCAATAACTTCTACACAAGCACCGTGTACGACAAGGGCGCGGAAGTGGTGCGCATGATCAAGGCCCTGCTCGGCCCGGAGCTGTTCCGCAAGGGCATGGACCTCTACTTCACGCGCCATGACGGCCATGCCGCCACCGTCGAGCAGTTCGTCCAGTGTTTTGCCGATGCGAGCGGCCGCGATTTTTTTCCGCAATTCATGCGCTGGTATTCGCAAGCCGGCACGCCGGAGATCAAGATCGCGCCGCATTACGATGCGCGCGCCAAGACCTACCGGCTCGACGTCACGCAATCCATACCGCCGACGCCGTACCAGCCCAACAAACAGCCGATGGTGATCCCGCTCGCCGTCGGCCTCGTCGGCAAGGCCGGCGCCGATCTGCCGCTCACGCTGGATGGCCGGCCGTTGTCGCGCGGCGTGATCGAGCTCAAGCAGCCGAGCCAGACCTTCGTCTTCAGCGACGTCGCGGAACGGCCGATCCCGTCGATCAATCGCGGCTTTTCGGCGCCGATCAAATTGTCGCTGCCGATCGAGGCCGACGATCTGCGCTTCCTCGCCGCCCACGATTCCGATCCGTTCAACCGCTGGCAGGCGGTGCAAAATCTGGCGATGTCGCTTTTGACGGCGAATGTCGCGGCGCTGCGTAACGGCGCAACCGTGCGCGATGACGACGGCTTGATGATGGCGCTCGGCGCGCTCCTCACCAACGACAAGCTCGAGTCCGCCTTTATCGCGCTCAACCTCGTGCCGCCGAGCGATGCCGACATCGCCCGCGAGATCGGCCGCGACGTCGATCCCGACGCGGTCTTTGCCGCGCGGCGGAAACTGCGCGTCGCCATCGGCACGCGACACGCCACCGCGCTATCGAGTACTTACGAGCGGATGAACACCGGCGGTCGTTACAGTCCGGATGCCAAAAGCGCCGGGCGGCGCGCGCTCAAGAATGTCTGCCTCGATCTTATGGCGGTGACGCAAGACAGCGCCGCGATCGCCCGCGCGGTTGCCCAATATACCGGCGCCGACAATATGACCGACCGCATGGCGGCATTGGAAACGCTGGCGCAGCACGATCGGCCGGAGCGTGCCGCCGTGCTCGACGATTTCTACCGGCGCTATGCCGACGATCCGCTGATCATCGATAAATGGCTGGCGCTGCAGGCGATCATCCCGGAGCCGGCAACGCTCGACCGGGTGCGCGCTTTGACCGGCCATCCCGCCTTCTCCATGGCCAATCCGAACCGAGTGCGCTCGCTGATCGGCGCCTTCGCGCAAGCCAACCACACCCAGTTCAACCGCCTCGACGGCTTAGGCTACGATTTCGTCGCCGACATCGTGCTGAAACTCGATCCGAAGAACCCGCAGGTCGCCGCCCGCATCGTGGGTGCGTTCCGCTCCTGGCGCGCGCTCGAAGCGCGGCGGCGGCAGCGCGCGGAGGCAACACTGCGGCGCGTCGCGGCGACGTCAAACCTCTCGCCCGACGTTCACGACATCGTCGCCCGCACCCTCGCCGACAGCTAAGCCACCGCGCTGCAGCGGCTCCACGGTAAAGATATTTTGTCGTCCACCGTGCGAAGCATCGCCGCGCAAGTGACTCTGCGTGCAGGATTTTTTTGCTCGACCGGCGGCGCGAAAAAGCATGGGACAAAAGTTAAAATAATATTGACTCCTGACTCTCGACAAATCGATTCGCGTCGATTCAAATGGAGTGATTCGGGGGCGATGCGGCACATACCTCCGAACTGGGTCTAGGGGATCGTCCGAGCGGAGGCAGGCATGGCGCGCGCCGAAACGGCGAGTGCGTCTTTACGATCGGATTCGATCAAAGGGCTGGCGCAATCCATTGCCAACCCCGCGTATCGGCGCCTTCTCACCGCCGAGCCGGTGCTCCGCCGCGCCGTTCCGGTTCTCATCGTCGCCTTCATGCTGACGATCTGCATCGGCGCCGCGGTGCAAGTGCTTGAACATCGCCGCCAGGTCATTGTCGATTCCGTTCGCACCAGCGAGGCGCTGGCCGATCATCTTGCCGCGGCTCTCGACCGCACCGCGCGCGACGGCAGACCGACGCTGCCACGCAGCTCCGAAGCGTTGACGCGCGCACTGCCGGCATGGGCCGCCGGCGCCGGCCGCAGCATCCTGATCGCCGACGTCGACGGCGCGATCATCGCCAGCGTGCCGAACGATCCGTCGAAGGCGGGTCGCCATATCCTCGACTTGCTCGGACCCACGCAGCCGTTGCCCACCGCCAACACGACCGGCACGACCGGCACGACGGAAAACATGTTGCCCGACGGTGACGCCGTGTTCGCCACCATGCGGGCGCTGCGCAATCCGATCGGCTTCCTTGCCGTCGTGCAGCCGCGCAGCGAGGCGCTTGCCAGCTGGCGCTCGACCACGGCGCTGACCGTCACGCTCTCCGCCACCACCGGTTTCGTCGTCCTCATCCTCGGCTTCGCCTTCCACTGGCAGGCGACACGGGCGCGCGAGGCGGATTTGATCCACGACACCGTGCGCTATCGCATCGACACCGCGCTCAACCGCGGCCGCTGCGGGCTGTGGGACTGGGACCTGGCGCGCGGCCGGGTGTTCTGGTCGCATTCGATGTTCGACATTTTGGGGCTGCCGCCGAAGGACGATTTGCTCACCTTCGGCGAAGTCAGTGCGCTGGTGCACAAAGACGACATCAATCTCTACGAGCTCGCTACCCAAGTGGCCGACTCCAAAGTGCAGTCGATCGACCATGCGTTCCGCATGCGTCACGCCGACGGCCGCTGGCTGTGGCTGCGGGCGCGCTGCGAATTGGCGCGCCAGGAGGGCGACGCCGGCCTGCATCTCATCGGCATCGCCGTCGACATCACCGAGCAGAAAACCCTGGTCGAGCGCACCATGGCGGCGGACTTGCGGCTGCGCGACGCCATCGAGACCATCCCGGAAGCCTTCGTGCTCTGGGACGCCGACAACCGCCTGGTGCTGTGCAATTCGAATTTTCAGGAACTGCATCACCTGCCCGACGCGGCGGTGCAGGTCGGCGCGCGCTACGAGAGCATCGTCGCCGCCGGCAAAAAGCCGATCCTGCGCACCACGGTGGCCCACGACGACATCCAGCCGCCCGGCGCCGGCACGTTCGAAGTCCAGCTCGACGACGGGCGCTGGATGCATATCAGCGAACGGCGCACCAAGGACGGCGGCTACGTTTCGGTCGGCACCGATAT
>JBAUYI010000186.1:0-37775 GCA_049584715.1 Xanthobacteraceae bacterium
GCTCATGAGTGTCCTCCTCGATGCGACTTGTCCGGTCGCCACGGCCTGCATTGCGCAAGAGCGTACCAATTCGCCCCTAGCACGTACATCCTGCAAGCCGATGACACGGGTCGAGCGAGGGCCCTTCGGCGTCGCCCCGCGTTGATGTTAATCTGATGGCCGCTGCGACAAGGCGAGCGCGGCGCGAGGTGCGGCAATGGGCAATGTCCGGCTGACGGTGCGGGTCGATTTCGGCGCGGACCGGGCGCTCGGGCCGGGCAAGATCCGCCTCCTCGAGGCGATCGGCAAAACCGGATCGATCTCGCGGGCCGGCCGCGCGCTCGGCATGTCCTATAGGCGCGCCTGGCTCCTGGTCGACGACATGAACCGCTGCTTCCGCGCGCCGGTGGTGACGACGCAACCCGGCGGCGTGCAGGGCGGCGGCGCGGCACTCACGCCGTTCGGCGTGGATCTGATCGAAAATTATCGGGCGATTGAAGCGCGGGCGACGGTGGCCGCCGAGCCGCATTTGCAGGCGCTGCAAAATTCATTGCGCCGTCAGCGCGTGCGCTCGCAAAAGCCGTTGAAGACGTCGATCCGGGACGCTACCGCGCGCTGATTGCGCTGCCGCCGTGACGGCGGCCGATCAGGCGGCGCGACGGGACGCCAGCAGCCCGTAGCCGGCGATCGCCGCCAGTGCGAGCGAGATCAGCACGTTGTAGCCGGCGAGCGAAATGCCGAGCAAGCGCCACGCCGCTTCGTCGCAGCGCACCACGCGGATCGAATCCAACTGGCCGAGGATCGAGCCCTTGGCGGAAAGATCAGTGAGCGGCCCCGAGCACTCGGCCGGCCCGGGCCACCAGTGCCATTCGACGCCGGCGTGATAGGTGCCGAGCGCGGCGCCGCACAGCATGGCGACGATGATCACGGTAAAGCCGACGGCGAGCAGCGTCCGCGGCGCCCGCGCCAGCGCCGCGATCGCCATCAACAGCGACAGCGGAATGACCACATGATAGGGCAGCCGCTCTTCGAGGCAGAGCGGACAGGGCGGCAGCCTGAGCACGAATTCGAAATACCAGGCGCCGACGATGGTCGCGGTGCTTATTGCGAAGATCGCGAGCGCCGCCGTGGCGGCCGGCTCGGCGCGCAGCCGGTCGAGCCAGGTCATCCGCAATGCCGAAGTCTGGGCCATCATACCCTCGCCGCCGCGCCGTTATAACCGGCAGCAATTGACCGATCTTTACGGCAGAAGCAAGCCCGCTTCTACGACCAATACACTTAAGACTGATCGGGTGGCGGCCTTGATCGCTTGGCTGCCAATTGTTCGTGTTGACAAGATTGTCAACACCAACAGAAACGCTGTCCAAGCGATCAAGGCCGCTTTCTGGGCCTTCTGGCGGGTACCAGATCAAAGCCCGCCGCCGGGCCAGAGATTTTCTTTTTGCCCGGCGCGCCGGCCGCGGATATAGATGGCATCGCTTGCCCGTGTGGCGGAACTGGTAGACGCGCACGACTCAAAATCGTGTTCCGCAAGGAGTGGGGGTTCGATTCCCTCCACGGGCACCATGACTAATCATGTAATGTAATCAATAGTTTATAAGAGGGGTGCGGCATTGATTTGGGAATCGAACTTCGCTTCGCGCATTGACACCAAACGCGAAACGAGTCCCTGAGCGCAAGTAGAGATGAGTATAGGAATGGGCAGAGGATTTCTGAGTGGCGTTGACGCGTATGCTCGGTAGCCCGCAGGCGTTGCGGACATTCTGATCGGTGATTCAAATGAATTTGTATGCTCGATTACGAACTGGGGAGCAGTTGGAGGATGTGAGCTATTGCCCCGAAAGCGACCGATTGTTGCGAAGCCGCGAAATGACGTGATGTGCCAATAGCTGCCGTGAGCGGGTGCAACAAAATCGAGCCCGTGCGAGTCCCATGGGCACTGGACTCTCAAAGCAGATCCAACCCGAAGTTGGTCGCGCAGCGTCACGCAAGCTGCCGCCCGCGCTTTAAGCATGGCTGGATGCGGTTCGTATGAATAACGGGCGGCGGGTTAAAAATACAGCGCCGGATTATCCAATAATTCAACGCTTTTAATCGTTAGCGGGTACAGGGAGCGGGAATTCAAGCTCCAAGTGTACCTTCTCCTCTCGAGGACTATTCGAAGCTGCCCACAGCACCAGAGAAAGTGCCAAGGTAACGAAGAGGTCCACGCTATCATGCCCGTTCCCGGCGCGGTCCAAGTTTGCAAGAAACCTCTTTGGGTCGATTCCCGCCGCTTCCAGTACCGGGGTCGCCGTTCGAGAGAGCGAGATCATTTGATGTTTCCAGAAACGCGCACCCCTATAGACTATGCCGAGATGGTTCACTTTGCTCGCTCGACACCAAGTCGAGTCAGGCAAGTACTCGTGAAATATTAATTGTGCTATCGGTTTCTGCACACCCTTGGACAAATCAGGCTTCGCAAGCCAGACTGACGCCATGGCTCTGACGAAATCACGGTCAAGATAGCCCGAACGATACCTCTTAAGGCCGCTTCCCACCAAACCGTAGCGCCCGGCCCAGCCGGGCTCGAATAGCGCCCCGTGCCACTCGCCTGCGATGCCGTCCGGCGTCGCAATATTCAAGAAACGGTGAATTGCCGTCGCCTCCTCCATGCTTGCTTCATACAGCTTCTTCGGCAGCCATTTCGGACACCGTTCGTGCCGGCGCTGTAGAGGGTATGCTCGGAACGGGTCCTGCAGGAATACTCGGTCACCGCCGTGCCCCGTTAAAAGCGTGGCCGCTCCGGCCCGCGACGCTGTCGTACACGCGCAGTTGTAAGCGCTCCAATTAGTTGAGTCGACGGAGGGGCTGTCATGCATCGGCAAGCCGTCACATCGGGCAAACGGCAGTGCTTGCTCCCATGATTCATAATGAGGTTTTGTACCGGTATATTCGTACAAGCGCGCTCGATATTCGCGCTCGCGACTAAATTCAAAAAAAGGATAATCGCATGAAATGCCACCAATGAATGTCGAACCAAGCGTGTGCCTTGACAGGGACAGAAGGATACCTGAATCAATCCCCCCCGATGCTTCGCAGCAAATCGCACCTAGTTTTGACGCAATACGCAGGTTGGATACTAGCGCCGTCCGTGCACACTCCACGGCATCGTTGAGCGCCAACCGGGTATCGAAGAATCCGTTCCAGATGTTATCGAACGGCATAGTTGAAACGTCGAATTGCCCTCGCGCCAATCTTGACGCAGCGATGCGCACAACGTGGCCGTTTGGAACCGATCGCCAATCTCGGTTTATGCAATCAGTTGTTCGGCAAACCTCAAAAGGGCCGAGAGCCAATCGCGAGCCAAACTGGGAAATGACTGCCAAGGGGTTGAGGCAGCCGGCCTTTTCCAAAATTGTCTGCTCGGGGAGGAAATCCTGGACACGAATACTGTCGGGGTTGATTTGGAAATACAGCTTCATGAAATTGCGTGGTCCAGATATTAGGTAAACCTCGTTCTCTTTTATTACGACAACGGAGAAATCAAATCCCAACGGCGCCAATATATCTTCCACATGCCGTCTGCTTGTCAGATCAGCCGTTTCGATTGCGTCGAAGAAGCGGCCTGTAGATGCATCAGTGTGTTCAGGAGCAAGGGCAAGAATCGCAATCATGCGGGAGCTAATTCGCTTCGCAGTATGTTCAGCCAACAGCTTGAGTGCGACGCGGCTGTGCACCTATCCGCTCGATGTGTCCGAATAGAACACGGCAGTTTGATAATGTGCGACAACGTCCGCGTCTTCTAGAACGGGCACGCCATTTAGCGCGACCCAAGCGTGCATTTCCTCGGTAGGATAGAGCACGCCAATATGGATGGTCGTTCTCCAGCCGAACATTCGAAACAAAAAGAATCGGCAGATTGCAAGCTCAAGGCAGTTCCCAGCGGAGCGTCTACCAAATGCGCAGGCGACACGGTGTAATGCTTGCGGTAAGTCGGCCGGCTTGCCGTTTAGCGGTATCAGGGCTGTCCCAAATCTGACCAAGAAGCTGAGGGGAAGCAGCCGGATCGCAAGGCGGATAACGCACCGCAATGGGGCTGAAGTAATATCGCGACGATCAAACTTTGATTCTATGCTGTTAGTTTCGGGCGGATCAATTGGATCGCATACCTTGTCCGAAAATGATGGACAGAAGGTGTTCTCTGTAAAGCCATATATCGCGCGCATCGCCCATGACTCGAACACTTGAGTCGGTTCGCTGAGTTCGATCAGGTCTCCTGTGCGCGGCGAAATGACAAAGTGGGCAGACGTTAGATGGGGGTCGGAGATTACTCGCCATCCATAGGGCGATGTTCTTTCGCGCTTCATCCAGCGGGGCCGGCAGTGCTACGACTATTCAACCACAATCAAAAACTGACCATCGATGATCGGCGACTGAGCGACGTTACCGCCTCGACTGGATACGAAACCGCGTCGACTGGATACAAATCCCATAACGGCCGTCGAATCGCGAGTAGCACAAAGCAGCCTCGCTCTGCGTCATATCTCAACGCCGCGCCCCATCTTCAAATGCGCGGACCGCAGCGCATCAAATCCAAGATGCGGCACTGTCCGACTAACTCTGATAGTAGCTGGCATTCAATTGATCCAGTTTTCCCGAGTACATCTCGCCGCCGATTCTTTTCTTGCCGGCCATAAACTTTATTCGTGAGCTCAATAACATTCGAAGCAATGCGGCCATTTTGCCTTCCCCTAAACATTCAATGCGTTGGCATCTACTAGTTGTAATGTATCGAGGTAAGTGTGTCAACGAGGCCTTCCGCCAGTGGCGCAAAGTGGCCGGCGTCCTGCCGTTGCGCGCTCCGGGCTGCTATTCCCAGATCAGAATGTTGGGCAGCGAGGTATTGACCCTGCGCAGGCAGGTATAGCCGATGCCGGCGAGGCCGCGGAACAGTCCGAGATTGAACTGCCGGCTGCCGACTTTGAAGCGGTAGTCTCCGGTCAGCGCGGCGCTTTCCAGGACGGCCAGCATGCGCCGCGCCGCGATATCGCGCAGATCGTCTCGTCCGAGGGCCTCGGCGGCCTCGCAGAAGAACTCAATACTGCCAAGCGTGCCGCAACACATAGTATCGACATGGCCAGGCCAGCCGCGCTCCGTGCCGACAAGCGCGTTAGCGACATCCGAGGTCAATAGCGCGGGCTCCAGCTTGACGGCCTTGCAGGCGCGAACGGCTCGCCTGTTCATGCCGATGCGCGCAAGTCCGATGCCGGTAGCGCCATGACACCACCGACAAGGAAATGACAGTTCGCCGGCCCGTAGAACCGGCCAATTGCAGTGGGTCGGATCGTAACGGGAATTTTCGAATGCAACACATTCGGCTGCCGCGCCGGCAAAGTCCTCGCGCCCGGCCGCCGCCGCCAGGCAGGCAAGCGCATAGGCGAAGCCCGCCGCGCCATGCGACATGCCGTTGAGCGCCCGTTCGCCGTTCCCTTGTCCGATCCAGCTGCCATAGCTCTGATCCCCAGTGCGCGGTTGCGCCAGCAGATGTTCGCCGCATGTGATCGCTCGCCTGAGCACGTCGTCGGACGGGCTATCGCGATTGAGGCGAAGCAGTCCGAGGATGCCGCCGGCGCTGCCGTTGAGAAGGTCTAGCGCCTTGTCCGCCGCGATCAGATCGTCAGTGAACAGCGCCGCGGCAGCGTGAGCGTCCGCCAGCAAATTGGCATCGCCAAGACATTTCGCCATCACTGCGAGCGCATAGACGATGGAACCCAAGCCCGAGCCGGCGCCGAGGCCAAGATAACGCGCCATGCGCGCGGGGTTGCGGCTTTTCAGGCTCCTGCGCAAATGGCCGATCGCGGCTAGCGCTAGCTCTTTGGATGAATCGCGCCCGGTCACGGCGGCATGCGCAGCGAGAAACACCGCAATGCCACACGACCCGTTGTAGAGATCGAAGCCGAGGGGAGCCAGCTGAGCGACTTCGGAATCACCGTGCCAATCGAGACCGATCCACGCTGCGTTTGCACCGCGGCGCACTGCATAGCGGGCGAGGTCGTCGACAACTTTGTCGGCTTCGGTGACGAAGGTGTCGCGGGTCGGCTCGGCCTCGGCCGTTGAGCGCAACAGCTTGCGCGTTTCTGCAGCGATGGGTCCCGCGGACCGCGAAACAGTACTTGTATTCAGCCGGATGACGGCGACCTGCCAGGCGATATCGCGTTCGTCGAAATCCTGGAGGCGCGTACGGGCGCGTTGCAGGCCCGCCGCCGCGTCGGTGCGAACGGAAATGCCGGTGGCGTCGGCGATTACACGGCCGTCGCTGGGCAAAACAAAATGCGGCACGTTCATCCGTGTGAGCGCGAGCCGCTCGGATCGCTGCAACGGCCAAAACGGATCGAGATCTTTCTCCCAGTCCGCCAGTCTGGCGAGGAAGTCCGCTTGCGCGGACCAGGTCGCTCCGTTATCCATGCTCTCATGATTTTTGAGCCGCTGCAGCAGCAGGTAATAGAAGTGGGTCGGGCGCAGCACCCTGCGTACCGGCAGTCCGGCAAAGCCTTCGAATAGCCCACCCTGGGCCGCACCGTGGCTCATGCGTACGAGAAATCTCGCATAATCCTCAAAGCCGGCGACGAAGTCCTCGATATGGTCACCAAACTTGGCGTAGCGGCCGTCGATATGAGGCAGGTTCGGCACGCCCTCGCCGGCTTCTCTCGCCTTCATCGGGCGCATCGTGTCGGTGTTGAGGTCGCTCCAGGCGAGTGTGCTGCCGGCGGTCCATCCCGACCTCAAGCCGCCGATTGCGAATACCTTGTTGCCTGGCGACTTTGCATAGGTCGGAAGCAGGCCGACCGCCATGACCGAATTGGATACGGTTTCCGTGGCGGCTTGGAACGCCTGCGCCGCGGGCTCGTTTGATATAAGCTCCTCGGCTACCGGCTGCAGGATCACTTCGAGATCGATCGGCACCGGATTATCACCGGCCGCGATCATGTTCTCGTGATGCATGTCACTGCCGGCAAAGCAGTGGAACAGCGCGAGCCAGGCGCCGCCGCGCCGGAAAAACTGCCTCACGCCGACTGCATCGGCACAGCCAGTGTGCGCGATGAACTCGGTCCAGCCATAGCCGTTACGCGCGATTGTGCGCATCGCCTTGAGATCAACCGGCGCACTGGACGCGTTCAATCGCTCGACGAGGGCGTGCCACACGGCATCGAGGCTCAGGTCCTTCGGCTTGTACACCAGCCGCGACCCGTCCTCGAAACCGACGATCTGCACCGAATGGCCGCCATTATGCGGATCGGACAGGTCGCCTTGGATTGCCGCAATCCGGCTGCGGGCGCTCGAACCGAAAATCGCGAGGCGGACGTCGTCCAGATCGGCATCGAGCCGCAGCAGGAATTCGCGCGATGTGTCGATCCATTGCCGCGTGATCGTAGCGATCAAGCGCAGCAGTACTGGCTTGTCTTCGAACAGCCGGAGCAGGCCGACGGCTCTCATGTCGTCGATGAAGCGGCCGTAAAGCGATGCGCTGCCGTCGGCCTGGTGCTGGTCGGGTCCGCGTTGTGCCCTCCGCGCTGCGGCAAAGCGTTCGTAAAGGGCCGGAGCGCAAAGGTCCGAGAGCGCCTTGAGCAACGCCTGGCGGAGGCTCGCGCGGCCGACTTCGTTGAATCGGTCGGACACGCGCGGATCGATGCCCGACCAGAGCCGCGCCTCGACTTCACCGACGAGTGGCGTGAACAGAGAATCGAACGCGCAAGGCTCGACTCGTTCCGAGTAGGCGGGCGCGCGCGTCGGTGCCGACGCTGCGCAGCGCAGCGTCGATCCATCTTGCGTCGTTGAGCCAAGCCGGGATTGCCGCGGCCGCGCTGCGGCGCACGGTAGCCAGCCGCGTCAGCACCTGCCCGATCGACAACCCGTCGCGCTCCAGCCGCCGGGCAAACAGCGCCCAATCGCCGCTGGCGGCGGCCCGGCACCACGCGGCGAGCCTTCGTGCCGCCTGGTCGGTATCGCCTTGCTGGCCAGGCAGTGGCTCGAAATCGGCGGACAGAAGTTCGTCGAGGGTCGCGGCGCGAACGAGCAGGCTCTCAAAAAGCTCATCCATCGGTGCGCCGGACGTGTTCCGTCGACGGGGGCGAAAAACTACGGAGATTTTGCCGGTCAGCGACAGTTAAAGGAAGGTCAGCGGAAAAGTTGCCTCGCAAAATAAGAGGGTATTGAAAAAGGAGTAAAGGGCCCCACGCCTGCGCGCTGCGGCCTCAAGCACCTCGTCCGGCATTGAGGTTGAAAGAGCGAAACGCCCGGCAGGCTTTGCAACAAACGCGTAAAATGGCCAATTGCCTGCCCGTCGCCCCGACCGATGAGGTCCTCGACCAGCAGAGTCAGCTGCAATCCACATCCGCACTATTACCGGCGAGGTTACATATAGTGTTCTTGATCTTTGTGCTCTCACAGGCACTCAGCCCGCCCGCTGCGGCCTCCAGTTCCTCATCGGACACTGTGGGAATAAGGATTTCCCGCTCAGCGCGGTCCAGCCTATCAGTCGTCATGTTGGATAGACGCTCCATTGGCGATCTCCGCGCTGAGGCTCCTGGAGAGGCTACCGGGATTTTGACGGTCAGCGGCAGTTTAGTTAAGGATGAAATTCAACGCTAGGTCATCAAATCATACGGGTCTGGCGATGTAAAGTCCGCTTCGCGATCACTCGGCACGGGGCGACAAACCCGCAGATGACTTATTGATGTGGATAAAATGCAACCAAGTGGATATCACCATTCGAACGCCGATCTGGAAGGTTGGTTGAACCCTCCTCATCGCGGGGCATGATGGCCGCTAGCGCATGGCGCACCATAGCGGCTGCCTGCCGCCCATCGTTTTGAGAATACGAGTGAGCATACGCGGATTTTCCACGCTCGGAATTTTGTTTCAGTATCTGGGCCTTAGCGGACCAATTGGGGTCCCTCCACGGGCACCAGAACTAATATAACCGCAATATCAATAATTTATCGGCTAGCGGAATCGTTGATTAAGGAATCGAACTTCGTTTCTGTCATTTGAGAATTGCACGCAAACGAGTCCCGAGTTCGCATATGGACTAACGACGGCGTTAATGCTACTACAAATTGAATTCTCTGCAGAGGAGAGCGGCGATGAATACGCCTATTTGCCAAAATGTGACCGATGAGATTTGCGGCTTCGATTGGCAACACATCGCGCCGAAAGAGCTCATCGACGTTGCGTGGAGCTTTTACTTTTTCTCCACGCAATTCCGGGAATGTCTGGAAGTTGCCGGCAGCATGTTCCCTGATGATGAGAAATTGCGGGAGCTCGACCAAGGCGAGCGGAACACCGACAACCTTTCGCCTTGGGCCGGGGTCGCGGCCGTTGGCGAAAAAATGAACCATGATGAGTTTATGAGGAGAACGCTGCAATTGTCGGTCGTCGATGCGGATCGTCGAGAAAGACTTGAGGCGATTGGCGCATCCTATTTGACAAAGGTGCGGAGTGTCGACGACATGACCAAAGTATTGAGTGTGGCAAGCTACGAGGATGGAGGAGTTGAGCTTATCTTTAAATCCATGTTGACTGCACCGGATTGGGGCGATCCGTTACTTCAGGCATTCAAGCATTTCATAACGCGGCACATCGCACTCGACTCCGATTCCGGTTCCGAACATGGACACGGTGAGCTCTGCCGGCATTTCGCGCCGGATGATAGAGTTGCCCCCTTGTGGTTGGCGCTCCGCGATAGCATTGTGGCCGCTGCTCCTGGCCTCGTCCACGGGCGGGTGACGCAGTCCGCTTTGAACTAGGGCATGATCCGGAAAAGTGGATGCCGGTTTTCTGAAAAGATCATGCTCCAACGAAAGAACTAGACCATGATCCGATTCAATTTGATCGGATCATGGTTTAGTATCTCGAATCTAAACTTCGCCGTATTACAGGTTCATCGCGGCGTGCCAGGGCGCAACGTGTCTCGCATCTCTCCGACCAACCCTCGGGCGCTCGGCCATTCATGCGGCGTTCAAACAAACGTCCACCCATTGCGCTCCCACCAGATCGGCCATGCGTAACGGATTGATTCGGACGGCGCTATGGATTGAGCCGGCCGCTGGCACCACTTCGTCATAGGCCTTCAGCGAAACGTCACAATAGACTGGCAGCAACGTGGCGAGGCCAAACGGAGAAACTCCGCCGACTGGATGCCCAGTGACGGCCACAACTTCCTCGGCGCTAAGCATCCTCACCTTGCCCCCGAAAGCTGCCTTCGCCTTTTTGTTGTCAAGACGAGCGTCGCCACTGGTGACGACGAGAATATTTCGCTCCCCGACCCTAAGGCAGAGCGTCTTGGCGATCTGCGCCGGCTCAACGCGATGACCCTCCGCCGCCAGTGACACGGTCGCAGTGCTGTTCTCCAGCTCAATGATGGTGATATCAGGTGCCTTTTCGGCCAGAAATATGCGGACGGAGTCGAGGCTCATAGGCAAGGGCTCCAGGTGCAAGGGCTCCAGGTGCAAGGACTTCCAGGCCGGGTCGTAGGAACACGCCCCTTAACTGGGTATATTATAAGCCCGGATAAAGGCGTGAACCATTTCAGCTTTATCTTTCAGGACGCGTATTCGTTCGGAGAAACTCGCGCTTCGTTTCCAATGTCAAGAATACCTCAAGTCCATCGTCCCGCACCCCGCCCGTCATGTATTCGAACGATTTTCTAGCGTTTTAGTCCGAAATGCTGGATCAGATGATTGACTCCAAATGTCGAACACTTTGCCGGCATTACGTATTGCGGCCGGCCCGAATATAATAATTCTCTGCCTAATCGTCAGCCAAGCGAGTTGCCATGAACCAATCCTCCTTTCACCAAACGCCTCAAGAGCGGCTTGGTCGCGCCGATCCCGTCCTTGCAGAGATATTGTCCGCCGAGGCGGACCATCAACGGACGCATATTCGCCTCATCCCGTCAGAAAACTATCTTCACCCCGATGTTGCGTTCACGTTGACTTCGAGCTTTGGGAACAAATATTCAGAAGGTTATCCTCATAAATGGAGAAGTGGTGAGCTGATACACGAGGATGCGCTATTATCAGGGCCAAGTGGACACGAACCGGCTTGCTCGCTCACAAAATCAAGGGCGAGGTAGCCGACCTCATGCGCTCGACGACCGTCATGAACTGGGTTTCGCTGTGAAATGCAATTGACAGTTTGCTTGAGGTAACGACGCAATCCGCGTCTGGTCTAGTGCCGATTGCCGATACAACGGCCGATCATCGCGGTTCTTGCCGACACGGCGCGGACCGGAAGTCGCTTCCCCTGGCTGCGTTCGATGCGTAGCGACTGTCTCCCCAACGCATGCTCGCGGCTGTGCAAAAAAAAGAATGCCGCGTGGACGTCAATCACTTCGAAGTGGCTACGGATGCCATATTCTAATGGAAACAAAACATTAGGCGACCACGAGATAAGATAAGGAACAACGGCAAGATAATTGTGCGAGGGCGCTTTCACATTTAGGCCATCTTGAGCCTCTAAACGTGTAAGTGTGAACTTGATCATTTAAACTTACTCGTGTAGGTGTGATCTTGTTCATCTAAACTTACCCGTGTAAGTGTGAACTTGACCCTTTAAACTTACCCGCGAACTTACTGCTGAACTTTCTCGTGTAAGATCTTGAACTTACTTGTGAACTTGCTCTCTAAACTTACTCGTGTAAGCTCGTGAACTTACTCGTGTGAGTGCAAAAATCTACATTTTTCGATGAAGGTGGCTTCCGCGAATTTTACATAGGAGTCGCGGGCGTGACTTGTGCAACTCAGGTAGAGCGCGACCGTGCGGCACTGCCGCACTTACCGAGCGGTCGCTTGCATGAAGTTTTTGCTGCGCATGCGGCCGCAACGCCACATCGCATCGCGGTTACCGCGCCAGGCGCTGAGATCACCTACGGGGAACTTGATCGGCGCGCCAATCACCTGGCTAATCGATTACGCGTCATGGGAGTCGGACCCGAGACTCGGGTCGGCATTTACCTCAACCGCGGGATTGATCTGATCGTCAGCATACTCGGCGTCCTCAAGGCTGGTGGGGCTTATGTCCCTGTCGACCCGACCTATCCCGCGAAACGCGTTCAGCTGATGTTAGACGACAGCGCAGTCGGGATCATTGTCACGACATCGCAACTTGCCCATACGCTGCACAAAGGTACCTCGACCCGATTGTGCCTCGACACAGACGAGCAGATTACCAACGCGGAAGACACTCCGCCTGCTGCTATCGACGGAGACAACACCCACCTTGCATACGTCATTTATACGAGCGGCACCACCGGTGTCCCCAAGGCGGTAGCGATCGAACACCGCAATGTTATCCGTCTGTTCGAGCAAACCCAACCTTGGTTTGGCTTTTCCGCGGATGACGTCTGGACGCTGTTTCATTCTGTCGGCTTCGATTTCTCCGTATGGGAAATCTGGGGGGCGCTGCTTTACGGTGGCCGACTGGTGATCGTACCTTTTGAAACCGCCCGAATGCCCGCCAGGTTCCTTTCTCTGCTGGTAGCCGAGGGAGTCACCGTCCTCAATCAAACCCCCTCGGCGTTCCGATCCCTGCTCGCTGAGGTTACCGCTGCAAATACACCTCGTCCTTCGCTTTCGCTCCGTCTCGTGATTTTTGGCGGCGAGGCTCTTGACCTCCGGATGCTGATCCCCTGGGTCGACATCTTCGGGGACCAGCGCCCGGCGCTGGTGAATATGTACGGCATAACCGAAATCACGGTACACGCCACCTACAAGCAGATCCGGCGCGGCGATCTGCGCGACTCCATCGGCAGCCCAATCGGCGTACCAATCCCCGATTTGCAAATTCTTCTGCTCGATGCCGACGGTCAGCCGGTCGCGGATGGTGAACCGGGCGAGATATACATCGCGGGTCCAGGTGTTGCCCGCGGTTACCTCGAACATCAGAATCCAAAAAATCCAACCCCAGCGCGATTCCAGTTGCGCAGTATGCTCGGTGAGCCACCCCGTCTCTGGTATCGGTCAGGTGACCTGGCGGTACGCACGCCTGACGGCGAGCTTTTCTATCTTGGCCGTTGCGACGGCCAATTCAAGCTCCGTGGTTATCGCGTTGAGCCAAGGGAAATTGAGATTTGTCTGATGAATGATCTCCGTTTGGGCGCGTGTACAGTTGCCCCATACGATTATGGCGACGGCGACGCACGCCTCGTCGCCTATGTCGTGCCGGCGCCAGGAGTCGTTTGGAGCAGCGTTCTGGAAGAAGACTTGAAGCGGATTGCCCTTGCCGAATTACCGCCACACATGCGGCCGTCGGTATATCTCGCCATGTCAGTGCTCCCGCTAAACATTCACGGCAAAGTCGATCGCACAGCTCTGCCGCCGCCGCCGATAGAAGCGCCAATCCGGACTGCCGACAAAGCCAAGCTGACATCGACAGAAGCTCAGATTCATGAGATTTGGCAACAAATTCTCGTCTGCGGCGAGATCGGTTGCCAGGACGACTTCTTCGACGTGGGCGGCACCTCGCTGACCTTAATTCGCGTCCTCGGGCGAGTCGTCGAGGTTTTCAAAACCGATTTTGATGAAGCCGTCCTCGCTCTCGCCGACGGCGTTACAATTGCCGGTTTGGCCCGGCACGTGGACGACAAAATGCGGAGATCGTATGATGCTAACTGATCAAGCGCCAGTTCGGTCCTTTTCGTTCACTCCGAGCGAACTCATTCAATTTCATGAGAGAGGCTATGCTGGCCCGTTCACCCTTTGCGAGCCGGAAGAGATGAATGCGCAGTGGCGGCGGCAGCGGGTTCAGCTGCTCAACCGCCGAATGGCGGTCTATCCCGAAGCTGAGGCAATCTCTGCATCGACCAACATCGCCAACTACGACCGTCATCTCGATAATTCGTTCCTAGCCGAGCACATTTGCCGGCCGGAAATTGTCGATCGGGTCAGTAGCATTCTTGGGCCGGATGTCCTGTGCTGGCGTACGGAATTTTTCCCGAAGTACCCAGGCGACGAAGGCACGGATTGGCATCAGGCCGATACCTTTGCAAATGCCTCTGGAACGCCACAGATTGTGTGGCCGGAAGCTGCTGATTTCGGGGGCACGATCACTGTTTGGTGTGCCTTTACCGAGGCAAACGAAGACACTGCCTGCTTGCAATTCATTCCAGGCACACACTCCACCATGTTCTACGACGAATCCAAGCGAATGCACTATGATCCGGCCAGCAATACCGAGGTTGTAAAAGATGGCGTTCGTCGCGGTTTCTTCGGTTATGACTATCGCCAATTGCAGATCGATCCGAACTGGAAACCCGACGAGTCGCAGGCAATATCTATGGTGCTGCGCCCCGGTCAATTCGTGATCTTCTGGTCAACGCTGATGCATGCCTCACATCCGCATACTGGCAAGTCCAAGGAAATGCGCATGGGCTTCGCTGCGCGCTATGTGCCGGCCTCAGTACAAATCTATCCCGATACCGATGTTATTGAAGAGTATGGCGGTAGGATCAGCCTGGAAAAATATGGGGCCGTGCTGGTGAGCGGCCGGAATCCCGACGGCCACAATCGTATGGCCACTCACACGACACTGGGCAAGCCGTTTATCGTTCGTGATCCGTCCGTAAACCGCTCGGCAACAGGACAAGGCATCTGACGGCGATGCCGGCTGTCGACCATGCGTCGGCTGAAGCATCGCCAATGCGTGACATCCTACAGGCGGCGGCGCTCAATCGATTTGCCAATGGCGTTCTGTCTGTCGCGCCACTGCTGCAGAGCTTGGAAGAGCCAGTGCGAATTGCGCTTTATAATGAAGGAGCGTCGCACCGCGCCGATCTTGCGACATCTGAGGCGATCTTAAATTCCCTCACCACCAAACTGTGCGCACACCAAGCATTGCTCGAAACGCCTGAAGGTGCCTTGGCGTCTCCACTGCGCGGACAGCAGGGCTATTCCTCGACAGACCCAAATAACCGGCGATTTGTGCTGCTCCCTATCAACGCCGGCAACGCTACCGCTTTCGAAATTGCAATTGGACGACGTCTCGCTCTTGATGCCGCCGGGCTGGCGTCTTTGGCACGACCGCCGACCCCTGCTGAAATTGATCACGTTTCTGCATCAGCGATCGGATGCAGCCTCCATTCTCCGACGTGCCGGGCGGTCATCCACGCTGCCGATGGTGCCCGTCTAGCGGCCTATGCTCTCGGCGACCGCCGCTTGCCTCCCGTCGTTATCGCCTCAGCCTGCGGCATGCCGGTCGAATTGTGCGAGCCTTGGCTTCGGACCTTGGCGCTGCAGCACTATGTGCTGACGATTGAAAGTCGCTACATGTTTGAGACTGGGCCGTCGTTCGATCAGACAACCGCGGGTGTCAATGCGCAGGCTAGCGACCTCTTCGCGGTCATGGACCACTTTGCCGTGCAGCGTGCCCATGTGATGGGTATTTGTGGGGGCGCCGTGATCGCGCTTGCTGCTGCTTCGGCGCGACCTGCACGGGTTACCTCACTTAGTCTGTGGCATGGCGATTACGAATTGGGTGCAGATTGCCCGAAGACCCAGCACCAGGAGGATGTGCAGATGCTGATGCTAGCGGCCGGACGTAGCCATGCAGCGGCTGCATCGTTACGCAAAATGTTTATTTCGCCGGCCACGCTCGAAGGCCTGAGGGAGGATTTGGCCCATCTGCTATTATACCCCTTCGCTACCGCCGAGTTATTTTTCCGGTACGCCCGCTTGAACGGCAGCATTATGACCGAAGATGTAACTGCCATCCTTCGTGCTGTCCCTCAACCGACTCTGGTCGTGACCAGCGAGGACGATGCCACAGCCCATCCGGCCGGATCGAGGAGGGTGGCTGCCGAGCTAGGCGCGGCGGAACTGCACGTTCGACCGCATGGCGACCATCTTTCGTTGTTCGCCGCGGAGCCTCAGTTGGTTCAGTTGTTGCTGAACTTCATTTCCCGTCATCCTTGATTATAGAGTATCGGACGATGGCCAGCGAAGCCGATATCGACCTGAATATGATCGCTGCTTCCCTGCAACAGCATGAAGCGGTCGATGCAGCAACTGTTGCACGGGAGATCCGAGACGGTGTCGAGGTGGTCACCGCTTGGGTCGTTCCCAATTCCGTCAAAGCGCCGGCGCTCCGACGCGCGTGCAGTTTGCAAGCCAATGGCAAGTTGGCCGGGTTATCGCTGCATGATCCGGGTCCCGACCTCATTGTCGCCCAGAAGAACCGAACCGAAACCGATTTTCTATACCGCGAGATTTTCGGCAATAATGCCTACCTGCGTCACGGCATTGCACTACCCGATCGCGCTTGCATTATCGACGTGGGCGCCAATATCGGGATGTTCTCGTTGTATGCGGTCCGCCAAAGCCCACAGGCGCACGTTTTTGCCGTCGAGCCCGTGACCGAACTCTGTAGTGCAATCCGCGCTAACGCCTACATTCACGGTGCATCTATTACCGTACTCAATTGCGCCGTCGGTAGCGCGCCAGGAACTGCAAATTTCACCTATTACCCCAATAACACCGTTATGTCTGGATATTTTGGCGACCCAGCCGAAGATCAGGGGACATTGCGCGCATATCTTGAAAAGGCGCATGGTATCGAAACAAATGACGTGCTCAACCGCCTCACTGCGGAGCGGCTCACTTCCGAGCAGCGTACGTGTCCCGTAATCACGTTGACCCAACTCGTGGAACGGGAGCGGATCAGCCATATCGATCTACTGAAGATTGATGTCGAAAAAGCAGAGCAGGACGTACTCGCTGGCATGGATGCTCGCCTGTGGCCGATGGTGGCTCAAATTGTCATCGAGGTGCATGATATTGAAGGTCGGGTCGACCGAATTGCCAGTGAGCTTCGCAGTCACGGTTTCACCGTTACGATTGATCACGACCCGGAGCTAATCTCAACTCATTGCTTTACCCTCACTGGCTTGCGGACACCTATGAAGCCCGCAACCGCAGCTACGGAACCGAGCGCCTCCTGGCCGTCGCGGCGTCGGCTGTTCGATGATCTGATCGCACATCTCCAGCGTCAGTTGCCCGGCGTCCCTCCGCCGGAACACTTCGAGATTGTTGACGCTCTGCCACAGGTTGCTGCATTTGCGCCGCCCCCAGCGAATGGCCTGCAATATGCATCGCCGCCATTGACGGCGACTGAACAGGTTCTCGCCAAGCTATGGAGAAAGCTCTTCAATGCCGGCGATCTCGATG
Organism: Xanthobacteraceae bacterium; assembly: GCA_049584715.1. Classification (GTDB taxonomy): domain Bacteria; phylum Pseudomonadota; class Alphaproteobacteria; order Rhizobiales; family Xanthobacteraceae; genus BOG-931. The sequence goes on from JBAUYI010000186.1 coordinate 17,181, forward strand.
CCGACGCCGATTTTTTTGCGCTCGGCGGCAAATCGTTGGCTGCCTTTCGACTGATCGTCCAGGTGGAAGCCGTATTTGGCGAAGGAACCCTGCCACCCGAAGTTCTGTATCAGAAACCCAGGCTAGGCGACGTCGCCGCAGCGATCGACAGTGCACGGAGCGGAAAGTGAGGCCCGTTGGTCGAATGCGTTGCGCCATCCGGGTGCGCTGAAGAATTCGATAGGTCGCTAAACAGTTCTTCTGCCAAGTTGTCGAGTCCACCGCACCCACCACATGGCACGGGAAACGACCGGGCCACGGGGCCACGATCCGGTCTCGGAGCCGCAGGCGCCGATAGCCTGATTGATCATGACCATCGCGTTGATCGATAGTCACTACTGTGAGCGAGCTTTATCCGAAGGATACAATCCGGCAACCACTTTGCTCGGTGCCATGATGAGACGCCATGCCGGTTAACGCACAATCCCACGTGAGTTGGTTTATTAAATGGGAACCTCGTGTATCGGCACGCAGTAGGCTGTTCTGTTTTCCCTATGCCGGAGGAAGTCCCACAATGTTTAAGTCCTGGGCGGCACGCCTGCCAGGCTCGCTTGAGACTATCGGTGTGTGCTTGCCTGGCCGCGATGGGCGGTTTTCTGAGCCGGCCTTCGCTGCATGGTCGCCGCTTATTGAGGCCTTAATGATCGCGTTTACGGCGGATTCTGATTGCCGTCCAAGTTGGTTCTTTGGTCACAGTCTTGGCGCTGCTGTTGCCTACGAGCTTGCCACAGCGCTGCGAGATGCAGGTCTTCCTGGTCCGCAGCGACTTATTCTTGCGGGTTGCCGCAGTCCTGAGGTTCCGCTTCGGGCGCCGCCGATAGCCAATCTGCCTCGATCGGACTTTTTTGCCCAATTACTCGCTATGAATAGCAGAGCGAAGGAGATACTCAGCAGTCCAGCTTTTATGGGGCTGCTTGAACCGACGTTGCGGGCAGACACGACTCTGGCGGAAATCTGGACTGTGCCGCCTGATCGTTCAACTTTGGATGTCCCGATCACCATTTTCAGTGGCAGCGACGACCCAATCGCTGCGGCGGCAGATATGGAAGGTTGGCGAAACCGGACGACCGCTGAATTCAGCAGTTATCGCCTCGCCGGCGATCATTTCTTCCTCCACGGATCGGAAGACGCGATTCTAGCCGTGCTGTCCGACCTCAGCCGCACTTAATCCGTGGAAAGCAACGGAAAGTGTCCGCCCATGACCTCGCCCTATTTCACCCCTGCTCATGACCGCTTTCGGGCTCACGTCCGGGCCCTCATCGCCGAAACGGTGCTACCGCATGCCGATAATTGGGAGCGTGACCGGCAGCTTCCGCGCCATCTCTGGCGCTCGCTTGGCGACGCTGGAATGCTCGGCCTCTACCATCCCCGCGCTTATGGTGGGGCTGAACGCGACTTATTCTATTCAATTGTGTTTTTAGAGGAGCTGGGTCGAAGCGGCTATAGTGGCTTCCGCGCGGCGGTGTCAGTGCATTCATACATGGCAACCCATTATCTCGCGAGGGCGGGCAGTTCGACTTTGAAGGCGGACTATTTGGCTCCAGCAATCGCCGGCGAACGGGTCGCGGCGCTGGCGATCACCGAACCCGAAGCCGGATCTGATCTGAGCCAGCTGAAAACGATTGCAGCCTACAATGGCGGCTCTTACAGCATTACTGGCAGCAAGACCTTCATCACCAACGGCACTACAGCCGACTTCGCAGTGGTAGTAGCGAAAACGAAGCCGTCCGCGGTTGGCATGGCTGGCCTGTCGCTGCTGCTCGTCGAGCTTGATCAACCTGGCGTGACGCGGACGCCGATCGCCACGATCGGTTGGCATAGCGGCGACATCGCAGATCTCCATTTTCAGGGGGTCCAGGTATCTGCCGACCATCTGGTAGGTCATTCTGAAACGGCCTTTATGCAGCTGATGTATGGATTGCAACTCGAACGCCTTGTTGCAGCCGCACTGGCATTGGGAGGCATGGATCGGTGTCTGGAACTGATTCGCCTGCATCTTTGCCAGCGCCAGGTATTCGGCGAGACACTGATGCGTTATCAGGCACTGCGCCACCGCGTGGCCGATCTCGTTACCGAGGTCGAGGCGACACGTCATCTCATTCATCATGCGGCTTGGAAGTACCAGAATGGCGCTCTCCCGATTGCTGAATGCACGATGGCCAAGTTGAAAGCAACGGAGCTCGCGAGTCGAGTGACTGCGGAGTGCCTGCACATGTACGGAAGTAAAGGATATATCGGTGATGCGGCCATGGCGCGATTTTTTAGAGATGCCCCCGCTGGCACATTGGCAGGCGGCGCGAGTGAAGTGATGCGCGATATCATCGCCCAATTAGCGCTCGACGAGGGTTGGACTGCCGCTACAGCACCGGACCATTCCGATGCCGACTGACGGTAAAATCCAAAAACAGATATTCAACCCGCCTTTGTGCGCCGACGAAACGGCGGATTACGCTCCGCTAATCCGCCCTGCAGGCTGATATATTTTGAGCCCGTAGGATGGGTAGGGCGCAGCGAAACCCATCATCTTTTCCAGCATGACAAAGCCGCCGAGACGATGGGTTTCACTTCGTTCTACCCATCCTACGCGCTAAGTGGCGCCGAAAATTTCGGGCTTACCCTTCGGTCGACAAAAGACCGGCGGGGTCTGATTTACGCCCCGGTTACGCATCCCTCTTGCATTTCGCCATAAAACTATTCTTGGCCGCGCCGTGCAGCGGCTTGCCCTCGGCGCTGACCGCCTTGGGTTCGCAGGCGTCCTTCTTGCACTTTTTCACGAAGCTGTTTTTGGCCGCGCCGTGCAGCGGCTTGCCGGTCGCGCTGACGGCCTGGGTTTCGCAGGACTGTGCCATCGCCGTGCCGATGGGAAAAAATGCGATCGAAGCTGCAAGAGCCAAAGTTGCAAGAGCTATGTGTTTCATCGTTACCTCCCTGTCCTGCGCTTATAGATCTAGGCATCTGACCATGAGACACATGTATCTTCAAGGGATTGCCTCGGCCTAACGCGCCGGTGCAGCGCAACGGGTGCGGAGGCCGCAATGGCGATAGACAGACTCGCGTTAGGCGCGACCGTCAGGCAGAATATCGGCACGACCGAAGACGAGGGAGAGAAGACGCAATGAAGGTTCGGCTTTTGATGGCGGTCCCGCTTCTGGCCGTGCTGCTGCCGGCGGCAAGCCAGGCGCAGGTCACGGTGGACGTGGCAAAAATCACCTGCAGGCAGTTCCTGCTCGACTCGGTGGCGCCGACCAAGTCGGTGGCGATTTGGCTGAGCGGCTACTATCACGGCAAGCACGGCGGCACCGTCCTCGATATGGCGGCCCTGCAGCGGGAGACCGACAAGCTCTCGGACTATTGCCGGCTCAATCTCGACATGACGGTGATGGACGCCGTCGAGGGCGCCTTGGCGGTCAGCAAATAACAGCCGGGGCGCGGCAGGCGCGCAAGAGTTCAAAGCGTGGTCCCATGAAATTTTCGCATTTTTCCCACATCTGGGCCAAGCCCGGCATGACGCCGCACGCGCGCTACGAGCAGCTCTGGCGCGAGCTGCAATTGTGCGACGAGCTCGGCTTCGACCACTCGTTCTGCGTCGAGCATCATTTCCGCCCCGACGAAAGCTGGATGTCGTCGCCGAGCCTTTACGCGGTCGGCGCCGGCGCGCGCACCAAGCGGCTGCGCATCGGGCCGATGGGCTACATCGTGCCGCTCTATCATCCGCTGCGGCTTGCCGAGGAGATCGCCATCGTCGATCAGATGCTCGGCGGCCGCATGGAACTTGGCCTCGTGCCCGGTATCAATCCGGATTATTTCCGTCCCTTCGGCTTGGATTACGGCCAGCGCAAATCGCCGACGCTCGAATTCGTCGATTACATGCGCGCGGCGTTCGGCGACACCCAGCCGTTCTCGTATCACGGCCAGGAGTTTCATACTGACAACGCCCGCATTTCCGTGATGCCGGCGCAGCGGCCGCATCCGTCGCTGTGGATGATGAGCCGCGATCCGCAGACGCTCGAATTCTGCGCCAAGAATGGCATCAACCCCGGCTATTTCCTGGTCTATCCGCGCGCCGATGCCGCGCCGCGCTACCGGAAATTCCTGCACGACTGGGCGGGCACCGGCTGGCCGAACAAGCCGAACATCGCCTATTGCTCGGTCGTTTATGTCGACGACACCGACGACAAAGCGATCGAGAACGGGTTATTCCGCGCCAGCCGCGCCTATGAAGGTTTTCTCGCACCGGCAGAGCCCGGCGAGACGTTCGAGGAGCGCGCCCGCGAGCACGCCAAAATGTTCGTCGGCCGCGGCGAGCCCGGCGCGTCCGAGATCATGCAGCATCTGTTCGACGCCGATTATCTGTTCAAGCACGACCTCGTCTTCATCGGCTCGCCGGACACCGTCGCCGCCAAAATCCGCGCTGCCGCGGCGGAAGGCCTGTTCAACGTCTTCATGGGCGAGTTCAATTTCGCCGATCTGCCGGAGGATGCGCTGCTGCGCTCGATCCGGTTGTTCGGCGAGAAGGTGATTCCGGCGCTGCGCGGGTATGAGCCGTTCTGATCCGTCATTCCGGGGCGCGCGCAGCGCGAGCCCGGAATCCATAACCCCTGTCATGCTTGTTCTGCACTGACTGTGATTATGGATTCCGGACTTGCCGCTTCGCGGCAATCCGGAATGACGAAGGTTACTGCCCCTGCGCCAATTCCGGGTTCGCTTTCAGCCGCGCGGTGTTGAGCTTGTAGATGATGAAGCACACCACCGCGCCCACCGCGAACGGTATCGCCGACCACATATAGAGCTCCGGCACCGGCAGGCCGACGAACAGCGCGCCGAGCAGCGGACCGATGATGGCGCCGAGGCGGCCGATGCCGAGTTGCCAGCCGGAGCCGTTGGCGCGCAGCGAGGTCGGATAGATCATGGCGCCGACGACGTTGATGCCGGACTGGATGCCGAGCACGATGAAGCCGGCAAAGAACGTCGCGGCGATCAGCGCGCCGGTCGAGCTCAATCCGGCGTAGCCGATCGAACCGACCGCCGGCACCGCAACCACGAACAGGATGGCGATAGCGAGGAAGCGCGCCTTCTGCAGCCACCAGCACAGCAGCAACGAGCCGACCGTGCCGCCGACCTGCAAGGCCGCGCCGGCCAGCGCCGCGGTCTGCGGCGGCACATGCGCCGCGCCCATGAGCGTCGGCGTCCAGCTGATGAGGAAGAAATAGCCCATCAGGTTGCAGGCGAACATCAGCCAGGTGAGCGGCGTGATCGCGGCGAGGCCATTGCCGAACAGATGGATCGGGCTGCTCGGCGACTGCTTCTCGTCCTCGATGACGAAGCGGGCGTTCGGCGGCACCTTGTAATCGGGGGCGATCGCCGCCAGCAGCGCTTCTATTTTGCCGCGGTGACTTTCATGCAGCGTCATGAATTTGATCGACTCGGGCAGCGTCGCGATGGCGGCGAGCGCAAAAACCACAGGCACGATGCCGCCGATCTCGAACAGGATCTGCCAGCCATATTGCGGCACCAGCGCCGCGGCGGCGAAGCCGGCCAGTGCGCCGCCGAGCGGCACCAGGCCGACAGCGACGATCGCCAGCGTGGCGCGCATGGTGCGCGGCGCCGATTCGGCATTGATGGCGACGAGATTCGGAATGACGCCGCCGATGCCCAGCCCGGCGATGAAGCGCAACACGGACAATTCGGTGGTATTGGTGGAATAGGCGGCGATGAAGGTGAAGATGCCGAACAAGAGGTTGGAGAGGATCAGCGCAGTCTTGCGGCCGTAGCTATCACCGATCCAGCCAAAGATCTGCGAACCGAACAGCACGCCGATATTACTGGCAGTGAGCACCCATTTCAGGTCGGGGAGGCCGATGTGCCATTCCTTGAGCAGGCTTGGCGCCGCGAAGGCGATGGCGCCGATGTCGTAGCCGTCGATCATGGCCAGCAGCACGGACCAGACGATGAGCTTGATCTGGAACGCGCCCAGCCCATGCTGGTCCAGGAAATGCGAGACTTGAACTTCCGCTTCGCCAGCCATCGTTTCCCCCCGTGTAGATTGTTTTTGTGGCGCGAGGTTATGTCAGCCGCCGCGCCAAGGAAAGTGACATTGCGGCGCGACGTGGGACGATGCCCGCAATCGGCGCTCGCGAGCTTGCCCTCTCCCCTTGCGGGAGAGGGCAGCACCTGTGTTTCAACATGCGCAATTGGGTGAGGGGTTGCGGCCCGACCCCTCACCCTGTCTTGTTGCGCAACCGCCGAGCCGCCCTCTCCCGCAAGGGGAGAGGGCATAGCCACAAGCGCTCAGTCGGCCTCAAGCGGCTGTCCCGCCTTCTCGCGCAGCGCGCGGAACACCGCCTCGGCCGTCAGCGGCAATTCCATCAGCCGCACGCCGACGGCGTCGTCGAGCGCGTTGGCGATGGCCGGCGACAGCGGCAGCGTTGCCGACTCGCCGACGCCTTTGGCGCCGAACGGCGCGTTGTGCTGATAGGCGTCGATCGCCTCGTTCACCATCACCGGCGGCACGTCGGCGATGCCGGGAATCTTGTAGTCGGCCAGCGACGCATTGGTGATCTGGCCGTTGTCGAGATGGATCTTCTCGAACAGCGTGAAGCCGAGCTGCATCAGGGCGGCGCCGGAAATCTGCGTCTCGACGATGCGCGGATTGACCAGCGTGCCGCAGTCGACCGCGTTGATCAGTTTTTGGACGCGCACGCGTCCGGTCTCGGTGTCGACTTCGACCTCGGCGCCGGTGCACGCCACCATCCAGAACGGCGTGATCTCGGGCGACAGCCCCGTTTCGTGATCCGGCGCGACGTAATCGGGCTTATAGCTGCCGCTGCCGACGATATTGCCGGCCTTCATGCCGTATTTTTTGACGAACAGGCCGGAGACCGGCGTGTTGCTGCCTTCCGGCTCGCCGACCTCGCGGCGCAGCGCGTCGATCTTGCTGCGCGCGTCCTCGGCAGCAAGCTTCACGGCGTGTCCCATATGGAACAGCGAGCGCGAGCCGAGCGTGCCCATGTCGTAGGGCGTGATGTCGGTATCGCGGGCGACGACTCTCACTGACTCTGCCGGCACGTTGAGCACCTCGCCGACGATCTGCGCCATGCCGGTGTCGGAGCCTTGCCCCATGTCGACGGTCGAAATGTAGAGCGTCGGGCTGCCGTCGGCGCCGACATTGATGATGGCGACCGAGGTGGTCGGCGACACGCAGGCTTTGAGCGCAAACGCCAGTCCGCGGCCGCGTTTCAAGGTGCCGCTGCCGCGATCGAATTTCTCTTTCCAGCGCAGACGTTCGGCGACATGGTCGAGGATCGCCTCGAGCGGCGCGTCTTTGAGGATGGTGCCGGTCGCTTGCGGGCGGCCGTTGTGCAACACGTTCTTGCGGCGGAACTCGACCGCATCGATGTCGAGCGCCCGCGCCATCATGTCGGTGTGGCTCTCGTGGGCGAAGACGAGCTGCGGCATGCCAAATCCGCGCAGCGCGCCGGCCGGCGTCATGTTGGTGTACATCGCGTAAGAGTCGATCCACATATTGTCGATGTCGTAGGGACCGCCGGCGGTAAATCCTGATTTATGGGTGACGCGCGGGCCGATATCGGCGTAAGCGCCGCCGTTCCAGAACACCTCGCATTTGCGCGCCGTGATGCGGCCGCTCTTGTCCACGCCGCTCTTGATGCGAACCGTCGCCGGATGCTTGGTGATCTGATAGAACTGCTCCTCCATGGTCAGCGCGATCTTGACAGGGCGGCGCGCGATCATCGAGCACGCCGTCACCAGCGCTTCCAGCTTGATGTAAAGCTTGCCGCCATAGCCGCCGCCGAGATACGGCACTTTGATGCGCACCTTGTTTTCCGGCCAGCCCAAGAGCCGCGCGATCTCGGAGCGCACGAACGACGGTCCCTGCGCGCCGCTATGAATCGTCAGCCCGGATTCCTTGTAGTCGGCAATCGAGCAGAACGGCTCGAACGGCACGTGCAGGCATTTTTGGGTGCGGAATTCGTGCTCGAACACGTGCGCCGCTTCGGCGAAGGCCTTGTCGACGTCGCCGCGGCGCAGCTTGGCATTGAGGGCGAGGTTGGTGTTTTTCTGGCCCTTGAGATGCTTGAGGTCGGCGAAGCTGCCGGCGGGCTTGAGCTCATCGTGCACATAGGTCGGCGCCGTCATGGCCTCGACCTCGTCGTAGACCGGCGGCAGTTCGTCGTATTCGGCGACGATGGCGTGGGTCGCGGCCTCGGCGACATGGGGATCGGCAGCGAGCACGATGGCGACCGGCTCGCCGACGAAACGCACCTTGTCGATGGCGAGAATGGGCTGGTCGTGGAACGCCGGCCCGTAATAGGGATCGGGGATCACCTTGCGCACGTCGTCGGAGGTGATGACGCGGAAAACGCCGGGGATTTTCTTCGCCGCGCTGGTATCGATCGACTTGATACGGCCGTGGGCCACGGTGGAGCGAAAAATCTTGCCGTACAGCATGCCGGGGAGCCGCATCAGATGGGTGTATTCGGCGCGGCCGGTGACCTTCTCGCGGCCTTCGAGGCGCGGCACCGAGCGGCCGATCTGGCCACCGCCTATTGGGTTTGTCGGCATCGGCAATGAACTCCCATTGGAAACTTACTTGGGGCTCGGATGTTACAATCCTATGCCCCATAAGTTCCGGACATTTGGACATGAATCCCGGCCGGGAATCCACTATATTCCCTCAGACCAATCTGCAAACGGGAGTGCGTGATGGCGATCACCTTCACCGTCAATAACAAGCCGGCCAGTGTGGATGCCGGTCCGGAAACACCGCTGCTCTGGGTCGTGCGCGAGCATCTCAAGCTCACCGGCACGAAATACGGCTGCGGCGCCGGCATGTGCGGCGCCTGTACGGTGCATCTCGACGGCAAGGCGGTGCGCTCGTGCCAGACGCCGGTGGCCATGGTGGCGGGCAAGAACGTCACCACCATCGAGGGCCTGTCGGCCAACAGCGACCATCCGCTGCAAAAAGCCTGGCTCGACCTGCAGGTGCCGCAATGCGGCTATTGCCAATCCGGCCAGATCATGCAGGCCGCCGCACTGCTGGCGGCCAACAAGAATCCGAGCCGCGACGACATCGTTCGCCACATGGATGGCAATATCTGCCGTTGCGGCACCTATCCGCGCATCCTCCGCGCCGTCGAGCGCGCCGCCAAGCAGGGAGCGTGAGCCATGTTCAATAAAGTCATGGGCAATCAAGTCTTGGGCAAAATCGAGCGCAATCCGAACGGCACGTTGTCGCGGCGCGGCTTCCTCGAAGGAGCTGCGGGACTGACTTTCGCTTTGAGTATTCCGGGCGCGCTGTTCGCGCCGCGAGTGGCGCTGGCCGATAACCCGACGCCGGCGGCCCTCGGCGCGTGGGTCACCATCGGCGCGGACGGCGCCATCGTGCTCGCCATCCCGGTCGCCGAAATGGGGCAGGGCAGCCTGACCGGCTTGGCCATGGTGTTTGCCGAAGAGATGGACGCCGATTGGTCGCGGGTGTCGACCACTTACCCGCCGGTCAAGCCGGAGATTTTCGGCAATCCGATTTTTGGCGGCATGATGGTGACCTATGGCAGCGGCTCGATCCGCGGCTATTGGGACAAGGTGCGGCTGCAGGCCGCCGCCGTGCGCAACGTGCTGATGCAGGCGGCCGCCGATCGCTGGCAAGTGCCGATCGCCGAATTGCACACCGAGCCGAGCCTGGTGGTGCACGCGGCGAGCAATCGTTCCATGAGCTACGGCGAGATCGCGAGTTTTGCCCAGGTTCCGGCGACCATGCCGGTGATCGACAAGTCGGCGCTGAAGAAAATGGCCGACTACCGCATCCTCGGCAAAAACACGCCGCGCTTGGATATTCCGGGAAAGATCGACGGCTCCGCGCAATACGCCATCGACGTGCAAGTGCCGAACATGGTCTACGCCACGGTGCTGCGCACGCCGGTCGAAGGCGGAACGCCGGAGCATGTCGATGACGCCGCGGCGCTCGCGGTGCCTGGCGTGCTCAAAGTCGTGCCGCTGAAAAATTCGGTCGGTGTTGTCGCCGAAACCATTGAAGCCGCCTTCAAGGGCCGCTCCGCACTGAAGGTGAACTGGTCCAGCGTGCCGACCGACACGTTCAACAGCGCGGCCGGACTGAAGGATTTTCTCGCCCGCGCTGCCAAGCTCGACGACAAGGGCGTGAGCTACGTCGCCAAAGGCGACACCGACGAAGCCTTTGCCAAGGCGGCGAAGGTGATGACCGCGCAATACTCTTCCGAATACGTCTATCACGCGCAGATGGAGCCGATGAACGTCACCGCGTCGGTCGGCCCGGGCGGCGACAGCGCCGAAATCTGGATCGGCACGCAAGGCGTCAGCCCCAATGCCTTCGCGGCCGCGGCGATGCTCAAAACCACGCCGGACAAGATCAAGCTCAATCAGTTCTATCTCGGCGGCGGCTACGGCCGGCGCAGTCCGGCCGACATGATTCCGGAAGTGCTGCCGCTGGCCAAGGCGATGCAGCGGCCGGTAAAACTGATCTGGACCCGCGAGCAGGACGTCAAATCGGCGCAGATGCGGCCGATGACGGGTCACCAAGTGGAAGCCGCGCTCGATGCCGACGGCAAAGTGACCGGCTGGCGGCATCGCGTGGTCGGCGAATCCGTGGTCGCCTATCGCGGCACCGAAAAGGCGCTGGAGGGTGCCAAGGGTCTCGACGGCATCGTGCTCGAAGGCTCGAAGCACGAATACGGCATTGCCAATCAATCGATCGCCTATCTGCGCGAGCAGCGCGGCATCGCGGTCGCCGCCTGGCGCGGCATCGGCGCCGGCTACAACAAGTTCGTCGTCGAGTCCTTCATCGACGAAATCGCCGCCGCCCAGAACAAGGACCCGGTGGCGTTCCGGCTCGAGCTCCTGAAAGGTGAGCCGCGCGCCCAAGCGGTGATCAAGGCGGTCGTCGACAAATCCGGCTGGGGCAAAGCGGTCGCCGACGGCCATGCGCTCGGCTTTTCCTATGCCAAGGTGGTCGAGACCTATGTGGCCGCCGTCGGCGAAGTCTCGCTGGATGCCAAGACCGGCATCGTGCGCGCGCATCGTTTCTGGATCGCGCTCGACCCCGGCATCGTGCTCAATCCCGACAGCGTGTTGGCGCAGACCGAAGGCAACGTGATCTTCGGCTTGAGCCAGACCTTGAAGGAACAGGTCTCGATTTCCGGCGGCCAGGTGGAGCAGAATAATTTCTACGACTACCCGGTGCTGCGCATGTCGGAAATGCCGGAGATCGACATCCAGCTCATGCCGACCGACAATCCGGCCAAAGGCATCGGCGAAGCGTCGCTGCCGCTGGTCGCGCCTTGCGTCGGTAATGCATTGTTCAAGCTGACGGGCAAGCGCTTCCGCGCGCTGCCGTTGTCGCCGGAGCGGGTGAAGGCGGTGACCGGGGTTTGACGACGCGGCGACCGGGTCTGCCTTGGTCATGCGCTCTCGTTCTCGTGGCGCGTTGCGGCGCGTTGCGGCGTATGCGGGATAGTTGCCACGTCGGCAGAGGAACGTCGCGACCGCGACGCTGCGTCCCTTCTCCCAGAGGGGAGAAGGACAGGATGAGGGGGTTCGGAAGTTCGAGTTTTTGCTCCGAAGTCCGAACCCCCTCACCCCAACCCTCTTCCCTCTGGGGAGAGGGAGTTCTCTGCGCCAGCTTCGCTGTATTTTCATAGCGAGCACCTCCGTTCCCGCGGCGCATCTCGGCGCGCGAGTCTTTCGGCGCGCGACCGCGAATGGATCGCATGCTTGCAAAAATGTGGTCACGTCTAGCGCGAAACCGGTTCGGTCCAAGAAAAGGGCAGGGGTGGGGCCTGTCTTTCGGTCTTCCGTTATTCCGGTTTCGTCCGAGCAGCCTAAGAAAAATGAAGGAAGCGGAACGCCGGCAAACGCAGGGTCACCAGCCGCCGCATCTTGCGACGCGGACGTCCGCTCTGGGCCAAATCCGGAAATCAGGGCCCCTTCTTGAGGACAAGGAGTTGGGATAGCTTTAGTGTCGCGCGAGAGGCGCTCGCCATGAAACTTCCCCGTCGTGAATTTTTGCATCTGGTGGCGGGCGCTCTCGCACTGCCGGCCGCGTCGCGCATCGCTTCCGCGCTCGATTATCCGACGCGGCAGATCACTATTATTGTGCCGTTTCCTCCAGGCGGGCCGACAGATTTGCTCGGGCGCATGGTGGGCGAGAGGCTTCAGAACGCTTTCGGGGAGCCGGCGGTCGTAGAGAACGTGCCTGGCGCGAATGGCAGTCTCGGCGTCGGTCGGGTGGCGCGTGCCGCACCTGATGGCTACACGCTGGTGCTCGGGCTTTGGAATACCCATGTCGCGAATGGCGCGGTGTACAGCCTGCCATACGACGTGCAGAAGGATTTTGAACCGGTCGCAATGCTGTCCAGTGCCGCGTCCCTCGTCGTGGTGCGAAAGAACTTTCCGGCAGACGATCTGAAGGGCCTTATCGCGTGGATGAAGGCCAACCCAGGCAAGGCGACGGAGGGTCACGTCGGCATTGGGAGCATCGGGCACCTCGGCGGCATTCTGCTGCAACAAATGACGAGCGTGCAGTTTCAGCAGGTGCCCTATCGTGGCTCCGCCCCGGTCATGCAGGATTTGATTGCCGGACAAATCGACTTCGGAATAGAGAGCGCGGTTACCTCGTTGCCGCAATTCCGCGCCGGCAACATCAGGGCACTTGCAGTCGCGGGCAAGAGTCGGCTGGAATCGGCAATGGAAATTCCGACTGTGGATGAGGCGGGACTGCCGGGACTTTATATGACGGCGTGGTTTGCTCTTTTTGCCCCAAAGGGCACGCCCAAGGACATCGTCGCCAAGCTGAACGCCGAAGTTCAAATCATGCTCGCCGATTCAGCGGTGCGCCAGCGCCTGGTCGAGCTTGGCCAGCAGATTGCGCCGCGCGACCAACGAACGCCCGCGGCTCTCGCCGCAATTCAAAAGGCGGAGATCGAAAAGTGGTGGCCGATCATTAAGGCCGCGAACATCAAGGCGGAATAACGCGCCGCATATTTCGTAACTCGCGTTCCGCGAAAGAAACTTTTCGCAATGCACTATTTGACCGATGGCGGAGTGACGCTATGGGTCAGGAGCGACCGATTGGCGGTATCCGCGCGATGTCCGCTTCTCCCCCGAAAGCGACCAGATCGTTGCGTCGTACTCAGTGACGCTTTGGGCCAATAGCGAACTTCAGGCCGCTTTGGCGAAAATTGAGCCGGTGCTCGTAGAACGCCTATCGGCGGAGAACGACGTGGGTGGCATGCTCGGTCGACTGATGTTCGGTGACGCGATAGCCGAGCGCCGGCAGGTCGATCCCGGCGAACATCGCTTCGCCTTGCCCGAGCACGACCGGGGACAAGGCGAAATGCAGCTCATCGACCAGCCCGGCGCGAAGATATTGACGCGCCGTCGCGACGCCGCCGCCGATCTTCACGTCGCGACCATTGGCGGCTTGTTTCGCCTGGTCCAACGCCGCCTCGATACCGTCGGTCACGAAGATGAAGGTGGTGCCGCCTTCCATCTCGATCGGATCACGCGAATGGTGCGTCAGCACGAAGGTCGGCGCGTGATAGGGCGGATTGTCGCCCCACCAGCCCTTCCAGCTCTCGTCCGGCCACGGACCGCGGATAGGCCCGAACATATTGCGGCCGAGGATGAACGCGCCGAACCCGTCCATCGAACGATAGGCGTAGGCGTCATCGACGCCGTCCGAGCCGCCGTCCTTACCGATCATTGCCTGAAACATGCGCGTACCGAACAGCCACTGGTGCAGTTCCCGCCCGCGTTTGCCGAGCGGATTTTCAAGACTTTGCTCAGGCCCCGCTCCGAAACCGTCGAGCGAGATCGAAAAGCCTGCAACGCGTACTTTCGTCATAGCGAATTCCCTTTCATATCGACCATTTATCTGATTGCAGGCAACGTGTCCGATATGGGTCATAAGCGACCGATTTGCGATTGTCCCGCAATGTCCGCTTCTCCCCCCCCCGAAAGCGACCGCCGCATTGCGTCGCGCAAAGTGGCGGGATCGCTATGCGCGACAGAGCTAAGTCCATGATCTGAAACAAAATTCACCTTGACGCCGCGATGACGATGCATTGACGGCGACTGTGCTCCAAACGACGCGCCGCAAAGGGAGGAAGAAAAAATGACGTTCGCGCGAGCGGCGTTAGCCGCATTGCTTTATCTCGTTGCTTTGTCAGTCGCGGCCTTGGCCTTCGATCCCGCTGTCTGTAAACAACACTGTGCCGAAAGCTGCGCTGGAAAAAGCAGTATGTGCCTGAGCAATTGCACGCACAGATGCGATAATGGCGGCCGACATTGATCGGGGCCAGCATTTATCGGAGTTGATGATGTTCAAAATACTCAACATCGCCATCGTCATTGCCTTGATAGCACCCAGCGTTGCTCTGGCAGCGACTCCAGATGATCTTAGGGCGGCGGTGCGCAGCGCCTGTGAGGCCGACGCGAAGAAATTTTGCAGTACTGTGCTCGAGGATCGAGACACCCGTCGATGGTGTATGGTCCAGCACCACGCACAATTATCGTCAGCTTGCAAAGCGGCGATGGCTCAGAGAAAGGCAGCCGGTTTTGCGCAGGCTGGTGGCGACTTCTGTCAGAACCGCTGCTTGAGTTATTGCGCGATGAAGCAGCCAGCGCCGGGATTATATCGGGGCGAATGCCAAACTGCTTGTCAGGGTAGCTGCTATCGAACAAGGGCCGAGAAAAGCTCTCCGTCGCGCCAATAGTGTTTTTGTCAAACCAAGGGGCAGGGGACTGCCACCCCGCGCTGCTAGGCTGAAGTGACGTTATGGGTCATGAGCGACCGATTTGCGATTGTCCCGCAATGGCCGCTTCTCCCCCGAAAGCGACCGGATCGCTGCGTCGCTTATGGATGCTCCGGGCCAAACTGCGACATAGGCGGCTCGGCAAAAGTGACTCGCTATTCGATCACCTCGTCGGCACGTGCGAGCACCGTCCCGGGAATAGCGAGCCCGAGCGCTTTCGCTGTCGTCAGATTGACAGCGAGAGCGAATTTCGTCGGCTGCTCCACCGGAATATCGGCAGGCTTCGTTCCGCGCAGAACCTTGTCGGCATAGTCGGCAGCGCGCCGCCATAGGTCCAGGAAATCCGGCCCATAGGAGATCAGACCGCCCGCTTCGACCATATCCTGGAAGCCGAACATCGTCGGCAGGCGCGCCCCGAGCGCCAAGGTGAGGATGCCGATTCGATTCGTGGTTGTGAACGGGTTGCTGACGACGTACGCCGCCTCCGTCTTGCTTTTAAATGTATCAAAAGCGGGCGCGAGGTCCTGTGGACCGTCGATTTCAAAGGTTGCCAACTCGATGTCCTGCACTCCAGCCGACGCCTTGAGCTGGTCGATTTCCACGACGCTGCCGCGACCGTCGCGGGCGCTGCCGATAACCGCCAAGCGTTTGAGCTTTGGCACCACTTCGCGCAACAGTTCCAGGCGCTTCCCGACGAGGTCCGCGGATTGGAGCGACAGTCCAGTGACGTTGCCGCCTGGGCGCGCCAGACTTGTCACATAGCCGCTGCCCACCGGGTCGTTGGCTCCGGCGAATATGGTTGGGATCGTCGAGGTCGTCCGCATGATCGCCGGCACCGCGCCGCCAGACGAGACAATCATATTGACCTTCAGCGCGGCGAACTCTGCCGCAATCTCGGCAAAGCGCTCGTTACGCCCTTCCCCAAAGCGGACCTCGATCTTCAGGTTTTGACCTTCCCTCCAGCCGAGTTCGTGAAGCCGCTGGGTGAATGTGGCGAGCCATTCGCGTTGTGTTGAAGATGTGCCGGTGCCGAGGTAACCGATCACGGGCATCGACGGCTGCTGCGCACGCGCCGCGAGAGGCCACAGCGCGGATGCGCTACCGAGTGCGGCAATGAATTCGCGCCGTCGCATTGGCTCGCCCCAGGCTTTTGACTACGCCTTGGCCAGCAGATTACCGGGGATTCGGGGCTCCGCAAAACTCACTTTGCACAGCATCAGGTTCGAGTCCCACACGTCCGGTTTGGGCCATTCGCGACCAAAGTGCGACGCAGCAAAATAGCGGTCTCGGCCGCCGAAAGCGCATCGTTGCAAAATTCAGCTTGCTCGATCACCTCGTCGGCGAATGCCAGCACGCCGAAAACCGGTATCCATCCCCGGATCAAGTCCGAGGACAGGCTTTTCGGGATCATGCTCCAAGTGACGCGATCGCTATGGATGTCGCGCTCGCGCTGATCGCTATTCCGGTCGCGGGTATACTTGGGTTGGCCGGCTTGGGTTCGCTTTCTTCAAGCGTCCTACCGTGTCGGGGATCTCCGGAAGTTCGGCCCAGCAAATGACATCGAGATCAGTTCCGGCGATCGTGTCGCCTCCGACCCTGACCGGTCGCCACTCCTGATTGCTCTCGACCCACGCGGCGACAACGCGCACAAGATTGACACTTCCGGACTTGATTGCCTTGGCAAACGCGAGCGCAAGAACCTGCCGATCTTTGGGCGGCTCATCTTCATTCCAGGACGGTTGATAAGCCATTGGCGAACTTTCCCCATAGAAAAGCTCCGCTTCAGCGGAGCTAGTGGCGCCCTAGGTGTCTTGGTAGCGTCTGCCCGCATTCGGATATGCGTACCGCGAAGGCGGCGCAATGCTGATTTGAGATTCAGGTTACCGACCTAGCGGACCTGACTGATCATGGCGCCGCGTGGCTACGGCAGCGCCTTTCGTGCCTTGTCGATGGGCCGGAGACTGGTTTATGCCTTCAAACACGATAGGGCGAAACATTCAATGATTTCTGGTCATCGCAATACGCCAACTAACGGCGGGACCTCGGTAGCGTTCGCGCTCCCAGCCGGCTTGACCAACGGCGGTGTCACGACATGGGCTCTTGCTCTCTCAAAAAGACTGAACCAAAAAGGCCATCCATCGAAACTGATTTGTCACAGTGCGTGGCCAAATCGCGCCACATTCAAGTCTGACGACAGAAGCGACGTTATTTATTGTGACGGATTGGCATGGGGTGCCGGCATCGATGCAATTCGGGGCTTTCTGCCCACTTACGCGGCAGTCAAAGCGAAAATCTTCATTCCGAACTGGTCGTGGGGAACGTATGGGACGGTTTCTCTCATGAGTCTTGATGAGGGTTGCGACATTCGTGTCATCGCTTTTGCCCATTCGGACCAGGACCACTATTACGAGCTTTTAACCCACTACGAACCGATCATCAGCAAGTTTGTTGGTGTGAGCGAAACAATCTGCCAGCGCCTGCGGTGCCTGTTGCCTTCTCGCGCGAACGATATTTGCAAGCTCATGTATCCGGTTGCAGTTCTAAACGGAAGTAGAAAACCCAATCATGAAAAGCCGCTCACGATTACGTATGGAGGGAGGATAGAGCAGCGGCAGAAGCGAATATTGGACTTGATTGCGTTATCGGACCTGCTCGCATCGAAAAAGGGAAACTACCATTTCAAAATTGCGGGCGACGGGCCGCAATTGGCCCAACTTATCGAGCATTTCGAGAAGAAAGAATATTCAAACGTCTCGATTGAATTCTTAGGATTGGTTGCTCACGAAAGGATGACAGACTTATGGGCAAGTTCGGACATCAGCGTACTTTTCTCCGAGTTTGAAGGGATGTCAATTTCCATGCTTGAAAGCATGGGACAAGGATGCGTGCCCGTTGTAACAGACGTGAGCGGCGCCAAAGAAAAAATCACCCATGGCCGAACTGGCTTTATCGTCGCTGTTGGCGACGTAGCCGCCATGGCGCAAATCATTACCGATCTTGACGCGAACAGAGCTCGTGTTGAGCAAGTTTCCAACGCCTGCATTTCGTCCGTTCGTGACCACCATGGATTTGATGCTTATGACCAGGCATTCGTAGAAATTATGCGAGAGTGCATGAGCGGGCCATCTGCCAAGTGGCTTGGGGGCAAAGCAATAGTGCCGAATTAGAACTTATTGACAGAGCCGCCAGGTGCCAACCGAGGATAAAAGCAGTCAAGCGCCGATGGCCAACTTTGATCGTGCAGAGGCCGGTGACGTGACGGAACAAGCCGATTCAGCCGATGTCGTCCACGTCGCCTGTTGCTTCGACCGGAAAATGGAATTGCCGTTTCTGGTTCTCGCCAGCTCACTCAAGAGACATCTGAAGGGCGATCGAAAGGTCATCCTGCATGCCTTCCATTCCGATCCTATCGCACACGACCTGGTCTATTTTGTCGGGCTCAATTCCGCAACGTTTGAACTTCGATTGCGGCAAATCGAGAATCGGTTCCATGGCCCGGTTACCTGGCCAAGCCATCTGACCGCGGCGACGTTACTCCGGCTCCTGTTGCCCTCGGTTCTAAAAGACATCGATCGGGTCGTTTATCTCGACTGCGACCTTGTTGTTCTGGGCGACATCACGCCGCTCTACGATACCGATCTATTGGGCTTCCCATTGGCGGCATGTTTGGATTTCTGGCTCACGGGCGCTCCCCCCTTCGCACCCCCCGGCTGGGACGTCGGAGAGTGGCACAAATTTTTGAAGGAGGTCGTCGGTCTCGCCGACTGGAAAACCTATTTCAACGCGGGGGTACTGGTGATGGACCTCAATAGGTTCCGCAACACTGGCTTCGTTCATGCCGCCGAAGAATTCCTTGAACGGACAAATTATAAGACACCGTTTGTCGACCAGGAGGCATTGAACCATGTGATCGATGGCGCATTTGTCAGGCTGGATTCACGCTGGAACGTCCTTGCGGCTCTAGGCCATTCCAACCCGTGGATCGTACACTATGCGGGCCCCAACAAGCCCTGGAGCTGCGAGGGGCGACCGATCCCATTTTGGCATCAACGGTTCTGGCAGGAGGCCGCGGAATCCGCGGTATTGCCGCTGCTGGTGCGGGCCTATCTGAAAACGTGCGATCGGCGCGGATTGTCCAGGCTGCAGCCCGCGGCTGTCCTTTTGTCCAGCGGCAAGCCGCGACTACGCAAACGCGACATGATCGCACACGCGGAAAAATTCCGATCTTTTACTGAGGCAGCACAGGCCAGCGAGTCGCTCGTCCGGGATCTCGATCGCCGACCTGAAACAACCGATGCAGACGCCGCGCCGGTCGCGATCGACGTTATGAGCACCCGCGGCGGACGCCGCGATGGCGAAATTTTGATCTTCGATCTCAAGGCGGCCGATGGCTACCTCGTCCTTGGTCCCTATTTGTGGTACCCGGCCGGGAGCTACGAAGCGACTTTCAATCTTGCCGTGACGCGTGTCGCGCCGGCCCCAACAAACAAACTCGTGATCGACATTGTCGACGACACCGACAGATGTCTGGCGCAACGAGACCTTTCTCCCGTCCCGTCTGCGACTGAAAATACGCTGCAGTTCGTGGTCGACAGGAGTGAGCTTTTTCTGGCATTTCGCGTTTTTGCAACGGGCTTCGCCGGCGGCGAACTGCGCTTTGGCGGCGTGATATTGCGCCCGCATGGGCCGCACTAAGCATTTCGTCACAAAGTATAGCGTCTCAAAGGGGAGGTATGAAGCCTCGCTCAAACCAGTCGCGTAGCGTCGCCGACATGGCGATATCCAATTTAATTGGCGCAGGATTTCGAATGACCTCATCATACCATGCAAGATCATAGGGATGCGGCGGTCGCGGTGGCGGCGTCGTCAATTGCCACGACTTGCCGAAACCCGAGCAGTGCAGGACGGCGGGCGAACCGAATGTCCCGACGTGCAGGAAAGGGTAATGGGGCGCCACGGCTGCCCAGATATCGGGAGGGCTTATGCCGATAAGCGGAGCGTCCCAGTCCTGCAGCACAGCATTAAGGACGTCCTGGTCGGATAATGGAAAGTCGACATCGGTCCACAGTGCACCGGGAGCGACAAGCGTAGAGCGGATGAGCGAATCCCATTGTTCGAGCAGGATATGGTCGCGCTCAAAATTGCAGGCGAGCAAACCGGCATGGTAATAGCGATCCGGCCAATGTTGCGGACGTGCCGGCCGGCCCAATCGTTTTGCCCAATTATACCGTCGATAATCGATCGACGAGATGAGATTCGTGACACCGACGACTGGAGCTACTTCAAGCCACTGCTTAAGCCGCGAAAAGAAAGTTGGATCGGCGATTATGATATCGGCATCCAGGAGCACACAGTGCTCGCTGGGGCATTGCAACGGCAACTCGGCCTTTCGGTTTCCCGGCCAATAGCCGTTGAGGCCAAGCGCGTGAAATTCGATTCCCTCGGGCGGCCGCCGTGAGATTGAAAGCGGCTCCGGACTGCCGACATGGATCTTACCTGAGAAACCGTGCCGCCGCACCGAATTGATCAGCGCGGCAATTCCTGGGACAAATCCCTCGTCGGCAAACGTATAAAGCGACAATTGCATTTTTCTGTAACTCAACACCTGTATTTGCAGGTCATTCGATAAAATTTAGATATGATGCAAGGGACGTCAATTTAGTTTGGTTGCAACTTGCGGCCAATTCGTGGCATTAGCCTGCATCATTGTTTTCAAGCGCAGAGCTGGATTGCTTCGTCGCGTAGCCTGTCA
>JBAUYI010000187.1:0-25535 GCA_049584715.1 Xanthobacteraceae bacterium
ATGCGATACATGTCCATACTGTCGCGCGCGCGGCGCAGCGCGGCAGTTACCGCCGGCGTCCTCAGCTTGCGTGCGATACTCGCCAGCGCGCCGAGCTGCTGCTCGCCGCCAGAACCTTCCGGAAGCAACAGCAGAGAAACGATATCGACGGGTTTGCCGTCAACGGCATCGTAATCGATCGGCTTCTTGAGGCGAACGAGCAGGCCGAACGGCGTCAAAACTTGTTGAAATCGCGCGTGTGGTATCGCCACGCCACCGCCGACGCCGGTCGATCCCAGCGCCTCGCGCTTGAGCAGCTCGGCGGCGATGCGATCGGCGCCGATGCCGATTTTCGCCGCCGCTTCGCGCGCCAGCTCCGCCAGCAGTTTTTTCTTGTCGGTTGAGGCGACGTCGGCCTTCACGTCGGCCGGAGCGAGAAAGTCTGCGATTTTCATGGTGCTTTGTTGGTGGTCAATCCGGCGCGCGCAGCCGGTAGCCGATGCCGGTTTCGGTGAGAATATAGTGCGGCCGTTCGGGATCGGCCTCGATTTTTTGCCGCAGCTGCCGCACGTAAACTCGCAAATATTGCGCGTCGGTCAGATCGTCCCACAACTCACCGAGCAGGAATTTGTGGGTGAGCACCTTGCCGGCATGCTGCACCAGCACGCGCAGCAGATCGTATTCTTTCGGCGACAGTTTGATCTCCTTGTCGCCGGTCTTGACGATGCGGCGGACCAGATCGACCGACAGCTCGCCGACCCGGAAGATCGGCCGCTCGCCGTGGGTCTGCAGCTGGTGGCGCAGCGCCGCCCGCATCCGGGCAAGCAGCTCGTCCATGCCGAACGGTTTTGTCACATAATCGTCGGCGCCGAGATCGAGCGCCTGAACCTTGCCGGCCTCGTCGCCGCGACTCGACAGCACGACGATGGGAACGCGCTCGTTGCGGGCGCGGATGGTGCGCAGCAGATCGTGGCCCTGGGTGTCGGGCAGGCCGAGATCGAGAATGATCAGATCGGGCGCTTTGCCGAGCAGTTCGAGCGCGGTCTTGCCGTTCGGCGCTTCGAGAACCTGATAGCCGTGCGCCGCAAGTCCCAGGCGCAACAGCTTGCGAATAGGGGGCTCATCGTCGACCACCAGGACACTGAGCGGCGCGCCGGTCATGCGGCGGCATCCAGGCGTTGCTGCTCTGGCGGAACGGGCAGCGTGATGGTGAACACGGCGCCGCGGCGGTCGTGACGGTTGGCCGCAACGATGGTGCCGCGCATCGCCTCGACGAAGCCGCGCGAAATTGCAAGGCCAAGCCCGGTGCCGGGACGAACCTGGTCGGCCTTTTGCACGCGGTAGAACTTATCGAAAATGTGTCCAAGATCCTCCTGCGGAATCCCTTCGCCCTCATCGATGATCTGCAGCGCGACGGAATGCTGGTCGCACCAGGTACGGATGAGGATGGTCGTTCCGGGAGCGGCATATTTGGCCGCATTGTCGAGCAGATTGAACAGCACCTGCTCGAACAACACGGCATCGATCGCCACCATCGGCGCATCGGTCGCCAGATCGAGCAACACGGAATGATGCTGCAGGATTTTGGCGGCGCGCCGCAATGTCGAGCCGACGATCTCCGACAGATCATGCGGCGCGAGTTTCGGCGCCACGGCGCCGGATTCGAGCTTGGTCATGTCGAGCAGGTTGGCAATGAACCGGTTGAGCCGTTCCGATTCGTCGATGACCGTCCCCAGCAGCTCCGCCTTCTCGCCGTCGGTCAGCTTGTCGGCCAGATCGCGCAGCGTGCCCGCCGAGCCGAGCACCGAAGCCAGTGGCGTTTTCAGATCGTGGGATATCGAGGTGAGCAGCGCCGAGCGCAGCCGCTCGGTTTCGGCGGTGCGTTCGACGCGGTCCATGTCTTCGACCAGGCGCACGCGCTCGATGGCGAGCGCGCCCTGGTCCATCAGCGCGTCGAGCAGCCGGCGCTGGTCGGGGGTGAGTAGCGGCCCGGGCTTGTCGCTGTCGATGCCGATGACGCCGATGGCGCCGCGCCCGGTATGCATCGGCAGGAACAGCCGCTTGGCGCCGGGCAGCGTGTCGGAGCCGCGGCCGGCGGCGCGGTCGTTCTCCCAGGTCCACTTCGCCGCAGCGAGATCGGCGTCGTCGAGGGTGTCTTCCGGCGGATAGCCGGCCTTCACCGCGATCGAGCCGTTGCCGGGCAACAGCAGCACGACGCGCACTTTGAGCATCAAGGCGGTCTGATAGGCCGTCGCCCACAGCACATCGTCGAGCGTGCCGGCGCCGGCGAGCTTGCGGCTGAAGGAATAGAGCGATTCGACGGTGCGCATGCGGGTCTGCGCCGTCACCGCTTGCATGCGGCTTCGCGCCGCGACATTGGAGACGATGACGGCGACGATGGTAAACAGCGCGAAAGCCGCGATATTGTGCGGATCGGTAATGGTCAGCGTGTAGATCGGCGGCAGAAAGAAAAAATTGTAGGCCAGTGCCGAAGCGACGCTGGCAAACAGGGACGGCCAGAGGCCGAAGCGCGCGGCTATGCCGACGATGGCGGTGAGGAACACCAGGTCGACGTTCTCGACGCCGATCCAAGTGTTGACCAATTCACCGCAACCGAGCGCGATCGCCACTGCGACAAGTGCCAACACGTACGGGCGGGGATCGTAAGCTCTTGTCTCATCCGAGGTATCGACGGTCTTTTTCGGCAGCGGGCCGCCGGGAAGCTGATCGCCGGCGATGACATGGACGCTGATATTGCCGGAACGGCGCACCAGGTCGTGCACCACCGAACCGTGCAGGATTTCGAACCAGCGCGAGCGCGCCGATTTGCCGATGATGATCTGCGTCGTGTTGTTGGCATGGGCATAGCCGATCACGTCATCGGCGATGTTGCGGTCGCCGGCCGGCAAAGTGATGGCTTCGCCGCCGAGCGACTCGGCGAGACGCAGCGTGTCGGCGATGCGGTCGCGCTCCTCCTCGGAAAGCTGGACGGCGCGCCGGCCCTCGATATAGAGCGCCGTCCAGGGGCCATGTAGCCGGTCGGCGAGACGTTTGGCGTAACGCACCAGGCCGGCAGAGCGCGGGTCCTCGCTGACGCAAACGGCAATGCGCTCGCCGGCCGCCCAGGGGCCTTTGATGGCATGCGCCTGCATCTCACTCAGCAATTGGTCGTCGACGCGCTCGGCGGTGCGGCGCAAAGCGAGTTCGCGCAACGCGGTGAGGTTGGCCGGCGAGAAGAAATGCTCGAGCGCGCGCTCGGCCTGCTTGGGAACGTAGACCTTGCCTTCCTTGAGCCGTTGGATCAGGTCGTGGGGCGTCAGATCGACCAACTCGACTGCATCGGCGCGATCGAACACGGCGTCCGGCACGGTTTCGCGCACACGTACGTGAGTAATTTGCGCGACCACGTCGTTGAGGCTCTCGATGTGCTGGATATTGACCGTGGTATAGACGTCGATGCCGCGGCTCATCAGCTCTTCGACGTCGAGATAGCGCTTCGGGTGGCGGCTGCCTTCGGCGTTGGTGTGGGCGAGCTCGTCGACCAGCACGGTCTGCGGCCGCCGGACAAGGATGGCATCCAGGTCCATTTCCTGGAGCGTCTGGCCACGGTATTCGATGCGGCGCCGGGGAATGACTTCGAGGCCGGCCAGCAGCGCCTCGGTTTCCTTGCGGCCATGGGTCTCGACCACGCCGGCGACGACGTCGTAGCCGTCCTTCAGGCGGGCGTGGGCCTGTTGCAGCATTTCGTAGGTCTTGCCGACGCCGGGCGCGGCGCCGACGAAAATCCGCAGCTTGCCGACACGCCGCTCTTCGCGGCGCGCCGCTTCGAGGAGGGCTTCCGGTGAGGGCCGATATTCGGATTCGCGCCGCTGATCCGCCATCACTGCGTAAATGCGCCTATCCGGCGGCCAAATGGTCGAGCGCGAGATTGAGCTGCAATACGTTCACGCGCGGCTCGCCCAATAGCCCGAACAGGCGACCTTCCGTGTTGTCCACGACGAGCTGGCGGACGCGATCTTCGGGCAGATTGCGCGCCTTGGCAATACGGGGCACTTGGAAAAGGGCGGCATCCGGCGAGATGTGCGGGTCGAGGCCGGAGGCCGAGGTGGTGACCAGGTCCTGCGGCACCGGCATCGACGGGTTCTCTTGTTTGAGCTTGTCGATGTCGCCCTGCACGCGGTCGATCAGCGCCTTGTTGGACGGCCCGAGATTCGAGCCGCCGGAATTGGCGGCGTTGTAAGGCGCCGGCACGGTTTTGGTCGAGTCGTTGGGGTCGGGCGCGGTCGTGGCCGACGGCCGGCCATGGAAATATTTGTCGCTCTCGAAGACCTGGCCGATCAGCGCGGAGCCGACGACCTTGCCGTCCTGTTCGATCAAGCTGCCTTGCGCCTGGCGCGGAAAGATGACTTCGGCGATGCCGGTCATGGCCAGCGGATAGGCCAGGCCGGTGATGAGCGTGAGCGCGACCAGGACGACGATGGCCGGACGAATTTCGCGCAACATGGCTGTTTCTCCTTAAACGAGGTGCAAGGCAGTGACCGCGAGGTCGATGGCCTTGATGCCGGCGAAGGGGATGATCACGCCGCCGACGCC
The DNA here is from genome assembly GCA_049584715.1 of Xanthobacteraceae bacterium. Classification (GTDB taxonomy): domain Bacteria; phylum Pseudomonadota; class Alphaproteobacteria; order Rhizobiales; family Xanthobacteraceae; genus BOG-931. The sequence continues at coordinate 4,573 of JBAUYI010000187.1, forward strand.
GTAGATCCAAAGATTGCGCAGCAAGAGCGCGCCGGCGCCGATCGGGCGATAGCGCACGCCTTTCAGCGACAGCGGAATGAGCGCGATGATGATCAGCGCGTTGAAGATGATCGCCGAGAGGATCGCGCTCTCCGGCGTCGCCAGCTTCATGATGTTGAGCGTCTGCAGTTGCGGATAGAAGGCGACGAACATCGCCGGGATGATGGCGAAATATTTTGCCACGTCGTTGGCGATCGAGAAGGTGGTGAGCGCGCCGCGGGTCATCAACAGCTGCTTGCCGATCTCGACGATCTCGATGAGCTTGGTCGGGTTGGAATCGAGATCGACCATGTTGCCGGCCTCGCGGGCGGCTTGCGTGCCGGTATTCATGGCGACGCCGACGTCGGCCTGGGCGAGCGCCGGCGCGTCATTGGTGCCGTCGCCGCACATGGCGACGAGCTTGCCTTTGGCCTGCTCGTCGCGGATGAGGCGGAGCTTTTCCTCGGGCGTCGCCTGGGCGAGGAAATCGTCGACGCCGGCTTCCGCGGCAATCGCCGCCGCCGTCATCGGATTGTCGCCGGTGATCATCACGGTGCGGATGCCCATGCGGCGCAGTTCGGCAAAGCGCTCGCGGATGCCGCCTTTGACGATGTCTTTCAGGTGAACGATGCCGAGCAGCTTGCCGTCCTTGGCGACCGCGAGCGGCGTGCCGCCCGACTTGGCAATGACGTCGGCAATGGCCTGGGCTTCGCGCGCGGTGTCGGCGCTGACGCGCGGAAGCGTCTGGACCGCGCCGACTGCGGCCGGTGAGCCGTTGAGATAATTCAAGATCGCATCCACCGCGCCTTTGCGGACCCACGAAGCGCCGATCTCTACGCCGCTCATGCGAGTCTGCGCGCTGAACGGGATGAAGTTCGCCTTCAGTTCCGCAAGCTCGCGGCCGCGGATGCCGTACTTTTCCTTCGCCAGCACCACGATGGAGCGGCCCTCGGGCGTCTCGTCGGCGAGCGAGGCGAGTTGTGCGGCGTCCGCGAGCTCCTGCTCGCTCACCCCGCGCAGCGGTTTGAACTCGGTCGCCTGGCGATTGCCGAGCGTGATGGTGCCGGTCTTGTCGAGGAGGAGCGTATCGACGTCGCCCGCGGCCTCCACCGCGCGGCCCGACATCGCCAGCACGTTGAAGCGGACCAGCCGGTCCATGCCGGCAATGCCGATGGCGGAGAGCAGCGCGCCGATGGTGGTCGGAATCAGCGTAACGAACAGCGCCACCAGGATCACCACCGAGATGGTGCCGCCGGTATAGGCGACGTAGCTCGGGATCGTCGCGGTGGCGAACACGAAGATGATGGTCAGGCCGATCAGCAGGATGTTGAGCGCGATCTCGTTCGGCGTTTTTTGCCGCTCGGCGCCTTCGACCAGCCTGATCATGCGATCGAGAAAGGTCGAGCCGGGAGCCGCCGTGATGCGCACGCGGATCCAGTCGGACAGCACCTGGGTGCCGCCGGTCACCGCGGAACGGTCGCCGCCGGACTCGCGAATGACCGGCGCCGATTCGCCGGTGATCGCCGCTTCATTGACCGAGGCCATGCCTTCGATGACTTCGCCGTCGGAAGGAATCATGTCGCCGGCTTCGACCAGGACAACGTCGCCAACTTTCAGTCCGGTAGAGGGCACGAGCTTGAAATTCTGCCGGTCGGCGCCGTTGAGCAATTTGGCTTGGGTCTCGCTGCGCTGCCGGCGCAAGGTGTCGGCCTGCGCCTTGCCGCGGCCTTCGGCGACCGCTTCGGCGAAGTTGGCGAACAGCACGGTGAACCACAGCCACAGGATGATCTGAAACTCGAAGCCGATATGGGCGCCGCCGGTGAACAGGTCGCGGATCAGGATCACCGTGGTCAGCGCGGTGACGATTTCGAGCACGAACATCACCGGGTTCGACATCAAGGTGCGCGGATTGAGCTTGACGAACGAGGAGCCGATCGCCGGCACCACGATCTTCGGATCGAACAGCGCCGAAACCGGCATGCTCTTGCGCAGGGTTGAGGTTTCCATCGAAGTCGCTCCGAACTTAATTTGAGGAAAACAACGTGCCGGCATTCATCGCAAGCTGCTCGACGATCGGCCCGAGCGCCAGCGCCGGGAAGAACGTCAGGCCGCCGACGATCACGATCACGCCGACGACCAGGCCGACGAACAGTCCGCCGGTCGTCGGGAACGTGCCTGCCGACGCCGGCACGGTCTTCTTCGCCGCGAGCGAGCCGGCGATCGCCATGGTCGGGATGATCATCCAGAACCGGCCGACGCCCATCGCGATGGCGCCGGTGACGTTGTAGAACAGCGTGTTGGCGCTCAATCCGGCGAAGGCCGAGCCGTTGTTGCCGGTCTGCGAGGTGTAGGCGTAGAGCACCTCGGTAAAACCGTGCGGGCCGGGGTTGTTCATGGCGGCGACCGCCGACGGCACCAGCATCGCCACCGCGGTCCAGCCGAGATACATCAGCGGCAGGACCAGGATGGCGAGCATCGCCATCTTGACTTCCTTGGCCTCGATCTTCTTGCCGACATATTCCGGCGTGCGGCCGACCATCAGGCCGGCGACGAAGATAGAGATAATGACGAACAGCAGCATGCCGTACATGCCGGAGCCAACGCCGCCGACGATGATTTCGCCGAGCTGGATGTTGATCAGCGGAATCATGCCGCCGATCGCCGTGAACGAATCGTGCATGGCATTGACCGCACCGCACGAGGCGTCGGTGGTGATCACGGCAAACAGCGAGGAGGCGGCGATGCCGAAGCGGAGTTCCTTGCCCTCGAGGTTGCCGCCGGTGAGGCCGAGCGCGGTCAAGGCATCGTTGCCGTGCGCCTCGGCCCAGTAGCAAACGATCGTGCCGGCGAGGAACAGTGTGCCCATGACGGCAAGCACGGCCCAGCCTTGCCGCGTATTGCCGACCATGCGGCCGAACACATTGGTCAGCGCCGCGCCGAGCGCGAAGATCGAGATGATTTGCACATAGTTCGACAGCGCGGTCGGATTTTCGAACGGATGCGCCGCATTGGCGTTGAAGAAGCCGCCGCCATTGGTGCCGAGCATTTTTATCGCGATCTGCGAGGCGACCGGGCCGAGCGCGATGGTCTGCTTGGCGCCCTCAAGCGTCGTGGCATCGACGTAAGCGCCGAGCGTCTGCGGAATGCCTTGCCAGACCAGGAACAGCGCGTAGGGCACGCAGATCGGCAGCAGGACATAGAGCGTGCAGCGCGTGACATCGACCCAGAAATTGCCAACGGTGCGTACCGAGTGCCGCGCGAAGCCGCGGATCAGCACGATGGCGAGCACGATGCCGGTTGCCGCCGACAGGTAGTTCTGGTGGGTCAGGCCGAGCATCTGCACGAGATACGACATCGTGCTTTCGCCGCCGTAGTTTTGCCAGTTGGTGTTGGTGATAAAACTCATCGCCGTGTTGAACGACAGGTCTTCGGCGACGGCGGATTGCTCGGCCGGATTGAACGGCAATCCCGCCTGCAGGCGCATCAAGGCATAAAGAATGAGAAAGCCGCCGACATGGAACAGCAGCATGCCGACGGTGTACATGAGCCAGCCTTGCTCACGCCGCTCGTCGACGCCGGCGATCTTGTAGATCACCACTTCGACCGGGTGCAGGACCGGCGACAGGAAAGTCCGTTCGCCGCTGAACACCTTCGTCATATAGCCGCCGATAGCCGGCGTGATGGCGATGATGATCGCGCAATAGAGCAGGATTTGAATCCAACCGATGAGGGTCATGGCATGCGCCTCTCAGAACCGCTCGGGCTTGAGCAGAGCGTAGGTGAGGTAGAGGAGGAGACCGGCGGTGACGACGGCGGCGAGCGTGTAATCGAAGGTCATGGCGCTCTCCTCACAGCTGGTCGCAAGCGTAGACGTATGCGATCGACACAGCGAAGAAGACAAATCCGATGGCCAGCATGACGACGTCCATCATGGGAATGCTCCGCGGAATGAATGCAGTACCTTGTCAGCAGATACCTGGGTCGGCGCGCCGTCTTGATACGAATCGAAAGCGCAACGCGTTTCGCCCGTTCACGCGCGAAAACGTGTCACTGATCGCATAGGAATTCGAGAGGGAAGCGCCGACGATCGTATAGGATTTCTATATAGATCGATCGCGTGCGAGGGGACGACGGCATCAAGAGCGTAACTGCCTGAGCAAAACTGGGTATGTTTGCCGTTATCGCCAGTATTCTCAGGGCGGCAGCCCCAGCCGGCCGCGGCCCAGCGGCTCTTCGGGGATGCGCCGAAACCGGTTGCCAAGCCGGGCCGTTCGGCACCGCCACTTATAAAAACATGAACGCCGCCGGCTAATGCGTGAGATGGATGAACAGGCCTACCGTGCCGAGCTTGGCGAGCGTCGCGACCGTCAGGATGGCCACGACCGGCAACACGGCGCGAAGCTCGGAGCGCTTCTTTTCGCCTTGAATGAAAATCCTCATGGCTCGCTCCAGCGCAGCGGCGTCCTAAGTCGCAGTTCGTAGAGTCGATATTCAGATGTGTAGGAACGGGCATAGGAATTCCAGATGGGACGTTAGCGGCCGTCATAAAGGCGAAATAAATGCCGGTGGGTGCCCCGCTTTGACGAGAATTTCGATTTCTTATTCCGCCCCTATATCGTTGTGAGTTGGTTCATCTGGTTTCTTTATGGCCTTTGGCGCCATCTTGGGGGGCGACGACCAAGAGGTCTTCGTTTCTTGAGATTGCGTCATGGCTTTTGCCGCCGACCACGCTGTGCTTCTCGATCGGCTGGACGATGAGCTTTTGGCCGCACCGGAAGCCGCGCGCGCAGTCTTCGCAAAAATTATCGGCAGCGCTTGCAGCCGCATTCCGGTTCTCGGCAAATCCGGAAAGGCCGCCCGCATCGAGCGGTTGATCGAGGCCGGAGCCTGGACCGACGCTGCCATGGCGGTGATCGAGCTCGAGATGCCGGCCTGGACGTTGCGGCGCCTGGTCTACGAGAATGGCGAATGGTTCTGCTCGCTGTCGCGGCAGCCGAATATGCCGGCCGACCTCGACGATAGCGCAGACGCTGCTCACCAGGTCTTGCCGCTGGCGATCTTGCGGTCCTTCCTCGAAGCGCGACGCAGGAGCGAATTTGCGACTGAATCCGCTTCGGCCGTTCCACAGTTCCGGCCGGCCGCACACGGCATCGTTTGCTGCGACAACTTCGCATAGCTGCTGCCGCTTTTTCAGCGTCCGTTTACGTTCCTATGCCGCCTTTATGAGGATGCCCTCGGCCTCGTCTCGAATTCATATGCGGCCGAGAGCACATTGAGATCAGCCGAAATAATCGTAAGGTCGGGCCTCCATGAGTGTCATGTCCATCGACACCGTTACGCACTCGCCGGCATCGGCGGCGAAGCAACGGCGCCCAGACGCTAGAAATATCAGCCAGACGCTCGAGCTGTCCGAATCGCGGACCTACGATGCGGCGCTGGAAACGCTCGGTGCCTACAAGCTCACCGGCAATTTTCCAACCGAGCTTGAAATAGTCCTCAAGGATCTTCGTGTCCTGGACAAGGTGACATTCGACATCAAGCCCAAGTCGCCGCTGTCGGACTGCCGGCATGTGGAATTTCGGCCGACCGACAAGGTTCACAGGGACCGCTTCATCGACATCATGCGGACGGTAAGGAAAAGGATCGGCGCCGGTTCGGCGCAATCCTGGTGGGTGCGGCTGTTTCAATAGCGCCTTTATGAGAAAGCCTGCCGCTCCATCTCGAATTTTTATGCGGTCCGGCAGCACATTGGGGCGGTGTCGGCACCGCCGCGAATCGAGACAGTCATGATCAGACAGCCCAAGCACTCCCGCGTTTTGCACGAACTCTGGCTGGGCGAGATGCATCTGGCTTACGCCGGCCGTGGCCAGGGAGCGGCAACGCCGCGCCGGCCCCTTGCCGCGCCGACGACAACGCAATTGCCGCGACGGCCGGACGCCAGTGTGTTCAGCGAGGCAATTCCGCTGTTCTATATCGGCCGCAACAAGAGCGGGCTCTGGGCGGCCCGTGAAGCGGCGGGCGGCAGCGGAGGCCTGTTCCTTTTGAAGCAGTCGGCCGCACGCTTCGCGCGCAGACAGAGCGAGCCGGCCGGATGCGCGATGATGTTCCTTGCCGAGCCGTTCGATCTCGACGTCGAGAACCGGGGCGGCCGCGTCGCCGGGCTGCTCGCCGCCGCTGCCAAAATTGCAGTGCGCCTCATCGGACCGGCCATCGCGGAATGGCGGAAGCTTGTTGCGGAGATTTCGAACGCGTTCTCGAGTCAGCGCCGGCATCGCGAAGCGATCGAAAGGGAACTATTCCGCGGCCAGTATACGCTTACCTCGAAGAACGACGACGATCTGCCGGTCCCGTAATCGGGCATTCTCCGCTGAACGTCATTGCTGGATTTCATCGGCCGGGGAGGAGCGGCGGTCCCGCCGCGCCGGCCGCCGTGCTATGGTGGGTCAAGCGGCCATTTCATCGCAGTTTTGCGACAAGCGGCTGACGAATACGACTATCCCGGGCGGAACGCTTGCGGGTAGATTCAGAGCCTGCCCATCGTTATATCGGTCGCCGATGGCGGATCATCGCTGGAGCGGGAATGAAGAGCATATATCTGGATCTGACGTCGATCTTGAACCATGCGCTGGAGCGCGCGTCGGAGAATCTCTCGTTCAATAGACTGCTCGTTCAACTCGGTGTCGATCCCAGCAACGTCACGTTCGACGCAGTCGTCCAGCGGCTGGTCGACATCGTCGTCGCGAACATCAACGTCGCCAGCATGTGCGCGCTGGTTGGCGCCGGTTTCTACGCGGCAACGATGCTGATGCGAACCATGGTGCCGCTGCGCGTCTTCGGCATCATCAGCGCCTTGTTCTTCATGGCGTATGGGGCGTTTGCGGGAGCGATCTCGACCTTTTTGATGTATCTGCTTTTGCTGCCCATCAACAGTTGGCGCCTCTATCAGATGCGCAGCCTGGTCAAGCGGGCGCGCATCGCCGCCCAAGGCGATCTGTCGATGGATTGGCTCAAGCCGTTCATGAACCAGCGCGCCTATCGCCAAGGCGACGTGCTGTTCCGGAAAGGCCAGCTGGCCAACGAGATGTACCTTACGGTCACCGGAAAATTCCTCGTGACCGAAATCGGCGTCGAATTGCCGCCCGGGCGTCTCATGGGAGAGCTCGGCTTCATCACGCCCAACAACAAAAGGACGCAGACCGTCGAATGCATCGAGAGCGGGGAGGTGCTGACCATCACCTACGACCGGCTGCTCGAAATCTATTTCGAGAACCCGGAGTTCGGCTATTACTTTCTCCGTCTTGCCAGCGATCGCCTGATTCAGAACATCGCGCGCCTTGAAGGAATCATCGAGCAGAACAAGGCCAAGCTGCCGGCGGCATCGCAAGAGACAGTTCGTGAGATCGAATCTGAGGTCTGACTAGCGGCTGCAACCAATCCGATGGCCGCAGGATCATTGCGGCGGGGCGTCCCGTTGAATCGGCTCCGCTTGGCCCGTGCCGACATCAAGAGTTTTTTCCACCGCCGGCTCGGTTCGGTTCCACCAGCCGCCGCCGAGCGCCTGGAATAGAGCGGCGGTATCGGCGAACCGCGCCGCTTGCGCCTGCACCACCTGGATGCTCGCCTGCAGATAGGTCTGCTCCGCCGTGAGCTGCAGCAGCACGTTGCTCTGGCCTTTGTCCAGTTGCTGCTGCGCCAGATCGAAACTCTTTTTGGCGGCGCGTTCAAAATCGCGCGCGGCGCGCAGCGCATCGGCATCGTTTTGCAGTGCGCGTAGTGCGTCGGCGACGTTTTGCACCGCGCCGATCACCGTGCCGCGATAAGTCCACGCCGCGGCCTGGTAGGTGTCGCGAGCGCCCTCGAGCTGATGCAGCAAGGTGCCGGCGTCGAAGATTGTTTGGGTCGCGTTGCCGGCGAGTTCCCAGGCGAGGCTCTGCGGCGAGATCAGCGCGGCAAAGACCGTATTGGAGTAACCGCCGTTGGCGCTGATGGTGAAGTTCGGCAGCGTGTTGGCGGTGGCGACGCCGACCTGGGCGCTGGCAGCATGCAATTGTTCTTCCGCGGCGCGCACGTCCGGACGCTGCTCGACCAATTGCGAGGGCAAGCTCACTGGCAGATCGACCGGCAAATGCAGGTTGGCGAGCCGGAAGGTCTCGCGCGGTCCGTCGCCGGCATAGGCGCCGGACAGCGCCGCCAAGAGGTCGCGTTGCTGCGCCAGCGCTTTGCGCAGCGGTGGCAATGTCGCCTTGGCTTGTGCCAGCGCTGCTGCCTGAACGGCGACGTCGCTGGCGTTGCCGTAGCCGGTGTCCAGCCGGCGTTGCAGGATGCCGAGCATTTTGCCGTTGATCGCGATCAACTGATCGGTGGCCTCGATCTCGCCGCGTAGCGCGGCCTCGCTGATCGCCGCGACCACGACGTTCGATGTCAACGCGAGATAGGCGGCCTCGACCTCGAAACGTTGCACGTCGGCGAGCGCCCGCAGCGATTCCACCGCGCGCCGATTGAGGCCCCAGACATCGAACGTGTAGGAGACCTGTAGCTGCGCCGTGTAGAGATTATAGATGTTGGCGCCGGACGCCGGCACCGGCGTGAGCGAAGACGGCGTCTGGTTGCGCGTCGGATTGAAATTGGCCTGCACCAGCGGAAAGAATTTGCCTTCTTGCGCGTAAACCGCCTGCTGCGCGGCGCGCAGCGTCGCCATGGCCGATTGCAGGTTGGGATTGTTGGCGAGCGAGCGCTCGATCAGCGCGTTGAGCGCGGGCGACTTGAACACCGCCCACCATTCCTTGGGGATATCGCGGCCGGCAATGAAGCGCTGGCTTTGGCCGGCGGCGACATCGGCCGATGCCGTTTGCGGGGCGAGCGGCTCACGGGTGTAGCGGGTGATTTCGGGCGCGGCGGGATGAACAAAGTCCGGCCCGACCGCGCAACTTGCCAACAGCATCACGGCCGCGAGAGCGGTGGTACCTGCCGACAACCACCTGACCGCCACATACGACATCGCAAACAACGTTGAACAAACGCGCGGTGAAGCAACGCCGGGCATTATTTCGGATTTGCCCGGTATTGGCTATGTTCGTCTGGCCACACTGTGATTAATTCAGTGCTGAAAATCGCCGGCCGTAGCGCGCTGCATCGGCCGCACAAATAACGCGGCGACCCATCCATGATAGACTGTCATGAGTCGCTCATGCGTCAGCGTTACGTCTCATTGCTGTGATTAATGACAGTAGACCGCGACGCCACGCTCGTGGCCATGTCGCGGCACTGCCGACACGTCTGGATGCGGCTTATCGATGGCTCCCCGCGCGACATGGCTCCCCGCATGACATGTCTCTCCGCATGACAATGGACCGGGTGCGAGCGGCGGTCGTGGCCGCGCTCCTTGGCGTTGCCGTCATCGCCTATTGGACCTTGCGCCCGGGCGATAGCCCAAAGCCAGGAGCGGGCGCGCCGCGGGCCGCCGCGCAAAATGCCGCGTCCCGCGAGCAGGACGGCGTCGACCTGTCGGATTCTCAGCTCGCGTCCGTGAAGGTCGAGCCGGTCGAGGAGCGCGAATTCCCGGTCGAGAAAGACGCTGTCGGCAGCATCGGCTTCAACGAGGACATGACGGTCCAGGTGTTCACGCCGTACCAGGGCCGCATCGTCGCGCTGTTTGCCGAGGTCGGCAACGACGTCACCAAGGGCCAGACGCTGTTCACCATCGATAGTCCCGATCTGCTGCAGGCGGAATCGACGTTGATCGCCGCGTCGGGTGTGCTGGAGCTGAACAGCAAAAACCTGGCGCGGCTGCGCGACCTCTTTACGACGCGGGCGGTGTCGCAGCACGACGTGGAGCAGGCGGCCTCGGACCAGCAGACCGCCGAAGGCAATCTGCAGGCAGCGCGCGACGCGGTGCGGCTGTTCGGTAAAACCGATGCCGAGATCGACAATATCATTGCCAAGCGCAGCGCCGATCCGACGCTGGTGGTGCCGAGCCCGATCACCGGCCGGATCACCGCCCGCAATGCGGCGCCGGGGCTGTTCGTGCAGCCGGGCAACGAGCCGGCGCCATATACGGTCGCCGATATCAAAACGATGTGGATGCTGGCCAATGTCACCGAGGCCGATAGCCCGGCGTTCCGCGCCGGACAAAAAGTTCAGGTCAAGGTCAGCGCGTTTCCCGGCCGCGTGTTCGACGGCACGATCACCACCATCGCCGCAACCGTCGACCAGAACACCCGCCGCGTCCTGGTGCGCTCGGAGGTCAGCGATCCGCAGCACGAGCTGCGCTCGGGCATGTTCGCCGATTTCGTCATCAGCGTCGGCGCGCCGGTGCGCTCGCCGGCGATTGCGCTCGACGGCGTGGTGCGCGAGGGCGACGGCACGATGACGGCATGGGTCACCGCCGATCGTCGCCATTTCACCCGGCGCACGGTCACGATCGGGCAGGAGCGCGACGGCTACCGGCAGATTCTCGACGGCGTGCAGACCGGCGAACTGGTCGCCACCGAAGGCGCGCTGTTCCTGAGCAATACACTTGCCACGGCGTCGCGCTGAGACGACCAGGGCGACGACGCGCAAAACTTCGTATTAAGGGAGACCAACGTGCTCCGCGGCGTGCTGCAATTTGTCCTGACCCGTCGCCCGCTGGTCCTGTTGGGCCTCGTGGTGTTCGTCGTCGCCGGCATGTTCGCTTTTTCCAGGCTCAACATCGAAGCCTATCCCAATCCGGCGCCGGTGATCCTGGAGATCACCGCGCAATCGCCCGGCCAGTCGGCCGAGGAGATGGAGCGCTACTTCACCATCCCGATCGAGGTCGGGTTGGCCGCGACGCCCGGCGTCGACGTCATCCGTTCGACGTCGTTCTACGGCCTGTCCTTCGTCCGCGTCGTGTTCCAATACAACGTCGATTATTATTTCGCGCTGACCCAGACCGCGATCAATCTGCAGCAGAACGTCAACCTGCCGAACAACGTGGTGCCGCAAATCCAGGGCACCAGCCTGGTTGGCGAGATCTACCGCTATCAGGTGGTCGGGCCGCCGCATTTCGGGTTGACCAATCTGCGCACGGTGCAGGATTGGGTGCTGCAGCGGCGCCTGCTCACGGTTCCCGGCGTCGTGCAGGTCAATACCTGGGGCGGCACCACCAAGGAATATGACGTCGACGTCGATCTGCACAAACTCGACGCCTATAACGTCACCTTGCCGCAGGTGATCACCGCGGTCGGCAATGCCAATATCAATGTCGGCGGCCGCACCATCAATTTCGGCCAGCAGTCGGTGAACGTCCGCGGCGTCGGCCTGATGAACGCCGGCGGCGCCGACGATTTGACCCAGGGCTATCACGTCAAGGACATCGAGAACGTCGCGCTGTTCCAACAAAACGGCGTGCCGGTCTTCGTCAAGGACGTCGCCAAGGTCTCGGTCGGCTACGTGCCGCGGCTCGGCAAGGCCGGCCGTGACCATGAGGATGACGTGATCGAGGCGATCGTCATCATGAACCGGACGATGCACACCAATGACGTTGTTCCGCGGGTCCGCGCCGAAATCGCCAAGATCAACAGCGACGGCAGCCTGCCGGCGGGCGTCAAGCTGTTGCCGTTCTACGATCGCACCCAGCTGGTCGGCGTCACCACCTCTACGGTGCTGCATAATTTGATTTTCGGCTGCGTGCTGATTTTCTTCATTCAATGGATCTTTCTCGGCGATCTGCGCAGCGCCATCATCGTCGGCGCCAACATCCCGTTCGCCCTGTTCTTCAGCATCATCATCCTGGTGCTGCGCGGCGAGGACGCCAATCTGCTTTCGGTCGGCGCCATCGATTTCGGCATCATCGTCGATGCTGCGGTGATCGTCGTCGAGAACGTCTACCGGAATTTCCAGGCGCCGGCGCCGGACAGGCAAGCGCTGTTGCGGCAGTTGGCCGAAGGTAAGTGGGGCAGCGATCCGACGCGCGGCAGCGATTTCTCGAGCCTGCCGGGCTGGACCGACCGGCTGCGCCTGATCCTGATCAGCGCCTTGCAGGTCGACCGCGCGGTGCTGTTCTCCAGCGCAATCATCGTCGCGGCGTTCATTCCGCTGTTCACCATGCAGGGCGTCGAAGGCCAGATATTCGGTCCGATGGCGCGGACTTATGCCTATGCCTTGGTGGGCGCGCTGATCGCCACATTCACTGTCACACCATGTCTCGCTTCGCTGATCGTCCCGGAGCACATCGAGGAAGTCGAGACCATCGTCGTGCGCAGATTGCGTGCGGTCTATACGCCGGTGCTGCGCTGGTCGCTGACCCAGCGCAAGTTCACCGTCGCGATCGGACTGATCTTCCTCATCGTGTCGGGCTTCCTCGGATCGCGCCTGGGCTCGGAATTCCTGCCGACGCTCGAAGAGGGCAATCTGTGGATTCGCGCCACCATGCCGCCGACCATATCGCTGGACGCCGGCATGCCGGTCGTCAACAAGATCCGCGACATCATCCTGCGCCATCCCGAAGCCATCACGGTGGTGTCGCAGCACGGCCGGCCCGACGACGGCAGCGATGCGGCGGGTTTCTTCAATGCGGAATTCTTCGTGCCGCTCAAGCCGTTCGATCAGTGGCCGACAGGGTTGACGAAAGAAAAGCTGATCGACGAATTACAAACTGAGTTCGCCAACGAGTTCGTCGGCATCGATTTCAATTTCTCGCAATATATTCAGGACAATGTCGAGGAAGGATTGTCCGGCGTCAAAGGCGCCAACTCGGCAAAAATCATCGGGCCGGACCTCGCGACGCTAGAGCGCATCGCCAAGGCCGCCATGCATGAAATGGCGCAAGTGCCGGGTATTACCGATCTCGGCGCGTTCTGGGTGCTCGGCCAGCCGAATTTGAATATCCAGGTCGATCGCGCCAAGGCGGCGCGCTATGGGCTGGGCGTCAACGACGTCAACAATGTGGTGCAAGCGGCGCTGGGCGGCGACGTGGCGACCAACCTGTTGGAAGCCGATCGCCAATTCGGCGTCGTGGTGCGGCTGGCGCCGGAGTTTCGCAAGAACATCGACGACGTGCGCAATCTCAAGGTCGGCATACAATCATCCTCGGGCAACGCCTATATTCCGTTGAGCGAACTCGCATCGATCACGCTCGATACCGGCGCGTCGTATATTTTCCGCGAACGCAACCAGCGCTTTGTGCCGATCAAGTTTTCCGTGCGCGGCCGCGATCTCGCCGGCGCGGTCGAAGAAGCGCAGCAGCGCATCGCCGACAACGTCAAGCTGCCGACCGGTTATCGCATCGAATGGTCCGGCGAATTCGAATGGCTGCAGGAGGCAAAACTGCGGCTTGCAATCATTCTGCCGATCACGCTGATCTTGATCATGATCCTGCTCTACATCCTGTTCAATTCGCTGCGCGATACGTTCCTGGCGCTGCTCGGCCTGCCGTTCGCGATCGGCGGCGGCATTCTGGCGCTCTTCGTCAGCGGGCTCGATTTCAGCGTCTCGGCCGCGATCGGATTCATTTCGCTGTTGGGCGTCTCGGTGATGAGCGGCATTTTGATCATCAACGGCTATTACCGGGTTGCCGCCGACGGCATGGCGCCGGTCGACGCCATGTTCCAGGCCGTGCAGCAGCAGATGCGGCCGATCCTGATGATGACGCTGTCGGCCTGCATCGGGCTATTGCCGGCCGCGATCTCGACCGGCATCGGCAGTCAGGTGCAGCGGCCGCTGGCGACCGTCATTGTCGGCGGCATGCTGATCGGGCCGATTCTGCTGCTCGTGGTCGTGCCGGCGCTGCAGACCATCGTGCTCGGCTGGGAGCGGCGGGCGCCATCTGCGGCAGCGCCGGATGTCGTGTAGAAATAAGCCAAGTGAAATAAGCCAAGTGAAATAAGCCAAGTCATGTATTTCCTGGCACATTTCTTGTATATTTGTGACCGACAATGTGGAGCGACAGGTGAGTCTCAAAATGAGTCTCCCCGAGACTCAAGTGCCGAACGGACAGGTGCCGCACGCCAAAATCCCGGCGTGGCAGCAATTCGCCGGCCTGACCTTGCGGTCGGTTTTTCTCATTGCGCTCGCGGTTCTGACGTTTCGCGTGGCGCTGCCGCAAAACGAAACGATCGCAACGGCTTACGATACGCCCGATGATCTCATCCGGCTGGCTTTGGGCTTTGCGGTCTGCGGCTGGCTGGTGATCGAGCTGTTTCGGATGCCGCGCGACGCCGGCGGCTACCGCAGCTGGCTCTATATCGGCGCTGCCGGCATACCGTTCGCGTTGGTCTGCCTTTATTACACTTGGTAACTGAGCCTTACGGCTCGATCAGGCGGCCGGTTGCCGCTTTCAGCACCGCTTCGGTGCGGGTCGCGGCGCCGAGCTTGCCGCGCGCATTGTCGATATGGAAATCGACCGTCCGCTTGGTCAGGTCGAGGATTTTGGCGATCTCCGCCGAGGTCTTGCCGCGCGCGGCCCAGGTCAAAACTTCCACCTCGCGCTCATTGAGCGCGATCGCCTTCGGCCACAGCCCGGTGCGGGCGACGCCGGCGAGCCGCGCGGTGATGATGGCGGCCAGCATGTCGAAGTCGATCGGCTTGGTGATGTAATCGTCGGCGCCCAATTGCCGGCCTTTGAGCTCGTTGTCGCGGTCGGTCAGCGCGGTCAGGAAAACGAACGGCATTTTCGAGAACCGCGGCGCCAGCGCGACCAGGCTTTCCAAGAGCTCAAAACCCGACATCGCCGGCATGCTGATGTCGGAGAGCACCAAGTCGGGCATGGTGCGCAAAATGGCGGCGAGCCCTTCGCGGCCGTCATGGGCGAGGGTTACCTCATAGCCGCGGTCGAGGAGCTCCTCGGCGATCAGCGCCGCGGTCTCGCGGTCGTCCTCGATGCAGAGAATTTTGATCGGCGTCTCGGCCATGCCAACCATAATGCCCGAATCCGCGTTCACGGCGGCGAACAACTACACTATAATTCGGTAAAGTCTAAGGAGACCGTTGTTTGCAGCTCCATATTTTTCGCAAGCGGTGGGGGCGCCTGGCGGGGCGGCCGCAGTCTATACGCCATCACCTCGCCGGCGTGTTTCTGGTTTTTTTCCTGCTGGTCTGCGTGTTGGGCTCGTTCAGCATCTGGCGGCTGAGCAATTTCAACCGGCTGTCCGCCGACGTCGCCGAGGTCTGGCTGCCGACCACGCTGGTGCTCGGCGACCTCAACAATTTCACGTCGGATTTCCGCGCCATCGAAGGCAGCAATCTGTTGTCGACCGATCAATCGGAGATCGCCGCGACCGAAACCGACATGGCGGCGCTCGACCGCTCGATCGCGCAAGCCGAGCGCGGCTTTGAGAAGATCGCGCACGACCCGGCCGAAAACGATCTGTACGACCGGTTCCGGGCGCACTGGACCGAGTATCGCAAGATCGTCAACCAGATGCTGGTGCTGTCTCGCGGCAATCGCAAGTCGGAAGCGCTCTCGATCTACGGCGGCACCTCGCGCGTCGCCTATAACGCCGCCAGCGACGCGCTCGGCCAGCTCACCGATCAGGCGGTCGCCAGCGCGCAAGTCGCCAGCGATCGTCTCGCGGTGGCATACCGTCAGGCGTTCTGGCTCATTCTCCTTGCCGTGGCGATCGCCGGCGCGATGGTGGTCGCCGCGCTGTTTTATATCAGCCGCTCCATCTCCGGCCCGCTCTTGCAACTCGCCGACCGCATGCGGAGGCTTGCCGCCAACGACACCGATATCGATGTTCCGGAAACCGGGCGGGCCGACGAGATCGGCGAGATGGCGCAGGCCACCGTGGTGTTCCGCAACAACGCCATCGCGCTGATGGAGAGCCAGCGCATGCTGGCGCGTCAGGCGGCGCTGCTCGCCGAGCAATTGGCGCAGGAGCAACGGCTGGCGCTGTTGCAGCGCAATTTCGTCTCCATGGCGTCGCACGAGTTCCGCACGCCGCTGACCATCATTGACGGCCACGCCCGGCGGCTGGTCAAAATGAAAGACAGTATGAGCCCCGCCGAGATCGGCGAACGCGCCGGCAAGGTGCGCAGCGCCGTGCTGCGCATGACGCAATTGATCGACAATCTGCTCAACTCCTCGCGCCTGATCGACGGTGGCGTCGGAGACGGCGAGGGCGAGCAGTATTTTCATCCTGCCGAGATGGATATGGCCGCCTTGTTGCAAGAGGTCTGCCAATTGCATCGCGAGATGGTGCCGGGCGTGCCCATCGCCGAGCGGATCGCTGCGGCGCCGATGCCCATGGTCGGCGATCCGAAACTGCTGTTTCATGTCCTCAGCAATCTTCTGTCCAACGCCATCAAATACTCGCCGGACGGCGGCGTCATCGAGGCGGATGCCGCGATGGCAGCCGACGAGGTTGTCGTCGCCATCGCCGACCACGGCATCGGCGTTCCCGCGAGTGACCTCGATCGGCTGTTCGAGCGTTATCACCGCGGCAGCAACGTATCGGGAATCGTTGGAACCGGTGTCGGCCTCTATCTGGTCAAGATGGTGGTTGACATGCACGGCGGCGCCGTCACGGTGGAAAGCAAAGAAGGTGACGGCGCGCGATTCACCATCCGCTTGCCGCGACTGCCCGCTTCCGCAGCGGAGCCGGCGGCGGTCGCGGAAGCCCCCTCGATTGCCGATCCGCCCGACGCCCTGCACTCTGTCCTGTCGCGTACCAGTGAATGAGGCGAAACCCGATGCTGAAGGCTCTTGCACTTGCCGTTCTCGCTGCCGCCGTGTTGGTATCGGCCGCTCGCGCCGGCGACATGAACAGCGGCCTCGTCGTCCGCGTCGACTGGCAGACGCCCGACCAACTGCCGCCGCGGTACCGCAACCATTGTACGTTCGAGAATTTCACCAGCCGGCCATACTGCTCGGACCATTGCGGCATCGACTATCAATTTTATTTCTGCTCGGAAGCGTCCTTCGGCTGCTGCCATCTCGGCCACGGCTATTGCGACTGGAGCGGCGTGTTGCGCTGCCACCTCTGACGTAGCAATCGCGAATTCAGCTGAACGAGGCCGGCAAATCCGGCGTTCCGGCGCCGTCACCGCGATGCTTTCCAAACCGTTGCGCTTTTCATTGCGAATTGTCGGAAAAATGCTGCGCGGAATCAGCCATTCTTCACGACGCGATTTCACGCAATTTTCAGATTTAGAAACTTAGGTGGAGGGACCACCGCGCGTTTGAGGGCGCGCCGGTCACGCGCCGACGATCGGCTCTTTTGGCGGATGCTTGCGGGCGTGATCGGACAACAGATTCGGGGCTACGCCAATGGCAAACTTCACTCGCCTGTTTCGCAATGCGCTCGAGCAAATGGGACGTTTCCGTCGCAACGAGGGCGGCACCATGGCGCTGTTCGTCGCGCTGTCGTCGATCCCGATCATCTTTTCGGTGGGCGCCGGCATCGACTACTCGACCGCCAATATGGCCAAGAGCAAGCTCGATGCGGTGGCCGATGCGGCTGCGCTCGCGGCGGTGGATCACAACGCGATTTCCGGCACCGCCGACGATGCCAAGACCACGGCGACGACCATCTTCAACGCCGAGGCCATCAATCTGAAGAACGTCGCAATCGGCACCGTGACCGTCACCGTGACCGACGCCAATGGCGGCCGCACCGCGGTGGTGTCCTATACCGCGACCAAAACCAACACCTTCATGGGATTGATGGGTATCCCGAGCACCACGCTCAGCGGCAGCGCGAGCTCCGCGGCTGGTCTGTCGGTGAACATCAATTTCTATCTGCTGCTCGACAATTCGCCGTCGATGAACATCGCCGCGACCACGGCCGGCATCCAGAAAATGGTGGCCAATACCTCGGCGCAAGGCGGCTGCGCCTTCGCCTGCCATGAAACCGACCCGTCCGCCGACAATCTCGGCAATCCCAACGGCGAGGACAATTACACCCTGGCCAGGAATCTGGGCGTGGTCACGCGCATGCAGAATCTGGCCAGCGCCACCCAATCGCTGATGAGCACGGCGGCGGCGACGGAAGGCTCGAACACCTCGCAATATCAGATGGCGATCTACACCTTCGCCAATAACGGGCTGAGCACCATTCAGGCGCTGACGTCGAATATGACGACGGCGCAGACGGCAGCGGGAACCATCAACGTGCTGCAGGTCTACAAGAACAATTGGCTCACCAGCAGCAACAACAACAGCGACATGGATACCAATTTCGAAACCGCGATGTCGCAAATCAACGCTATCATGCCCAATCCGGGCCTGGGCACGCCGGCCTCGACGCCGCAGGAAGTGCTGTTCATCGTCTCCGACGGCGTCGACGACGAAGCCAACACCACCTGCTCGCAGACGCTGAGCGGCAGCAACCGCTGCCAGCAGCCGTTCAACACCGCGTGGTGCACGACCGTCAAGAATCGCGGCATCCAGATCGCGGTGCTCTATACCGAGTACCTGCCGCTGACGACCAATTCCTGGTACAACAGCTGGGTCGCGCCGTATCAGAACCAGATCAGTCCCAACCTGGAAAGCTGCGCCTCGACCGGCATGTTCTTCACGGTGACCACCGACGGCGACATCACCGCGGCGATGCAGGCGCTGTTCGCGCAAGCCATCTCGACGGCGCGCCTGACGAAGTGAACGTCCGGCGCGTGTCCCACCCGAGAGCCCATACGGGCCGACGCCGGTAACGGCGACTTTGCGGGCATTGGATCGTCTCATAGTCTTCGGCCTGGTCCGGCCGCGGCGAGGCTGGAATTGCGCCGAGAACTATGTCGATGTTACCGCGCGAAAAGTCGCGCGGGAGGACGGGGTGGCCGGACGGAACAGCTTGCAGCGTGCGGTTTTGCTCACGCTGGTCGCGGTGGCGTCCTGCGCCGCCGCTGGCGCGTCCGCGCAGGACGCCGAGACGTTTTACAAAACCCACACCCTGACCTTGGGCTCGCCCAATAGCCCAGGCGGCGGCTACGACATTTATCTTCGTATCCTGGCGCGCCACATCGCCCGCTATATCCCGGGCAATCCGAGCGTCATCGTCCAGAACGTTCCGGCGGCCGGCGGCATGGCGCTGGCCAACCAGATCTACAATACGGTGCCGAAGGACGGCTCCTATTTCGGCATGGTGCGCGGCACCGCGATCCAGGAGGAAGTCTACAAATCGCCCCAGGTGCAATTTCGCGGCCGCGGCTTTGCCTGGATCGGCAACATGAACGGCGATCACGACGCCTGCATCGTCTCGGCCGGCAGCGGGGTCAGCGCCATCGACGACCTTTACCAGCGCGAGGTCATCGCCGGCGCGTCGGGCGCCGGTGCCCAGTCCTATTCGTTCCCGGTGGTTTATCGCGAACTGCTCGGCATGAAGTTCAAGGTGATCGCCGGCTATCCCGGCACGCCGGAACGCCTGCTGGCGCTGGAGCGCGGCGAGATCACGGGCGCCTGCGGCATCAGCCTGTCGCTGTTTCGCTCCCAATTCAGCCGGCTGGCTGCCGACGGCAAGATCCGTCTCATCGCCCAGGGCGCGGTGCGCAAGGATGAGCGCTATCCCGACGTTCCCAATATCCTCGACCAGGCCAAGTCGCCGGACGTTCGCCAGGCGCTGGAGTTCCTCTATCTGCCGCTCGCGCTCGGGCGTTCGCTGGCGGCGCCGCCAGGGACGCCGCCGGACCGCCTTGCCGTTTTGCGCCACGCCACCCAGGCGGCCATGAAGGACGCGGATTTCCTCGAGGAGGCGGCAAAGCTCGATATCGACATCGACCCCATGAGCGCCGACGAAACCCGGGCCACGGTCGACCGTCTGTTCGCGACCCCGCCGGCCGCGGTCGCGCGCATCCAAGCCGCGCTCGCGCAATAAAAGTAACGAAAGGTATCAACGGGCCGCCGCCGCGGTCATGGACCTTAAATGCGGCCTCGTTTAGAGTTTCGTGGGCGCGCTAGGAGATCGATCATGTTGCAGGACCACCACCATGGCGGCCCTTTCGTCTGGCCGAACCAGGCCAAAGTCGCGGTCACACTCACCTTCGATTTCCAGGGCGGCGAGGACGTCCGCCCGCTGCCCGACGGCACGCGCGACCACGAGGAGTACACCCAGTGCGAATACGGCCCGCACACGGCGATCTGGCGGATCTTGCGCATTCTCAAGGACGAGAACGTGAAGGCCACGTTCCTGACCTGCGGCGCCATCGCCGAGCGCTTCCCCGACGCCGTCAAGGCGATCGTCGCCCAGGGCCACGAGATCGCCGGCCACGGCTATCATCACGAAGTGGCGCGCAACCTGACGCGGGATCAGGAGCGTGAGGTGATGCGCAAGACCATCGACATGATCCGCAGCCGCACCGGCCAGCGGCCGTTTGGCTGGCGCTCTTGCACGCAAAGCCCGAACAGCCTCGAACTCTTGATGGAGCACGGCTTCCTGTGGAACAGCAATTCGTTCTCTCACGATCTGCCGTTCCTGTGGCAATCCAACGGCCGCGTCCTGGTCGAATTGCCGCGGCAGCCGTTCGGCGACGGCCGCACCTACCAGCATCGCCACAACGATGCCGGCAATCCGGCCGACACGCTGGTGATCTGGAAGGGCATGTTCGACGAGTTTCACGCCGAGTCGAAAATTGCGCCGACCTACTGCCCGTTCCAGTTCCATCCCTACATTTCGGGGCGCCCCGGCCGCGCCAACACCTTGCGCACCATCATTGCGCACATGAAAGCGGCCGGCGGCGTCTGGTTCGCCACCGGCAGCGAAGTGGCGCGCTGGTGCCTCGACGAGATTTTCCGCGCCGACAGCGCCGCAGCCGCGCCGCGCCGGGCGGCGTCGTAGCGCAAAACATCACCGTGGGTGATCCGATGAAACGCCTGTTGTTGCTGACTGGAATTCTCGCCGCGGCCCTGCACAGCGCTGCCTTGGCGCAAGGGCCGATCCCCGACCCGGCGGCGCCGAACAATTTCGTCGTCACGCCGGCGCCCGGCGGCGGCTCCAACGCGCTCGGCTATGATTCGCGCCAGTGGTCGTATTGGCAGACCCAGACCGATCCGC